>JAHHTP010000015.1 GCA_020024615.1 Oscillospiraceae bacterium
GAAGAAGGAAAATCCATCTTCCGCTTTTTGGTTTTGTATGGTATAATGCTGTTAGATAAATTGGAATAAGACTAAGAACAGATTGTATCTAATTTTCCTTTGTGAATCGCTCTAACTCTTCCACATTATATGCTTTTGTCCAATGGTACGGCTGTAATTCTTTCAGTTCTACAAACAACAGTTCCCCGTTTTGGGTTGTAACACCGACCTGTACATCTCCCCCCCAGTATCTTAATCGTTCCTGACAAATACCGCAGGGAGACAGAACTTTGTACGGAGAATTTTCGTCATCCCTCACAATGCAGAGACAATGGGTGACCTTTTCGTTATATTTATGTGCATCGCACATGGCACCGACTTCAATGCACAGTATTGCAGAGCTGTTGGCTGTCTCAATCGCAACACTGGAAAAATAGTGGTCCTCCTGCGTGCGGATCACCGCAGCACCGCCCCAGCCTGTAGGATACCTTTTCTCAATCAACTCTTTTGCGATTTCCAACATTTTATTTTCAATTTCTGGATTTCTCATTTTCATTCTCCTAAAGGAAAAACTCTTGAACTGTTCAACTTATTCCGATAAGTCGAACAGCTTTGTCCTGAATATAAATTACTCGTGAACAGTAGTCCGATCATCTCTCTGCCGCTTTTTTATCTAAGTTTGTTGTCTCGAAAATATCACTATGTTAATCGTGAAATGTCCTTGCTGAGCAGAACATGTTGACGAGCATTTTTCTGCTTTTCCAAAATTCTTACAATTCTTGGGCGGTTATATCTCTGAATCATCACAAAACTCAGGTCAAACAATGCAGACAATAAAGAAGTAATTAGAAACACGGGGAATGCCCCCACATAATTTACAGCCAAAAGCGGGAGAAAACTGAGTAATACAATAATTTCATGAACAATTTCTGCTTGACACATTGCCTGAGCAATTTCACTCATTGTATGTTTTTTCCCGTCAAACAGCTCTGGATTATAGGTGGGCATTTTTTGTTTCCAACACTTTATACGTAACATTTGGTACAATTTCGTCTCCCATTTTCTGGGGCAAAACCATGGTGCATTATAATCCGCGTGATTATGCATAACAGAATTTACCACAGCCCCTACAAACAGCCGCATCCCAAAATGATACAGAAATGTGGATGCCGTGATAGAGAGGGACAGAAAAGGACCATCATTACGCCCACTATTCATAGTCCACAGTCCAGTTGTAAGGATTATGAGAATAAGTGTACTCCTTTTCATTGCTTTAGCCATGAGATGCTTCTCCCCTTTGTGGTGAATATTGTAGCATATTTTCTCTTAATTTGTTAACAAATCTCCATAGTTTTCTTTTACATATGATCCAATGTACTTGGTTACCTTTGCTGCCCCATATTTATTTAAATGATTTCCATTGTCTTTGAAATCTGTTTTCAACTCCAGACCATATAAATCGTGCTGAATGTTCAGATCGACGAACGGCAATTTGTATTCATTTGCCAAATCACGCACAGCGTTGTGATTTGCATAAGTCCATGAGTGTGGGCTTGGCAGTTCCAGCAGTAATACGGGGATGTTGTTTTTTTGACAGGTTTTGATAAACTCGTCAATTTCCTTTGTATTATGCTGGGATATTGCAGCGGCTGCTGTATTGGGATCTCCCATATAATCTTCCGGAAAATCCAAATTACCAACTCGATCGGAGCTGATAAAGCCTTTGTTGACATCCACTGTGTTTTTTCTGCTGGGATACTGATAAAAGTCTCTAAATTTCAGTTCTTTCCAGCGAGAATGGTAAATAAAGATTGGAGCAAACAAATTAAAATCGCTTACATACTGACTTCTTTCTTCAAAAAAACAGTCCGTTTCCAAAATAATCAGCTTTGGCTCTTGATTTTTTAAAGTCTTTTCCAGTAAGTCGTTGATATTTTCCATATTCTGGAGCATTCTTCCCGAAGCATATGAGGTATATCCATATTTTTTAGATAATATTTCCGGCATAAAACCGGAATACACATCAGAATTACCGTAGACCATGATGTCTAAAGAGTTCTTAGGCTCAGCCAGAAATCCCATACCGTTGTAGTAAAGGGAACCGCCGGAGTCGTTGATATCTTTGGGTGTGACGATCATGCTCAGATATAAAAATATGCAAAGACTGAGTACTGCACAAGCCAATGCAACAAGACACTTCTTCAATTTTGTATTCATATTAGAATCCTCCATAAATCGGGTCTGGGGCAATGTAGTCCAACCCGTATGCACCGAAAATAATAATCACACAAAACAGGAAGAAGCAAACACTATACCGCTGATAGGGTTTTAAAGCATTATACTTTTGTTCAATATCATAGTGGAAAAGCTTCATGACAGCACCTGCAATCATTATCAGCGTGGATAGAACCAGTACAGCAAAGTCTGGAGCTTCTAGAATCTGGAACAGTTCAAAATGTTCACCAGAATGGAATAAAGAACCTATCATTTTGAAAAAAACTGTCATATTTTCAGCACGGAACATAATCATGCCGATTAGGACAAAAATCCAAGTTTTGAAAATGCTGAGACTTTTCAGGATTTTGTTCTGCTGATTCATATTGTGCTTGAGCATCAATTTCGTTACCATAGGGGACAGAATATTGAACGATAAAATCAATAGGAAATAATAAAGACCGTAGCATATGTATTTTGTGCTTGCGCCATGCCACAATCCGGTCAAGAGCCATACCATAAATAAAGACACTGTTACGGAAACACAGTTTCCTACATTGAAGCTCATCTTTTTGGTAAGCTTTCTGAGCCACTGAGAGGTGGATACAGGGTAGAACACATAATCTCGAAAGAAAGACCCCAGGGAAATATGCCATCTTCTCCAGAAATCAGCAACATTTTCCGCTAAAAATGGCATATCAAAGTTTTTGCTCAGTTCAATTCCGAAAATATTAGAAACGCCACGAGCAATGTCGATATAACCGACAAACTCTGCATACAACTGTAGCGTGAATGCGATACCGCCCAAAAGAATTGTGAAACCACCATATTGCTGGTAGTTGCTGAATACGGCATCGGAAATGATAGCAGCACGGTTTGCAACCATAAAGATCTCAAATATGCCCCATAAAATTCGAATAATGCCACTGTATAAACTGTCAACTGTGATGCGTTTGCCACTGGAAAGTAGCGGCATTAAAAGGTCATATCTTCCGAAGGGACCTTCATGTAGTTGCGGAAAATAGGCAATAAATAACGCCAGTTTTAGCACATTGCGCTCAGATTTATACTTTCCTCGGAACACATCGACAACATAGCTGATTGCCTGCAATGTGTAGTAGGACAAACCAAGCGGTACCGCAATTTTAATAATCAGCGGCACGGTGTTGAAACCGAATAGATTTAAAAACTGCGAAGTAGAGGTGCTGAAAAAGTTGAAGTATTTCAGCGCAAGCAGAATGCCTAGATTAATAATGATATAGAAGAATACGACAACTTTTTTCTGCTGTTTCACTTTTGCTTTGATTTGCTTTTTGACAGCTTTTTCAAGCCCCGTCGTATCATTTTTTGCTACAATGTTATCCATGAGGATACCGGCAAAATAAGTGGTTAAGATTGTTGCAAGGATGAAAACTGCACCAAAGCCGTTCATCACTAGGATGCAAAGTACGCTGCTGGCCAGCAGCGCAAGATAGCGGTGTTTTTGCGGAGTAACTGTGTAAAAAAGTATAGATACAAGTGTGAAAATGGATAAAACGAGTAGAAACTTATAGGGCATTGTGCTTACTCTCCATCCAGTTCCTGCACCAAAGCCCACATACTATCGACAGAGTTAAAATTTTCAGGCAGCAGATGAAGAGGGGTAATTTCGATGTCAAATTCTTCATTTAGTGCAGCAACCAGCTTCACAATATTTAGTGAAGTTAGAATTTTCGAGTCCACCAAGTCTGTTGCATTCTTAAAGTCTACATTTGGGATGATTTTTTCCAACAGTGCGTAAATTCTTTCCATGATTTTAACCTCCATTAAACTTTTAACATGATATTTAAAATTTCTTTTCTATCGATTTTTCCATTTGCATTTTTGGGGAATATATCGAATCGCTTAAACATTGAAGGACGCATATAGTGGGGCAACAAGTTTTGAGCGGATTCATCCAATTCTGCGTTCAAATCCTTCTGGCTTTCGTACGCCAAAAGCAGTCGATCGGTAACAGCGTCATACACACAAACCGTCAATTCTACATGCTCTACGGTATTTAAAGCAGCTTCTATTTCGCTCGGTTCAATGCGATAGCCTAGATGTTTGATTTGGAAATCTTTTCTTCCTACATATTCCAGTTCACCATATTCATTCCGGTGAACCAGGTCGCCGGTGCGGTACACGGTTTCTCTGTAGTGATCGTGTAAGGGATTCTGGACAAAGGCTTCTGCTGTTTTTTCAGGGTTACAGAAATAGCCGCTTGCAACAAAGGGGCCACCCACATATAGTTCGCCTACAGAATTGTCCAAAACTTCGTGTCCATCGTTGTCAATCAGGAATAAATTGCAGTTATCACAAGCGATTCCAATAGGTAAGGACTGGTTTTCTGCAAAATCCCTGTTTACAATGTAATAGGTGCAAATATCTGTTGTTTCCGTAGGTCCAAACAGGTTTGCATACAGAAGGTTGGGCAGATACTGCTTCCAGTAGTTTAAGTATTTGACTGGCATTACCTCTCCAGCGAATAGAACGGTTGTTAGTGTTTTCGGCAGACAATACTTAAATAGGTCAAATTTCGCTACAATGCCAAGGGCAGAGGGTACCCAGTAAATGGTATTGATCTTTCGCTGATCCATAAAAGAAATCAGTTTTGCAGGGAAGGTGAAGTAGTTTTTTGGAATAATCTGATAGGTAGCACCGGTAAAGATGCTTCCATAAAAATCAGACACAGACATACTAAAATATAGGGAAGTCTGAGAGCCAAAAACGGTATCACTGTTGATGTGGAAACAGTTTGTGAACCAGTGGATATAGCTGATTACATTCAAATTGGTCAGCAGTGCGCCTTTGGGGACGCCTGTGGAGCCGGAAGTAAACAGCGCATAGGCAGGGTCACTGGAAGTAGCATTTTTTTGAATTTCTGCAATGACATTATCATCTCTCTGATCTGATGAAAGAGCGTTTTCGTAGTTTAGTTTGCAAATAGAGTCGTCAAAAGTTTCGACAATTTCCTGAAATTCCGATTCATAAATAATCATAGCCGGAGAAAGGGTGTTCAGGATTTTTTCGATTCTCTGACGGGGCGATTCAAAGTCCAAAACCACATAATAATTGCCACTGTATAAAACGCTTAACATCGCAGCAGGCAGAGAAACGCTTCTTTTCATAAACAGCGCAATCGGTTTTTTGCGGATATTATGGGAAGCAATTTGGCAGGCAACATTTCTTGCAGTGCTACGAAGCTGCTCGTATGTTAGTTGATTGTCGATATCTCCTACCGCAATATTCTGCGGATATTTGCTTACCGTACTTTCAAAATATTCAATGATTATTTTCTTCATGTCATCTCCATTCCTGTATTATCGAGGGAAACTGATCATCGTTTGGGCTGCAGATCGATAATACTGTGTCGCTTATGAGATAGCTATTGATATAGAAATCTCCTACGAGGTCGTTTTTGAGGGATATTGGAAAATGTGCCAGATTAAACTGTATTGGCGTAACATCTAATTGATTCCACGGATAATGAAGACCCTCACCAATACACTTGATATAGCTCTCTTTTCTGGTCCAAATCAAGGTGAATGCGACAGCTTGATCTTCATAATTCTGCACAAAGTTTTTTTCATGCTCTGTGAAGAAGTATTTTATGACCGCTTTGTCTACCGGTTTGATGATTTCGCAGTCTACGCCAATTCTTTCGGCGTTTTCGACTGCCACAACAAGTCCATTGCCACAGTATGAGCGACTAAAGCAAATATCCCGATGATTTTTGATATAGGGTTTTTGCGAAACTTGACCGCATATTTGAACATCTGTAATGTCAAAACATTGGGCAATGAGCTTTTGTGTAAGCTGTTCTGCTGCAATAAATCGCTGTTTTTCTTGGTCGCTGAATAGCTTCTCCGCTCGTTCTTTCCGTTCGGGAGATAACGTAAAGCTTGCGGTAGCACTTTCACCAAGTTGTATAAAGTCTTTAACATATACGATATTTTTCATGTTTTGTTCTGGTAGATTGACAAAATATACTTAGCAATCTGCTGAGAGTGGATTACATAGCTTCCATGCAAATGTCGTTTAAAGACTCTAAGCTTGCAGCCTTTGATATACTTACAAATAAATTTTGTGTGGGCAAGACGAATGCAATCATGTTCACCAACTGTTAAAAAAGTGGGAATCTTGATTTTTGCCAAGTCTTTTCTGGAAATATGCGGTTCAGCCAGCATGAGCCATGCTTTTTTGGATTTTGTTACCAGATATCGTGCTCTGGTAATAAAACGGTTTATCGTTTTTAGTCCATATGGATGTATGTTTACACCGCTTACAATCAGCTTTGATAGCAAATTTGGATATTTGCTTGCAAGAATCAGCCCAACAATTCCACCATCGCTGAATCCATAAAGCAGAGGCTTTTGAATTTTAAGCAACTGAATAAATGCATAAATGTCTGTCGCTTGAGATTCATAATGCAGCTCGTTGGGGCGATAGCTTTTTCCATGCCCCGCCATATCCACCGTAAAGACTGTAAAAAAATGCTGTAGCATGTCGGTACATTCTTTAAAAATCGACAAATTTTCACCATTGCCATGCAATAGAATAATCGGCTGACCGCTTCCACTTTTTTGGTAATGGATCAGATTACCATCAATATTGAGAAACATGTATCCTCCTCCTAACTGCATTTTTTCAATTATATCATATATATCATATTATATCAAGAATATTGGCGTACATAGCCGCAATCTTTATAAAATTTAATATTTTCGTATTTTTTTGAATGAGATTTATTGATCTGCGTACTTATCGAATATGTTTCCATGTATATTAGCATCCTGTGTTGGCTATCGCAATACAGGTGTTGTGTGACAAGGTCACTGTAATTGCAGACTGTTTGCGATATAATAAAATACATTGATAATAGAGGAGTGTGTTTAGTATGGTATTGAAGAAGCGAAAAGCGTATGTTGATCAGAATGACTGCGTAGCATGTGGCTGCTGTATAAAAGTTTGCCCGTTATCGGCTATTCAGATCGTGAAAGGAATTACAGCACGGGTAGATTTTTCAAAATGTGTGGGCTGTGGAAAATGCGCAAAAGAATGTCCAGCAAGTGTAATTACGATTCAAGAGGTAGAAGCATGAAAAAGTGTGCAGGTGTAAAAAAACATTGGTATGATTATCTTTGGATTGTATCCTTAGCTTATCTGGTACTGGGATTTTTCAATATTCTTTTTGCATGGCTTGGGCTGCTTTGCTTTTTTATTCCGTTGATTATTGCGATTGCAGGCGGTGGAAAAGCATATTGCAATCGTTACTGCGGACGCGGTCAGTTGTTTGGCTTGCTGGGTGGAAAGTTTGGGTTATCCCGAAAGAAGGATGTTCCAAACTGGATGAAGAGCAAATGGTTTCGATATGGCTTTTTGATTTTCTTCTTTATTATGTTTTTCCAGATGCTATGGAATACCTATCTGGTATTCGATGGCGCACAGAATTTGCGTCAGGTGGTTACGCTGCTGTGGACCTTTAAGGTTCCTTGGCATTGGGCACATCATACCACCAATATTGCTCCATGGGCGGCTCAGTTTGCGTTCGGGTTTTACAGTGTGATGCTAACTTCTACGATTTTGGGATTCATCACAATGATTTTCTGTAAACCGCGTTCTTGGTGTGTTTATTGTCCGATGGGAACCATGACACAGTTGATCAGCAAAGCCAAAAACGGAAAAAATAATATTTAAATAGGTAACGGCAGGAGAAAATCCTGCCGTTTTTGCTTGTAAAGCTATGTGGTTGGGTGTATAATTTAAGTAGAAATACGATGATTTAAGATGTGGAAAGTCAAAACGAGAAGAATGTGAACAGGTGGTAAGATGGCAACAAAAGAAAAAGTATTGGAGCTGTTTGAAAAAAATAAAGGAATTTATTTTTCAGGAGAAGAAATTGCACAGCTATTAAGTGTTTCCAGAGCGGCTGTCTGGAAAGCTGTGAATGTGTTGCGCAAAGAGGGGTATTCGATTGATGCAGTGACGAATAAAGGATATTGCTTATCAGAAAAAACAGATATTTTATCTCCGCAGGGAATTTTCAAATATCTGAATCCGGAATATCAAAATACGAATATTCATGTGCTGGCAACAGCAGAATCTTCCAATGCTCTGGTTCGTGAAAAAGCTAATGCTGGATGTTTAGAAGGATATATGATTATCGCCAATGAGCAGGTAGCTGGTAAAGGGCGTTATGGCAGACAGTTTTTTTCACCAGACAAAACCGGTATTTATATGAGTCTATTGCTTCGACCAGTACACTGCCCGGCCACAAAGGCTTTGAAATTGACAACTATGGCAGCAGTCGCTGTGTGTGAAGCAATTGAGGATGTAAGTAGCCAACAGCCGCAGATCAAGTGGGTTAATGATATTTACATCAAGGGAAAAAAGGTTTGTGGGATACTGACAGAAGCGTCTTTAAGTCTGGAAAGCGGCATGGTGGAATATGCTGTGCTTGGTGTTGGAATCAATGTGTATCTTCCAGAAAACGGATTCCCACAGGAACTACAACAGATCGCCGGGGCAATTTTCGATATACCGCAGAACGATATGAAAAATCGGATGACAGCTGCATTTATCAATCGGTTTATGGATTATTATACTGGAAAAAATAAGGCGGATTACACAGAAAAATATCGGCAATATAGTTTGATTATTGGCAAAACGGTTACGGTTCTTTCCGCAAATAAAAACAGCAGTGCATTTGTATACGGAATAGATGACGAATGTCGGCTGCTTGTTCGGTATGACGATGGTAGAGAGGATGTTTTATCCTGTGGTGAGATTAGCATCCGATTATAAAAAGAAGCAGGCAACATAGAGCTACCTGCTTTTGGTTTGCCAATAGTTATTATTTTTTTACGATAACGGTGGTAAAATAAGAATAATCATCTTCCGGAATATCGCTTAAACTGCCTTTCCATTCTTCTTTCATACCAAGATTGCGCACGGCATAAGCATTTCGCTCACCAACAGAGGATTTTAAATCCGCAAGAGATTTTCCGCTTTTCATAATAATAACATTGTCAGACGGTAATTCCTGATTTGCGTCAAATCGATCCTGAATGATGACGCGTTCACCCTGTTCGCACAGCGGAATACCAAGTTCGGCAGCTGCAAGACACATGGTGGTAATGCCTGGAACTACTTGGCAAGGATGGCTTTTTTTCACCAGACCCATTAAATAGCTGCTGGATGCGTAGACGCTTGGATCCCCAAGCACAGGATATACGATATTATGACCCTTGTCCAGCATGGAAATCAGCTGATCAGCTGCTTGCTGATGGGCATTTAACCAGTCTTCTCGATTTCCCTTCATTGGGATATGAACAGGGCAGAGTTTTTTATCTTTCAGCAGATCGCCCAAGGTGTCTGTGACAACACTTGAGCCGGTTTTTGCATCAGCAAATACAATAACATCGGCTTCTTGAATCAAGCGGACAGCTTTTATGGTCAATAATTCCGGATCTCCAGGACCGATTCCAACAAAATATAGCATCATATAACTCCTTTGAATGCTTAAAATAAAATGAAATGTAATTTTAGTATATCGTATGCGGGTGACTTTGTCAATCACAAAAAGGATGCCCTGAAAAGGCATCCTTTCTACTTATTTGAACCAGGTAAATACACCGACAGATTGCAGCAATAAAACTGCCATCATAGCAGGTGCAACATAACGGATCATGATACGATATAATTTTTTTCTTTTGAATGCATGACCACTGGATTCCATTTCATCTACAATCCATTTCGGACCAACAATCCAGCCGATTACGATACAGGAGATCAGCGAAATGAGTGGCATCAGGAAGTTGTTGCTCAGGTAGTCCATAACATCCAGAAGCTGTCCGACAGAACCATTCGGTAAGGTGAGTTCAAAATAAAGTGCGTTATAGCCGAGGCAGATCAGAACAGCACCGACAGCAGCAGTAACACCTACAATCAGGCAGGTTTTCTTTCTGGAAATATGAAATACTTCCATGCAGTTTCCGACCAGTGCTTCCATAATGGATACACAGGAGGTCAATGCAGCAAACGCAACCATGATGAAGAAAAGAGGACCGATAACAGTTCCAGCTGCGCCCATGGCATCAAATACTTTCGGCAGAGAAACAAAGATCAGGCTCGGACCCTGTGTCATGCCGTCGGTACCAGAGAAAACATATACTGCCGGAATAATCATCATGCCAGCCAGCAATGCAACACCAGTATCAAAAATTTCAATCTGGGAAACAGATTTGTCCAAGTTGACATCTTTTTTTACATAAGAACCATAGGTGATCATAATACCCATGGATACGCTTAAGGAGAAGAATAACTGGCTCATGGCATCCATAAGGATTTCCATAAAGCGGGAGAAGGTAAGTCCTTCGAAGTTTGGAATCAGGTATACACCAAGACCTTGAAGACCGGTTCTGGTAACACCGTTTGCGTCTGTATGCTCTAAGGTCAAGGAGAAAATAGAAATACCGACAATTAACAAAACCAAACTAGGCATGATGATTTTTGAGAATTTTTCGATGCCTTTTTCAACACCGCTAAATACAACAAAAGCAGTCAGCGCCAGCATGATCAGCATAAATACGATTGGGGATACAGGGGATGTGATAAAGTTTGTAAAGTATCCGTCCTGTGCGGCTGCTTCACTGGCTCCGGTAAAGTATACACAGATGTATTTTAGAATCCAGCCGCTGATAACAGTATAATATGTGATAATCAGTGCTGGAACCAAGAAGGTGAGTTTACCCAAAAATCCAAATTTTGGATGCAGTGTTTGATAAGCGCGAATGCTGTTTTGACCGGTTTTTCTGCCGATTGCAATATCGGTTATTAGCAGTGTAAAACCAAAGGTTACAACTAAAATCAAATATACCAGGATGAATAAACCGCCTCCGTCTTTTGCGGCGAGATACGGGAATCTCCAGATATTTCCGACACCAACTGCACTTCCGGCAGCGGCTAATACGAATCCGATGGAACTTTTAAATCCACCTTTTTTTTCCTGCTCCATAATAATGCTCCTATCTAAAAGTAATGTATAGTTGTATATTATATCTCTTTTTTTGTATAAGTCAAATCTCTGTAAGTTTCTTTATAATAAACTCTTGACTTATTTTGTTTCGTTATGCTATAATGTTTTAGTAATATTCTGTTAATAATTAAAAAAGAATGTCTCAATCTGGGAAAATATATATTCTAAGGAAACATTGGAGTTAATATGAATGAAATCAATCAATATGTCGGAAAGCAAATTAAAATTCACCGAAAAAATGAGGGACTGACCTTACAGCAGCTTGCGGATTTGATTCATAAAAGCAGGGCTACTGTCAGTAAATATGAAAGCGGTGAAATCACACTAGATGTCCAGACGCTGTACGATATCAGTAAAGTGTTGCATGTCAATATCAATGAGCTGATTGATTATTGTCCGGTGCGTGAGCAGGAAATCATGGCAATCCCAACCGGATATCGCAGTCCTTTTTTTGAAGCCAGACGGCTTTATTTCTATTACTATGACGGTCGTCACAATAAGCTCAAAGACGGCATCATTGATATTTATGAATCCAAGGAACAGCAGGGAGATTATAATGCTTCTCTAACAATTCATGCGGTGACGCCCCACGGCAGAAACAGTGCCATTTATTATACTGGTAAAGTGATTTACAGCGATATGCTCATTCGTTTTACATTTGTTAATCAGTATAATCGTTTGGATGAGGTGCTACTTTATATCTTTAATCCGTTTGAAATTCGGGATGTGACCGAAGGGCTGCTGTCGGGCATTTCCAGCCGAGATTTTCTGCCATGTGCGTTTAAATGCTTTGTGACCCTAACGCCGCAGGAACCGACAGATGAATTCTGCAAGCAGCTTTTATTCACCAATAAAGAGCTGAAGCGCTGGCAGAAGTTAAATATGCTAATTGTAGATAATCATGGTTAAAAAGGAGTAAAAAATGAAAGACAAACAAAATTTTAGGCAGGTATTATTATCGTTTCTTCCAATTATGGCGGGCAACTTCCTTTATGCGTTGACCGTTAAGCTATTTTTGTTGCCGGGCGGACTGGTGGTCGGCGGAACCAATGGTATTGCACTGATTATACAACATATTGTTGATATTCCGATTTCCGTATTTGTATTTATTTTTAATATGATTATGCTGGCAATCGGCTTCTTGGTATTGGGAAAACAGTTTGCCATAACTACCATCGCCAGTTCGTTTTTGTATCCGTTGATGCTGGGATTTCTGGACTGGCTGTTAGGGGATTTTATTTTAACGGATGATGTGATATTGTGTACCATCTTTTCCGGACTTGGTATCGGATTGGCTCTCGGATTGGTTATCCGAAATGGTGCATCTACCGGCGGTATGGATATTCCTCCGCTGATTTTACAGAAGTTATTCCGTATTCCGGTATCGGTTAGTATGTATGCATTTGATGTTTGCATCATTCTGGCACAGGCATTTTTCCGTCCGAAAGAAAATATTCTTTTTGGTGTTCTGCTTTTGCTGATTTATACGACTGTGCTGGATAGAGTTATGATGCTTGGTGCGACTCGAACCGAAGTGAAGATTATCAGCAAACATTCTAATGCAATTCGAGAGGCCATTTTAAAACAGATTGACCGTGGTGTGACAATGCTCAACGGTGAAGGTGGCTATTTGAGAGAAGAAACACAGATTGTGTTGAGCGTCATTTCCAATCGTGAACTGGCCCGGATGGAGAAACTGATTCATGAAATTGATCCGGAAAGTTTTATGATTATTACTCGGGTAACCGAAGTCAGTGGACGCGGATTCTCCATGAAGAAAAAATATCAATAAGAAACAGAAAACCTCCTGATGGCGTATAATGAGCCGCAGGAGGTTATTTTTAAGCTTCGGTTTTTAATTTTCGGAAGAAGGAAACAGTTAAGCCTATAACGATAAATAGGGCGATGATGTCCGCGATCGGCGCAGCAATCAGTATGCCGAAGATACCGGTTCCGGCTGCATTTTGTTCCAGAAGTTTTGGAAGAAGAATGGCAAGCGGCGTAAAGCAGATCAGGTCACGAATTAACGAAGAACCAATAGCCTGCAAAGATCTGCCGATGGACTGGAAGAAGATGCCGGATATTTTAACAACACAGGTGACAATGACGGTAGAAAGATAGATGCGGAAGGTGTAAATAGCAAATTCCTGATATAGTGCTTTTCCGGTACCAAACAGATTGATGACAATCTGCGGACAGAGTTCAAAAATCAGGGTTGCAATAAAGCCAATAATCAGCGTTACCTTTAGAACCATAAAATAAGCTTCTTTGACACGGTCCATCCGTCCGGCACCATAGTTGTATCCGAAAATCGGCTGTCCGCCGAGTACAATACCAACAACAATGTTGTTGATAATGGCGTATACTTTGGTCTGAATACTGAATGCGGAAAGAGGGATATCCGGACCATAAATAGATAATGCACCGTATTTTGCCAACATGATGTTGCAGACGAGAGCTACTATGACAATGGCAATCTGGGTGATAAAGGTGGATGCACCCATTGATAGGGTTTTCTTTAAGATAGAAAAGCTTGGAATAAAGCTTTTGAAGGTAAGTCTGAAATTTTTAGGTTTGAAGAAATAGCAGCAACAGAACAGAAAAGAGGCAATTTGTCCAATAACAGTTGCCCATGCAGCACCAGCAATGCCCCATTTGCAGACAAAGATAAAGATCGGATCAAGAATAATATTGAGTATTGCACCGATTAGCATTGCACCCATTGAATAAGAGGGGCTTCCATCTGCACGAATCATACTGTTCATCACATTCATCAGCTGATAAATAGGAAAGAATGCAGCCACAATGGTGAAATATTCTACCGCCATGCTGATGGTATGATTGGATGCACCAAATGCATGCATTAGTGGTGTGCGAAAAAGCAGACAGATAATAGTAAAGAGCAGGCTGATAAGAAAGGTTCCGGTCAGACCAGTTCCGACACATTTGTGAGCATTTAGCGTGTCTTTTCGGCCAGCACAGATACTTAAAAATGCAGCACAGCCATCACCAATGCACCATGCAAAGGCATTTGCAATGCAGATGACCGGAAAGGAAATGCCGGTGGCAGCATTGCCTAAAAATCCGAGTTCGCTGTTGCCGATAAAAATCTGGTCGACAATGTTGTAAAAAGCACCGATTAAAAGTCCGGTGACACAGGGAATGGAAAATTTCAGGAGAAGTTTTGATATTTTTTCTTCGCCCAGATATTTGTTTTGCTGAATGGATTCTGACATAGTTTATCCTTTTCTTTATAAAAATTTTTAAGTATATACAAGCATATAGTATAACACAGTTGAATAAATAAGTAAATCCAATGATGCATAGGCAATAAAAAAGGTACCGATCCTATACGATCTGTACCTGATAGAATTTAGATTGCTTTGACTTCTTCTGCGGAGAGTTTGCGGATTCTTAAACGGCAGAGCGTACTTTTATCCTCGATACCGCCTGCACAGTAGGCTAGAAGCATGCTGCCATCAGATAGCTCATGAATGGCGGTGTAGCAGAAGCCGCGTTCCTCATCCGTTTCCAGCAGGGTATAATCCGAGAAAGTTTTGCCGTCATCGGTGCTGGATGCAGCGACCAGCGGCGTTCTTGCTCCGGTCCATACGGTCCCCAGAATCTCTTTCCGACCGTTGTATAGCGGAACCGGATTCCAAATAACAAACAGACGATCATCCGACAGGCGCTTCATGCATAGCGGCGAACACGGACTGGTAAAGAATGACGGCTGTGCTTCGGTCCAGCTTTCTGCTTCGTCAGAGGAAAACAATTCATACTGTGTGCCGAATCCAGTTCGGGACAGACACCATAATCTGCCGTCATGCAGCTGCACCATTCCTGGTTCCTGTAATCCGCTGTTACAATGTGGAGTGGTTTGGATGGTCGGTTTTTCTTCCATTGTGTTCCATGTATAGCCATCATCATCCGATACAAAGAAAATCAGCTGGCCTGGGTACATTTTTGAAACATACTGTTCACCGTTTTCGTTGCATGCACATTCGGTTTTATGCCATGCGGACGGAATGACGATTTTTCCATTAGAAAGACGAATGGCACGGTCGTTGTTGACAACAAAATAGCCTTTCGGATCGCTGCACAGAATAGGCTTGCTCCAAGTCTTTCCTTCATCCGCAGAACGGGTAATATAGCAAAGGCACTGATCAACATTGCTTTTGGCAAGGAAAATCATACCGATGTCATCGTTCTGCATACGCAGAAAAGAAACAGACATTAGATTATCAACGCCCATCTCCTTTGCTGTGTAGACCGTAAACGGCTCGGAAAAGGTTTCGCCATTATCTTTAGAGACCATGCCATATAGATTTGCTGAGGCATTGTCACCAGGCTGGGCACCATAGCAGGAATAGACAAATAAAATATCTCCGTTTTTCAGTGTGATAAATGCACCTTCGCTATTGCGGGTGTTGCTTTCGGTTGGAAGCAGTTCACAGATAATCTTTCCGTTCATATTATTTACCCCTTGTAGTTTGGATTTAAGGTTGGAAATTTGGCGTGATGATCACTCTGCCAGCCGTGCAGCAGTGTGCGCAGCTGTTTGGATTTTTCCGGCATTTCGCTCACCAGATTATGCAACTCATTAAAATCGGTTTCCAGATCATATAGTTCACCATGACCGTCTTCAAAGAATTCGATGTATTTATATTTTCCAAGTATGACCGAGCTGCCCGGTGTGCCGCCCTGATTTCCATAATGCGGATAATGCCAGAAGATAGGGCGTTCTGGCAATGCGTTTCCTTCAAATAGTGGGGTGATGCAGATGCCGTCCAGATTATCCGGTGTTTTCTCGGCTGCTCCGGCAAGGTCTAAAATGGTTGGGCAGAGGTCTGGTGTGGTAATGGAGGTGCGACAGCAGGAACCAGCTTTGATTTTGGAGGGATACCAAATAAAGAACGGAACACGGGTGCCGCCTTCATACATCCATCCTTTGCCTTCACGGGCTGGCAAATTACAGGTCGGAGAACCTTCTGCGGTGGAAAGTCCACCATTATCTGAGGTGAAGATAATGGCGGTATTATCGGCTTTTCCATATTGTTTGAGGGCATCCATCAGACGGCCGGTGTTCTCGTCAAGATTCCAGATCATAGCGGCATATTCTGCATTCGACTGATACATACGACGTTCTACATTGCAGCTGTGATTGCTTGGGATTGGTTCCCCGGTAACAATAGCATCCTGATCAGATAAGCCCATTTTCTCGGCTTTGGCACGGAAGTAGGCAATGTCTTTTTCTTTTGCCTGAATTGGCTCATGGACACAGTAATGGCAGAAGCTTAAATAGAATGGACGGTCATCCTCTGAAGCAATTAGTTTGATAGCTTCATCAGTGAGTCGGTCAGTTAAGTATTCCCCATCTGGCCCATCCGGCAGAGTCGGATGGTTGTACGGGCTGAAATAACCATGCTTTGGATGACCCCAGAAGCAGCCGCCAATATTTTTCTCAAATCCAAATTTTTCTGGATAGTATTCTTCACCACCCAAATGCCATTTGCCCACATGCCAGGTTGCATAGCCCTGTTCATGCAGAATGCTGGCGATGGTTGGAGTTCCTAATGTAATGTGCTTCTGATACGGAGCCTCCACCATTTTCGCGCAAATAGGATGGAAATTTCCCATATCAATCCAATCGGTGACGCCAGTGGACACTGGATAATTTCCGGTTAAGTAGCTGGAACGGGATGGGGAGCATACTGGGCAGGCAGCATAAGCGTTGGTGAAAATCATACCCTCACTTGCAAGTCTGTCGATGTTAGGGGTTTCATAAAAGGTTGAGCCAGTGCAGGCAAGATCTTTCCAGCCCATATCATCAAGCATAATTACAATGATATTCGGTTTGGCCATGATAAATTTTCTCCTTTTAAATAATATTAGATTTTGATTCCGAATTTAATCTGTTTCTATTATACATGATCAAAAAGAAAATTGCAATAAAGGTTCGATGAAATAGCAAGATAATCAGTTGTAGGATTGTTTGGTTCGTGCTATAATACAGATGAAATACTGGATATAATATGCCAGAAGAAATGAAACAAAGAGAGGGAAAATATTATGAAACAACAGCAGGCATTTGCAGGAAAAGAAAAAATGCTCAAAGGCGGTCTTCACTGTCACACCACTCGTTCAGACGGTGTCGGCACACCAGAGGAAGTTATCCGCAAACACTATGAGAACGGCTATGATTTTTTGGCTCTGACCGATCACAGATGCTACAACTTTAAGAATTATGCACCAGAACTTCCAATCACCATTGTTCCAGGTATGGAATATGACAATACCTTTGAACATGGTAAGGGGTTTCGTTGCTTCCACACTGTATGCATCGGTCCTTCCAAAGAGGACGGCAACGGATATGAGCAGGATCAGCGTTTGGAATCCGGTACCGCGAAAAATCAGGAGGAGTATCAGCCGTACTTAGATGAAATTCATGCGAAAAAGAATCTGACGATCTATTGCCATCCGGAATGGAGCAATACACCAGCACGCTATTTTGAAAACCAGCAGGGCAACTTTGCAATGGAAATCTGGAACAGTGGCTGTGTTATGGAGAATGATATGGATACTGATGCAGCTTACTGGGATGAACTGCTTGGACAGGGAAAAGTGATCTATGGTGTTGCTACCGATGACGGTCATGCAATGAATCAGCATTGTGTTGGGTGGGTCATGGTAAGAGCAGAAAATAATATCAATGCGATTCTGGAAGCACTGAAAAATGGTGCGTTCTATGCTTCCTGCGGCCCAGAAATCTACAATTTCTATGTAGATGGTGAAAAAGCAGTTGTGGAATGTTCCGCAGCAGCAAAGATTCGTTTGCACTGTGACGGTCATCCAACCCAAATTGTTCGTTCACAGAATGGAGATCTGACCCATGCTGAATTTAGCTTAGATGGCGGTTGGACCGGTAACTACAAATATATCCGTATCTCTGTCATAGATAAAGATGGCAAAAAAGCATGGACTAACCCGATTTTCTTAGACGGACAGGACGAGAAATAATAGTATAATGATAAGGGCGTATCTGTATGGATGCGCCTTTTTGGCTTTTATAAAAAAGGCACGACAGAATGTGACTTCTATCGTGCTATTTTAATTCAATATTAGAAATTACGGGCAGTACGGATTTGGTTTTAGCAGAATTAAAATACAGTCAACAATCCAGCCGATACCAAATAATCCACCTGTAAATAGGTATATCAGTCCGAAAATGATTTTCCCTTCATAGAATTTATGAATGCCAAGAACACCAAGGAATAAACAGAGTAAAAATGCAACCCATTTATTCACACATCTTGGAGTATTCATCGTAGACCCTCCTTTATGTATACATGATTGATATTATAGCTTATGAAGATATAATATATCGGTGCTTGAATTTTTCAGTAGACAGAATGATAGTTCTATCATTCCTATTTATAGTATGGGTTTGATTTACATAAAATTGCGATACAGTCAATAAACCAACCGATGCTGAACAGACCACCGGTAAATAGATATAACAGCCCCATTCCGACTTTACCTTCGTAGAATTTATGCACACCCATCATTCCAAAAAAGAAGCAGAGGATAAAGGCAACCCATTTATTGATGGGTCTTCCCATTGCCACATTCTGTTGCTGGTTGACAATGATAGTCTGCTGAAACGGTGGTGCTTGATAATTCTGATAGGGCGGCATATTGTTTTGATAATGGTTGGCATTATTGACAGGAGGTTGTCCCATCGGTATTTGATTGTTCTGGTATTGCAGGGAATTGTTTGGATAATAACTGCTGTTATTGACATTCGGCTGATTCATTGGCACTGTATTGTTTTGATACGGCTGTTGGTGCAGCAACATACAGCAGTTTGGGCATTGAGCTGCACCATTGGGATAGGATGCGCCACAGTTGGTACAATATGGCATATTACATTCCTCCTATAGATTTTGGTTATTTCTGCTTTTATTATAGCATTACAGCGGGTAAAATACAAGTGTTTGAATTTGAATGGATTTGGCAGAATTTTCAGAAAATATAAAGTGTCAGAAAGCATGGTGTACAGGTTTTTTTTTAGGTCAAATCCACAAATGATTATATAAAAATAACTCAAAACTTCATTTTGGAGAGGTGCTTGTTTGTGTTGCGTTTGGGGGGGAATTGTGTTATAATATAGAGCGTGAGATTTAATTGAAATACAAGCGCATCAGGCGCAGAAGATACCTGAAAATGGAAGGAGATCCAATATGAAGGCAGTTGGATTTGACAATCAAAAATATCTGTCGATGCAGTCAGAACAGATTCGCAAACGCATCGATTTTTTCGGCGGAAAGCTGTATCTGGAATTCGGCGGTAAATTATTTGATGACTATCATGCATCCCGTGTACTGCCGGGATTTGCACCGGACAGTAAAATTCAGATGCTCAAGCAGCTGAAAGATGATGTGGAAATGGTAATTGTCATCAATGCGGCAGATATTGAGGCGAATAAAATGCGTGGTGATCTTGGTATCACTTATGAAGAGGATGTGCTTCGCCTGATTGACACCTTCCGGGAAATGGGTCTATATGTTGGTAGTGTGGTACTAACGCGTTATAATGGTCAGGCTTCTGCCAATGCGTTCTTCAAGCGTTTGACAGCACTCGGTATACATTGCTATTGCCATTACACGATTGACGGCTATCCGTCGGATGTTAAGCGCATTGTCAGTGAGGATGGTTTGGGTAAAAACGAATACATCGAAACCACCCGTTCACTTATTGTGGTTACCGCACCGGGTCCAGGCAGCGGCAAAATGGCTACCTGTTTGAGCCAGCTGTATCATGACCATAAACGCGGCATCACCGCTGGTTATGCAAAATTCGAAACCTTCCCAATCTGGAATCTGCCGTTGAAACATCCGGTCAATCTGGCGTATGAGGCTGCCACCGCAGACTTAAATGATGTAAATATGATTGACCCATTCCATCTGGAAGCATACGATGTTAAGGCAGTTAATTATAACCGAGATGTCGAAATTTTCCCGGTTTTAAATGCCATGTTTGAGAAGATTCAAGGGGAATCTCCATATAAATCTCCAACGGATATGGGGGTTAATATGGCTGGAAATTGCATTATTGATGATGAAGTCTGCTGTAAAGCTTCTCGTATGGAGATTCTGCGCCGTTACTATACCGCCTGTGTCAACCGCATCAAGGGCAAAAATGTGGATGTGGAAATCCAGAAGCTGGAACTTCTGATGAATCAATCGGAAGCCTGCCCGGAAATTTTCCCGGCTGTTGAAGCGGCTCTTTCTAAAGCGAAGGATACTGGTGCACCGGCAGGTGCCCTGGTATTGGCAGATGGTAGATTGGTAACCGGCAGAACATCCGATACATTGGGAGCAGCTTCTGCATTATTGCTGAATGCACTGAAAAAACTGGCTGGTATCAATGATGGTCTTGATTTAATTTCTGCTTCGGTTTTAGAGCCGATTTGCCAGTTGAAAACCCAGTATCTGCATCACAAAAACCCGCGCTTACACACCGATGAGGTTTTAATGGCACTGACCATTTCGGCACTGACCAATCCAATTGCGCAGAAAGCACAAGAGCAACTGGATAATTTGCGTGGAAGTGATGCGCATTTCTCGGTTATTTTAAGTGATGAGGATGAAATGCTGTTGCGGCGGCTGGGAATCAATGTCAGCTGCGAAGCACAGTATGAAACTAAGCGGCTATATCATAAGTGAGTAAAGAAAAGTCTGCTTGTTTTAGGTGGACTTTTTGGTTTGTATCTGCTGAATTATTGTTAATTTATGAATGCGTTTTCTTCGTATGGCTAAAATATGAATAAAATGTAAAAGCTTGATTTGGAATAAATTTTTTTCTTTATTACTGTGTGTAAATGTGTTATAATATAGTGTGTGGTAATCGCAAAGGTTACTGTATGGGAGGTAAAAAAATGGAAAGACGAGTCGGTACTATTTCTAGAGGTATTCGTTGCCCGATTATTCGTGAAGGAGATAACCTCGTAGATATTACGGTAGACAGTGTATTAGCTGCTGCTGAGAGTGAAGGATTTGAACTTCGTGACAGAGATGTCGTTGCATTAACAGAGTCGATTGTTGCACGCGCACAGGGTAATTATGCTACTGTAGACGATATTGCTGCTGATGTAAAAGCAAAATTAGGCGGGGAAACTGTTGGCGTAATTTTCCCGATTTTATCCCGTAACCGTTTTGCAATCAACTTAAAGGGTATTGCAAGAGGCGCTAAAAAAGTTGTTTTAATGTTAAGCTATCCGAGTGATGAAGTAGGAAATGCATTGCTGACCTACGATCAGTTAGATGAAGCAGGTGTAAATCCGTATTCGGATGTACTGTCTTTAGAGAGATATCGTGAACTGTTTGGCGAAAATGTACATGAATTTACCGGTGTTGACTATGTAGCTTATTATAGTGATATTATCAAAGCGGAAGGTGCAGAGGTTGAAGTTGTATTTGCAAATCAGGCAAAAACGATTTTAGATTATACCGACTGTATCATCAACTGTGATATTCATACCAGAGCACGCACCAAACGCATTTTAAGAAAAGCAGGTGCTAAAGTTGTCTGTGGCTTAGATGATATTCTGACTGCTTCGGTTAACGGCAGTGGATTTAATGCTCAGTACGGTTTATTGGGCTCCAATAAATCCACCGAGGATAAAATCAAACTGTTCCCGCAGGATTGCGGACAGCTAGTTCGTGATATCCAGGCTTCTCTGTTGCAGAAAACTGGCAAACATGTTGAGGTTATGGTATATGGTGACGGCGCATTCAAAGACCCGCAGGGTAAAATTTGGGAACTTGCAGACCCGGTTGTTTCTCCGGCATATACCGATGGTTTAATCGGTACCCCGAATGAGCTGAAATTAAAATATCTGGCAGATAACGATTTTGCTGAGTTAAGCGGTGCTGCATTGCAGGAAGCAATTTCCAACAGCATCAAAGCTAAAAAAGATAATCTGGTTGGTAATATGGCTTCCCAGGGCACTACCCCGAGACAGTTGACCGACTTAATCGGTTCTTTATGCGATTTAACCTCCGGTTCTGGTGACAAAGGTACGCCGGTTATTCTGATTCAGGGTTACTTCGATAACTTTACCGTAGAATAATGATAGCATATAACTGCTTTTCCGTTATGGAAAGGCAGTTTTCTTTTGTATTGACTTTTTTAATCAGATTATGCTATGATAGAGAAAAAAGGGGGATGTCATTATGATTTTTGATCAGATGAAAAACGCAGAAATTTACGAAAACTACCATGAAGGTTTTGCACTTGGATTTGCATTTATCAGACGCGCTGTTGCAGAGAATCTTCCGACCGGAAAGTATGAACTAGACGGGGAGAAGGTGTATGCCAGCGTGCAGGAATATACTACAAAGGACAGCAATGTATTTGAAGCACACCGCAGATATATTGACATTCAGTGTATTGTAAGCGGTGAGGAGGCTATGGAAAGCGCGCAATTGTCAAACTGTACTGAAATTCAGACATACAGTCAGGAGAACGATGCAGGATTTTATGATGGAGATGGTCAGGCAAAACTAATTTTTAAATCGCAAGATTTTGCAGTGTTTTTTCCGCAGGATGCACATAAACCAGGACTGAAAGTCAGTGAAAAATCCACAGTTAAAAAGATTGTGGTGAAGGTTTTGGTTTAACAGGATAATTTGCAAAAGTGAAAAGTTTATGTTATAATAAAACAAAGGACACAGGCTTGCCTGCACCTTTATTGATATTATAAAGAAGGGGCTATTATTATGGATTTAAAACAGATTAATCAAATTTTTGCAGATACCGCTTATGTTCACACCGGCGGA
Organism: Oscillospiraceae bacterium; assembly: GCA_020024615.1. Classification (GTDB taxonomy): domain Bacteria; phylum Bacillota; class Clostridia; order Oscillospirales; family Ruminococcaceae; genus JAHHTP01. Next base: position 23,095 of record JAHHTP010000015.1, read on the forward strand.
AGTGAAGAAGAATTAAAGGTAGCAAAATATTTGCAGGGCAAATGTGAAGCACTTGGTTTACAGGCTGAGATTGAGCCGTTTGAAGTCGATATGGCTACGATGCAGCAGGCTGAATTATATGTTGATGGCAAAAAAATCACCTGTAAAGGTTATTTAAATTGCGGTAGTGGTGAGATTGAAGCAGAGCTTTATTACATGCCGAATAAAGATAAATATTCTCTTTCCCAGTGCAGAGGTAAGATCGTTATGATTGACGGTTATCTGGGCTACTGGACTTATCAGGATTTATTGGAAAACGGTGCAGTTGGTTTTATCACCTATGATGGCGATACTCATTACGCTGATCGTGATATTGACCAGCGTGAGCTGCGCAGCTATGTCAGCAAAGGCAATAAGATATTAGGTGTCAACATCAATGTCAAAGATGCGCTTGCATTATTTGCGCTCAATGGGAAAACAGCTAAAATTGTGATTGCACAGGATGAATATAAAGGGGAATCTCGCAATGTTGTTCTGGATATGCCGGGTGAGATTGATGAGTATATTGTAATGACTGCGCACTATGACTCTACATGGTTATCCAATGGTGCTTATGATAATATGTCTGGTAGTGTTGGTCTGCTGTATGCTGCTGAGCAGTTTGCAAAGGTTCCTCACCGTTATGGTGTACGCATAATCTGGTGCGGATCGGAGGAAAGAGGTCTGCTTGGTTCAAAGGCTTACTGTGCTGCCCATGAGGACAAACTTTCTAAAATTGCTATGGTCATCAATCTGGATATGATCGGATGCATTATGGGTCATTTCTTAGCTTGCTGTACTTCTGAGGAAAAACTGGTTCATTATATTGAGTACTTTGCAGGTGAGTATGGATTCGGTATGGATTCCCATGCAGATGTATATTCCAGCGATTCCACGCCGTTTGCTGATAAAGGTATTCCGGCAGTATCCTTTGCAAGAATTGCTCCAAACAATGTAACCACCATTCATAACAGCTATGATACCTTGGCGGTTATGAGTGCAGAACAGCAGCTGATTGATATGGAGTTTATCTATGCATTTACTGAGCGAATGGCAAATGCCAAATGTTGCCCAGTTAGTAAAGAAATGCCAGAGAAGATGAAAGAAAAACTGGACATCTACCTTTGCCGCAAACGCAAATCATAACAGAAACAGCTTGCTTGTTTTAGGTGTCTATAAAATAGTATGATACAGATGGCAGTCACAAAGCAGTTCGTTTTGTAACTGCTATCTTTTATTAATATGTAAAGGTGCAATTACATATGGCACAAAGTATATGGACACGAAAATATAAAATTTAAATTTGTGAACATAAGAACAAAATATATTAAAAGGAGCGATGCAGGTGAATAGCAAAAAGGTATGGAGAACAATTTGGGAATGGACGATGATCACCATCGGGACGCTGATTGTAGCGGCAGCGGTATATTTCTTTTTAATGCCAAGTCAATTTTCGATCGGCAGTATATCCGGCTTGGCTGTGGTTCTGGCAAATTTTATTCCGTTTTCGGTTTCTGAAATTACAATGGTATTAAATGTACTGCTTCTGATTTTGGGATTTGTTTTGATTGGTAAGGAGTTTAGTGGAAAGACGGTATATACATCAATCATTCTTCCAGTGTTTATTGGTGTTTTCGAGCGTTTTTTTCCGAATTTTCAGCCGATGACAGGTGATCCGTTTCTGGAAATGATATGTTATATCTTTGTGGTAAGCATTGGTCTCGCTATGCTATTCAATCGAAATGCTTCTTCAGGAGGATTGGATATTATATCCAAAATCCTCAACAAATATTTCCATATGGATTTGGGAAAAGCAATGTCTTTGTGTGGAATGTGCGTAGCGGTATCTGCTATATTTGTGTCGGATAAAAAAACATTGATTTTAAGTATTTTGGGTACTTATTTAAATGGTATCGTGCTGGATCATTTCATTTTCGGTTCCAATATCAAAAAGCGTGTTTGTATCATTTCCGAAAAAGAGCAGGAGATCAAGGATTTTATCCTGCATGAACTGCACAGTGGCGCTACCATTTATGAATCAATCGGAGCATACCAGGAAATCAGGCGTCATGAGATCATTACCATTGTGGATAAGAATGAATATGGTAAGCTAATGAATTTTCTTCATAAAACCGACTGCAAGGCTTTTGTGACGGTATATGCAGTAAATAGCATGATTTATCAGCCGAAAAAGTAAATTAGGAACACAGTCTTTGACGAATTTTGTCGAAGGCTGTTTTATTTTATATTGACAAATAGGTGAAATGATCTTATAATTAGGAAAAATACAGCAGAACAGATTGCTGTGTCAAAGGGGGATAATGATGATGAAATTTATGATTCAGGCTGTTTCAGAAGGATTAACCTATGCGAAACAGGAATTAACAGCATTTTTAAGCCGTTATACAAATGTTCAGTTCGAAAGCATGGGGGACGCTGCTGTGCGGCTGTATGTGGATGAGAATCTGAACAATGAAAGCTATTTGTTGCGTGGTGATGGTCAGACACTGGAGATTTTCGGTGCGAATGCGTCAGCAGTGTTATGTGGCGTATATGAGGCACTGGCAGATGCGGGTGTATTTTTTGAGCCGAATGGATATTCCATTCCAAATGGGTTTGATTTGCAGGCATTTTTAAGCATCTGTAAAGAGGTGCATCCGAAATGTCGGCTGCGCGGCATCCGGCAGCATATTAATTTCCCGATGGATATTTCGGCCTATCCGCTGAAAGATGCGAAAGAATATATTTATAATCTTGCCCGGATGCGCATGAATGCAATCACTTTCCACAGTTACGGCGGGCAGTGGCATGTCTGCAATCCGGGTGAAGGCGAATATGCCGGTAATTTCTTCTACGGACAGCGTCATCCAATCCCTAAAGACAGTCCGCTTGCCTCCAAACTCGGTAATCGTGAAGTTTATTGTATCCCAGAGGCAGAGATGGTATATGACAATCCCAAAGAGCGGGATGCTTATGCTTCTTACTGGTTGAATGAACTGATTGCAGCGGCAAAAGAGGCATACATGACCGTCACACTGTCGGTAGAACTGCCGTCGGATGATGTTGCAGCAACCACAAAAATGCTAAAAGATGTCTGCGATCGTTATCCTCGAATTGACACGCTGGAACTGATTTCTTTTGAATGTGGCGAGCGTTGCGAAATAGAACTAACAGCTGAAAATATGACTGAGCAGACCCGAATGCTACTTGGTGATGCGGCTTTGGATGAAAACGGAAAACTGAAAAATGATCCGGGATTTGTTCCATACAGTTACGGCGGCGGTATCATCTGTTTAAAACGCATGTTGACTGCGTTGGAGCATAAGGCGGACTGGATGCCAAAGCGTGGCATTGATCTGCGCTGCGGTATGTATATTACCAACCATGACGCATTAAGAATGCTTCTGCCACTGATGCGCAGCGTTTTGCCGAAGGAAGTTAAGATGAGCTTTCTGGCAGCGCATGGAGCTTGTGCTGTTGCGAATTCGATTGCTGCCATGCAGCTGACAAATGAGGATTGGCAGAATACCATGATTTATTCATGGGCAGAGTTTGATGGTAATATGTATATTCAGCAGCAGGCATCTGCTGGTATTTATGAGTTGCTGTCCCAGCCAAAGACTGATAGTATTTTCGGTGTGTGTATCAATCATTGGCGCACCGCTGAGAATATGCTTGCCCTGTGCTATGCGGCTGATGCTGCGATCAAGGTGGAGAAACCGGAAGTGTTTTATCAGAAATTTGCAGCTAAGATTGGTGTTGAGAATGCAGAAATGTTTGTTGCTGCCTGCAAAGGAATGTCCGAACTGGATTTATACTGCCGCGACAATCTGTTTAATGTTGGTTTCTGCTATGTTGGATGTTGGATTAATCGTAAGGGTGTGACGCGTGTGCGTAAATACAAAGCAGCTGATTTGCAATATGCAAAAGAACAGTACGCTGTTTTAGTGGAAACTTTTGATGTCCTACTTTCCTTTGCCCGTACCGAACAGTCAATTGCATTTCTGCGTCTGATGATTAATCGCTGTCAGTGTAGTGTGATTCACTTAAACTGTATGCTGGAAATGGCACTATTGAAGGATGCGTTTGAGGATTGTGAAAAGATTCTGGATGAAACCGGAACATTACCAGAGATTTCAGACGAGGAGCGCACAATTCTTGGTAAAGCATATTGTGAGGCGATGATGTATGCAATGCAGTATCTGGATCTTTATGGCCAGATGATGCCGGATCGAGGAAGTGCCGGAAATATGATCAGCTATTATGAAACGCTGCCGGTATATATCAACAAGTTGTTTGAAAGCTACCTGCCACAGCTGCATACACGAAAGATTCAGAACAGTCTGGATGCGCCGCCGATTCCGCAGGAGCAGAAGAAGTAAGAGCAAAAGGAAATATGCAATGTTCCAATAAAAAAGAATAACTCCTATTTCTCAAATGGGGAATAGGATAATATAATATATTTTTGTGTTTGATGTCAGAAATAAGCGATATTTATCAGTTTGTTTTAGATTATTTTATGATATAAAAGTGAATATCTATTAATTTTTTGGATAAAGTCTTCGACAAATGATAATAGTGGCAGAATAAAAAGGAGCGTTTATAAGAAAATAGAAGATTATAAGAGATTTTCTGGATGTAATTTAAATTTATTTATTATTTCTGATTATAAAACTTCAAAATCAAGCTTTTATATTTGTGGTATAAAAATTGGGTCAAATTAGCTATTGATTTGGTGCTTAAAATATGATAAGATAAAAATGCGGCGAAAAGTAGTAAGACGCAAGGAGGAACGAATACCCATGCAAGCACAGGGGAAGAAAGTTATTGTTATTGGTGATGATAGCGAGGATTTCGGTTTTCAGTGCCGTGAAATGCTTCGTGACGCAGATCATGAGATTATTTTGACAAAAAAGGATGGCAAAGAAGTTTGGGAGGCTATTCAGCAGACCAGACCGAAAGTAGTGGTTCTGGATGCTGTTATGCCACATTACGATGCTATTAATATCCTTTACAAACTGCAGAAAGAACAGTTTGATGTATCGGTCATCGTCGTTGTACCGCAAGGAAATCAATTTTTGGAGGAAGAGATTATCCGTTACGGTGCATACTGTATGATTAAACCGATCGATATGCAATACATGAAGGAATGTATTTTAAGCATGCTTCGTGTAAAAATGCCAGCTACACCTGCCGGATTCAGAAAAGCTGCGAATAATGGTAATGTTACACTGGAGATGTTGGTTACCGATGTTATTTTTTCTGTTGGTGTGCCAGCACATATTAAAGGATATAATTATCTTCGAAAAGCGATTATGCTTGCAATTGCACAGCCGGATATGATAGGCAGTGTTACCAAGACATTGTATCCGGAAGTTGCAAAAGCTTTTTCTACTACGGCATCCAGAGTAGAACGCGCAATTCGTCATGCTATTGAGGTTGCGTGGGATCGTGGGGATGTTGAGGTGCTGGATTCATATTTCGGGTACACCATCAATACCGGACGGGGAAAGCCAACCAATTCAGAGTTTATCGCGATGATAGCAGATCGTTTAAGACTTCAATCTCAGAATATCATAGAAAATCAAGAGACCTTATTATATTAAGGGATATCATGGAGAACATAATCGTACATCATTTTCATTCTTTTTGCCGTTTGAATCCGGTGTATCTGCGTAGGTAGCAGGTATACCGGATTTTTTATATGCATTCTGAAAAAGCATTTGCCTGCATATTCTGTTTATGGTATAATAAGCGATGAGAGGGAGTGCAGGAGGCTGTATGCGTATTTCAAGATATATGAGTGCATGGTTAATTGGAATAGTAATTTGTATGTTGGCTGCAATTGGGGGTGTATTCTGGGTTCAAAGGCAGAAACCGGTTCCAAATTTGGTGATTACCAATGCGGCGGATTGTACACAAATGCTGCTGCGACAGGGAATAGCAGTAAATAATCCGCCTGTTGCAATTAAGCAGATTACGCTGCCACAAGAGGAAAATGCTGTATATCAGGAATATCTAAAATTGCAGGAAAGCCAGCATCTTGATTTAAAAAATCATATGGGACAGAAGGCAACATTGTATCGATTTGCAGATGCCAAAGAAGAAAAACTCATTACCTTGATTGTTTGTGAAGGACAGCTGGTGTCTGCGGATCAGACATATTTTGATATGATGCCTCACTGTGAAGCTTTGTTTTAGATAGAAAGGAACAGGAAATGGAAAAGATGAGAATTGACCGCTATTTTAGCAGTCAGGAGATTTGTTCTCGCCGGGAGATTAAAGAAGCTCTGCGTAAAGGCCTTGTCATGGTCAACGGCACTGTAATAAAACAAGCGGATTTTAAAATTAATCCTGAATCGGATGAAATTTTACTTTCAGGAAAAAGAATCGGTTTTGAACCGTATGTGTATTATATGTTAAATAAGCCACAGGGCGTGGTAAGTGCCACTGAGGATAAAAAACAAAAAACGGTTTTGGATCTGATTCCACCAGAATTATACCGCTCAGACCTGTTTCCGGCTGGCAGATTGGACAAGGACACTACTGGGTTTGTGTTGTTGACCAATGACGGTGATTTTGCACATAGAATTTTGGCTCCCAAAAGCCATATTGAAAAAACCTATCATGTTGGAGTTATCCATGAAATTACCCAAGCAGATATAGATACTTTTGCACAAGGGATTACTTTAAAAAGCGGAGAACATTGTCTTCCGGCAAAACTAAGAAAGCTTTCTGATGGGAATGATGGGCTTACAATTTGTGAAGTGATTATCTGTGAAGGGAAATATCATCAAATCAAGAAAATGTTTGAAGCAAGAGAAAATAAAGTTGTTACCCTGCGGCGGGTGCGCATGGGGAAACTTTGGCTGGATGAAACGCTTCCAGAGGGGGGATGTCGTCCTCTTAATAAAGACGAATGTGTGCTTATTGCGGATTTGGATAGGGTGTAAAAAATCAAGTTTATTGGAATGTTTCCAGATGAACTAAAGCAATAATTTCATGCAAAAAAGTATGAATAAATTTTGTGCAATTTAGCCGAATATTATGATGTTACTTGGTTTTATTGGGCTATCGATGTTTCCAAATTTGTTATTTATGCTCCTAATTGGTGAACTTAACCAAACCAATCCATCAATCTTTGGTTATTTCGTTACTTTTCAAAAAGGATAAAATATGGTATCATATAGTTGTCGTAAATAAACTTTATACTCAGGAGGTATAATTAAATGGCAGGCTTATCGTTAAAAGGCATTTATAAAAAATACTCTGGCGGCGTAGTAGCTGTATCGGATTTTAATCTGGAGATTGCAGATAAAGAGTTTATCATTTTAGTTGGTCCATCTGGCTGTGGTAAATCGACTACTCTTCGTATGATTGCTGGTCTGGAAGACATCACTGAAGGTGAATTATACATCGGTGATAGACTCGTAAACGAAGTTGCTCCGAAAGACCGTGATATCGCAATGGTATTCCAGAGCTACGCTTTGTATCCGCATATGACCGTATTTGATAATATGGCATTCGGTCTGAAATTAAGAAAAACACCGAAAGATGAAATCAAGAGACGCGTAGAAGAAGCAGCACGCATCCTGGATATCTCTCATTTACTGGATCGTAAACCGAAAGCATTATCCGGTGGTCAGCGTCAGCGTGTTGCTTTAGGTCGTGCTATTGTTCGTGAGCCGCAGGTATTCTTACTCGACGAGCCGTTATCCAACTTGGATGCTAAACTGCGTACTCAGATGAGAACCGAGCTGTCTAAACTGCATCATAAATTAGGTACCACTTTCATCTACGTTACCCATGACCAGACCGAGGCTATGACCATGGGTACTCGTATCGTAGTTATGAAAGACGGTATTATTCAGCAGGTTGATACCCCACAGAATCTGTATTCCAAACCGTGCAATGTATTCGTAGCAGGCTTCATTGGCTCTCCGCAGATGAACTTCATCGATTCCAAATTAGTTGTTGTTGGTTCTGGCTACGGCTTAGAGTTTAGTTATGATGACAAATCTTACACCATTCCGTTACCGGCTAACAAAGTTAACGATGCAGTTAAAGCATCTGTTGGTAAAGAAGTTCTGTTAGGTATCCGTCCGGAAGATATGCACGATGAGGCAGACTACATTGAAAAAGCTGCAAAAGAAGCTGTTATTGACATCGATGTTGAGGTAACCGAGTTAATGGGTGCTGAGACCTACTTATACATGGCTATGGGCGAACTTCAGGTTATCGCTCGTGTAGACCCGCGTTCTACCGCTAAAGCTGGTGATACCATTAAATTGGCTCTGGATGTTGATCATATCCATGTATTCGATAAAGAGACTGAGCAGGTTATCTGCAACTGATTTCTTGTTAAAACGGATAGCCTATATATGCGGCATCTCCTTTTGGGGATGCCGTTTTTGGTATTTGTGGATGTTTAAGAATTGTTCATAAAATCGTAACACAATTCATCTGCGCATAGGTTACAATATAATTACAAAATAATTACATATCAGATGTCATGGTGTGTAAAACATGAATGCCAGAATTTCAGTAAATGCATTTTTGTCCACGAAATACTACATAAAATATATATTTTTTTATTATTATGGTTTAAATATATTGCGTTATAACAATAATGCTTTTGCGATGACAAATAAGGAAAATAAAAAAATTATGTAAAAATTCGTAGAGAGGGTTGCAAAATGCTTAAAAATTGTGTAAAATATAATAGATAGTAGATCTATGCGCAAAATCAAAGTATTTTGTACTAGTGATTCTTAAATAACTATAATATAAGGGGATGTAACAATGTCTAACAGATTATTTCAGGGTGTAATTCATCAGATGCGCGGTTGCTTGAATCGAGTAATTGGTGTTATTGATGAAAATTCCTCGGTAATTGCTTGCAGCGAACTGTCTAAAATTGGTGGAATTAATGAATATGTAACTCTGGATATGGCAGATGGTCAGGATACCTTCGTGCGTGACGGTTACACTTATAAACCGTTTGGGCCGCATGTTCGTCCGGAGTATGCTGTATTTGTTGAAGGTGTAGACGATCAGGCTTCTAAATATGCTTCCCTTCTTGCAGTTTCGCTTACGAATATCAAACAGTATTATGATGAAAAATATGATCGAAACAACTTTATTAAAAATGTTGTTTTGGATAATATTCTGCCGGGTGATATTTATATTAAAGCAAGAGAGCTACATTTTAATGCGGATGTTACCCGTGTCGCTTTCTTAATTCGTGTTGTTACTGTCAATGATGTTTCAGTATATGATATCATTCAGAACCTGTTCCCGGATAAACAGAAAGACTTTGTTTTTATTATCAGTGAAAATGATATTGTTCTGATCAAAGAGCTGCGTTCGGAAACCAAATCGGAAGATCTGAAAAAACTGGCAGCTTCGATTGTTGATACTTTAAGCAGCGAATTCTATACCAAAACAACTATCGGTATCGGCTCACCAGTTAATACCGTTAAGGATTTGGCTCGTTCCTTTAAAGAAGCGCAGGTTGCGATTGAGGTTGGTAAGGTATTCGAAAATGAAGAAACCATTATCAGCTATGAGAATTTAGGCATTGCACGCTTGATTTATCAGCTGCCGACCACCTTGTGTGAGTCATTCTTAAGAGAGGTCTTTAAAGAAGGTTCTATTGAATCTTTGGATCAGGAAACTTTATTTACCATTCATAAATTTTTCGAAAATAATCTGAACGTTTCTGAAACCTCCAGACGCCTATTTGTTCATCGTAATACATTGGTATACCGTCTGGAAAAAATTAAAAAGATTACCGGTCTGGATCTGCGTGAATTTGACCATGCTATTGTATTTAAAATTGCACTGATGGTTAAGAAATATTTGAACGCTAACCCGACCAAGTTCTGATTTGTATATGGGAGAGAACCGCCGTTGCTGCGGGAGGGCTACGGCCACCAGCTGCATTTATTCGGCGGTTTCTTTTTTGTGTGTAAAATTCAGGTGGAAAAGCTTTTACCGGGAAGGGAGATTTCATGATACAAAATAGTATGATACAGTTTCAAAATGTGTTTTTAAAATATGATAAGGATACTATGGCATTGCGAGATGTTTCACTCACGATTAGACGCGGAGAGTTTGCGTTTATTGTTGGTTCTTCCGGTTCGGGTAAAAGTTCTATTATTAAGCTGATACTCCGGGAGCGCGCTGCATCTTCTGGTTCGATTATTGTCAATGATGTAGATCTAAATAAAATAAAGCAGCGTCAGATTCCGAAGTTCAGGAGATCTTTGGGAGTCGTATTTCAGGATTTCAGATTGATTCCGGATATGAATGTTTATGAAAATGTGGCGTTCAGCATGCGGATGACCGATGCAGCACCGCAGGATATTCAGAAAAGAGTCCCTTATGTACTGGGGTTGATGGGTCTGTCCCATAAAGCGAAAAAGTTCCCGCATGAGATTTCGGGTGGTGAACAGCAGAGAGTTGCTTTGGCGCGTGCCTTGATCAATGCCCCGCCAATTATTATTGCGGATGAGCCAACTGGAAACATTGATCCGGAACTTTCTTATGAGATTGTAGAACTGCTGCGCGGCATCAATTCATTTGGAACGACTGTTGTGATGGTAACCCATGAGCAGGAGTTGGTTGAGGATTTTGGTGGGCGTGTAATCCGGATCGAAGATGGCCGGGTTTCGAGCGATACGATACTGTGACGGTTTTACATAGAAAGGAAACAGAATGAGGATATCCAATTTGTCCTATCTGATCGGACAAGGGTTAAAAAATATGTGGCGAAACCGGATGATGTCCATCACCGCAATAGGTGTATTAACGATTTGTTTAATTATGGTTGGTGCCGCCGGTTTGCTGTCCCTTAATATCAATTCGCTAGTTGATTTTGTACAGAGCGAAAATGAGATGGTTGTTTTTTTGAATGATGGAATGCCAGAAGATGAAGCTTTGCGAATCGGTGAAGTGATTCAGACCAATCCGAATGTAGATCAGATCAAGTATGTATCCAGTGAAGAAGCAATGCAGGAACAGAGAGAAGCACTTGGCGAGAATGCTGACCTATTGGACGGTTTGGAAACAGATTTGCTACCAGCAAAATATGTTGTTAATGTAAAAGACATTGCTGAGTTTGAAAAAACAGCATCCGAACTAGAAAAGCTGGATGGCGTTATGAGTGTATCAGCAGCAACCGATATTGCGTCTACTTTGACTGATCTTGGCAGGATGGTTAGTTCGCTTGGATTTATTTTGATTGTAGCACTTGCTATTATAGCAGTGGTTATCGTCATCAATACCATTAAGGTTACGATTTTTAACCGAAGTAAAGAAATTAACATCATGCGTTATGTTGGTGCGACTACAACATTTATCCATATCCCATTTATTGTAGAGGGTATGACGCTGGGAATGATTTCCGCACTGCTGTCTTTTGGCTGCACCGCAGTGTGCTATAATGGCGTTTTACAGCATGTGGTATCGGAACATTCCGGCTGGTTACAATCGGCTTTCCAGAACATTTTAGAGTTTTCAGATGTTGCCCTACCGTTGGGAATTGTGTTTGCGGTATCGGGTATTACAATTGGCGTTTTTGGAAGTTTAATCAGCATACGGAAGTATGCGCGTGTATAACGGAGGTGTTTGGCATGCACGGGAAAAACAATCAATGGATACAAAAAGGCGTTTCTCTGTTTTGTTGCGCTGCTGTTTTATTTGGATGTGTACAATCGGCAGGAAATCGACCGGTACTTGCTTATGCTGATGTAGATGCTTTGCAGAGTAAGATTGATGCGCTTGAAAAGGAAAATAGCGAGGCACAGAAAAAACTTGATGTTTTGAAAGAAGATATTGCGAATCAGGAAAAAGAGCAAAAATTATTAGAGAAAAAGCGCGATAATGCACAGGATCAGGTAGTATTGTATGCGCAGAAGCTGGGTGTGTTAGAGGAACAGATCGCTCAGAATGAGGAAGGTATCGCAGAAAAAGAGCAGGATATTGCAGATCATACAGAACTGTTCGGTCAGCGAATTCGTGCTATGTATCTGTCTTCTCAGACATCTGCAATCGAACTTCTACTGCAATCCAAAAGCTTTTCTGAATTCTTATCTCATGCAGAAACGATGCGTCGGATTTCGATTTATGATAATAAATTGATAGATACCTTAAATCAGGAGAAAGGTGAGTTATATCAGCTTCAAACCACACTTGACAAACAGCAGACAGAAGCAGAGTTGACCCGACAGAAGTATCTGGATAAGGTAAAAGAGCTTGAGTTTGGTATCAGCGAGGTTCAATTATCCAAAGACGAACTGGAAAAACAGAAAGCAGAATATCTTTCCAATATTCAGGAAAATGAGCGAGAGGCAGCTAAACTGGAAGAGCAGACAGCGGCTCTGATCAAAAAATATGAGGAACAAGAACGCAAGCGTCGCGAGGAGGCAGAACGCAAACGCCGAGAAGAAGAGGAACGCAGAAAGCAGCAGGAAGCATTAAATAACCAAACACAGAATAATGATCAGGGTTATAATGTTCCAGACGCTTCTTCTGAACCTGTTTCAGAACGTGGCTTTGTTTGGCCGTGTCCAAGTTCTGCACGCATTACATCCTATTTCGGTTCGCGTGTAATATTTGGTGTTCAAAGTTACCACGGTGCATTGGACATTGCAGCACCAAAAGAATCAGCTATTGTAGCCGCAAAGAGTGGCACTGTAATTGCTGCTGGTCCATCCGGAACAACTTATGGTACCTATGTTATTATTTCACATGGAGATGGGTATTCTACTTTATATGCACACTGCAACAGTGTGGATGTATCAGTTGGTCAGCAGGTAAAGCAGGGACAGCGTATTGCTGGTGTTGGCACAACAGGCCGATCTACTGGTTATCATCTGCATTTCGAGGTGCGTGAAAATGGTGTCAGAGTGAATCCGCTGAACTATGTTTCCAAGCCTTGGTAATATATTTGGCAAGGCGTATGACAGGAAGGAAAAAACATGAATAAAAAAATTTCATTGGGTGTAGCCATTACCATCGTGGTGCTGGCAATTGCTGTTACTGCCAGTGTCACCGCTATGATTTCGTTAAACGCCTTCGATACGCTGGTTTATAATATTACTGGCAAAGAGGATGTCTATGAAAAAATCAGAGAGATGGAATCGACTATCAAGAAAAACTTTTATGGTGATCCAGATGAGCAGGCGCTGCAAGATGCGCTTGCGGCTGGTTTTATAGCGGGATTGGATGATCCGTATTCGGTTTATCTTTCAGCCGATGAATATCAGAAGAAAAAGTTGTCCAATACTGGTGTGCGGGTGGGAATCGGCGTTACACTGCAACTGGATGAATCTGGTTATGCTAAGATTATCAAACTCAACGAAGAAGGCGCGGCTGCTAAAGCGGGTATTGCGCAGAATGACTTGATTGTTGCAATTGATGGAGATTCTGTTTTGCAGAAAAGTCTGAATGAAATTACCGATCTGGTATCCGGAAAAGAGGGAACCGAGGTAGTTATTACCATTCGCCGTGCAGATGAAAATGTTGATTATACTGTGATTCGTTCTAGTTTTGATATTGAAACGGTAACCTATCAAATGATGGGATCAATTGCTTATGTGAAGGTGAACGGATTCAACGGTAAAACAGTTGAGCAGTTTCAAAATGCGCTGAAATATATCGAGAAACACTCAGCCAAAGGAATTGTGTTTGATTTGCGTAATAATGGCGGTGGGCTTTTGACATCTGCATGTCAATGTCTGGATATGCTGGTCGGCGAGGGTACATTGGTAACGGCTGAATATAACAATGGCGAAACCAAAGTGCTGCATACTTCTGATAAAGATGAAATCAATCTGCCTATGGTAGTGTTACAGAATGGCAATACTGCATCCGCTGGAGAACTGTTTTCTGCAACATTGCGTGATTTTGGAAAGGCGTCCATTGTTGGTAGCAAGAGTTTTGGAAAAGGTGTTATGCAGTCATTGTATGAATTGTCGGATGGTTCGGCAATCAATATTACAACTGCAAAATTTGCTCCATATAGCGGTACCTCTTTCAATAAAATTGGAATTGCACCGACTTATGAAGTATCTGTCACCAAGGAACAGGAGCAGATGATCCTGTTTGGAGACTTAAATGATGATCCACAGTTATCCAAAGCGCTGGAAGTTTTGGGTGCTAAAAAATAGAGGTTGACAGAACAGAAAATTTCATATATAATATTAAGGATACCGGCAATATAGCCGGTATTTTGAAATATATCGGCATGGGGGGCAAATTGACCCACCTTATAAAATACAGGAGGAATCAGGATGGCAAATCAGGTAATTACCATGACCAAAGAGGGATATGAAAATCTGGAAAAAGAATTAAACGAACTCATCACCGTAAAACGTGTTGAGGTAAAAGAGAAACTGAAAGAGGCTCGTTCTCAGGGTGACTTGTCCGAGAATGCGGAATATGATGCAGCAAAAGATGAGCAGGGAAAACTGGAAAAGAGAATTGCTGATATCGAAGCAATGCTTAAAATTGCACAGGTTGTGGATGAATCCGAGATTTCCATCGATAAAGTCAGCGTTGGCTCTTATGTTACTGTTAAAAACTTAAAGAGAAATGTAGTGAATGTTTATAAAATCGTGGGTTCTGCTGAGGCAGATTCTGTGAATAAACGCATTTCCGACGAATCTCCGGTTGGCAAAGCTTTACTTGGTCACAAAAAAGGTGAAGTTGTTGAAGCAGAGACTCCATCTGGCAGTATTCCATATGAGATTTTAGAAATCAATCGCACCGAAGAAGAAGCAGCACAGTAATTACTGTGTATCTGGTAAAGAAAGGAAAGATATATTATGGAACATCTGGAAAACCAGAATGCGGCTGTTGAGCATGAGCAGACTGAGCAGGAATTAAAGGCGTTATTGCAGGTAAGACGCGATAAACTGGCTAATTTACAGGCGGCAGGCAAAGACCCGTATCAGAAAACTTCTTATCCGGTTGATACCTATGCGGCAGATATCAATGATAAATTTGAAGAATATGAAGGTAAAACCGTTTCGATTGCAGGCCGTATCATGTCCAAACGAGATATGGGTAAAGCAGGATTTGTCGATATCGTTGATACATCTGGCAGAGTGCAGTCTTATGTACGTAAAGATCATCTGGGTGACGAGTCTTTTGCTGATTTTAAAAAATATGATGTTGGAGATATTGTTGGTATCACTGGCGTTGTATTCCGTACGCAGAAAGGTCAGATTTCCGTTAAAGCGGATGAAGTATCACTGCTAACCAAATGTTTAAAACCGTTGCCAGAAAAATGGCACGGCTTAAAGGATGTTGATACCCGTTATCGTCAGAGATATCTGGATATGATCATGAATCCGGAAGTCAAAGACACCTTCAAAAAGCGTTCTCAGATTATCAGCGAGATTCGTAACTTTTTGGGTAGACGCGGCTTTATGGAGGTTGAAACGCCTATGCTGGTTGCCAATGCAGGTGGTGCAGCAGCAAGACCGTTTGAGACTCATTATAATGCACTGAATGAAGATGTTAAACTGCGTATTTCCTTAGAGTTATATTTAAAACGTCTGATTGTCGGTGGCTTGGATAAAGTATATGAAATCGGCCGCGTATTCCGTAATGAGGGTGTTGATACTAGACACAACCCGGAATTTACTTTAATGGAGCTGTACCAGGCATACACGGATTATGAGGGTATGATGGAACTGACCGAGAGTATGTTCCGTTATTTGGCTGAGACTGTTTGTGGCAGTGCAGTGATTACTTACAGCGGTGTTGAGATTGATATGTCCAAACCGTTTGCACGCATTACGGTAAAAGAAGCAGTTAAACAGTATACAGGCATTGATTTTGATGAAATTGCAGATGATGCAGCAGCTAAAAAAGTTGCTGATGAGCATAATATTCATTACGAAGCACGCCACAAAAAAGGCGATATTTTAAATCTGTTCTTCGAGGAATACTGTGAAGATAAAATGATTCAGCCGACATTTGTCTGTGATCATCCAATTGAAGTATCTCCGTTGACCAAGAAGAAAGTATCTGAGCCGGGTCATGTTGAGCGCTTCGAGTTATTTATCTATGGTCGTGAGATGTGTAATGCATATTCCGAGTTAAACGATCCGATTGATCAGCGTGCACGCTTTGCTGCACAGGAGGAAGCATTTGCTGCTGGTGATGAGGAAGCAAATCACACCGATGAGGACTTCTTAAATGCTCTGGAAATTGGTATGCCGCCGACAGGTGGTATCGGTTATGGCATTGACCGTCTGGTTATGTTATTGACAGACAGTCCGGCAATCCGTGATGTACTGTTATTCCCAACAATGAAGTCTTTGGATAAAGCGGATGCTCCGAAAAAGGAAGAAAAAGTTGAAATTTCGGAAGATTCTGCTGCATCCGCAGCACCGATTATCTCTAATGAAGTGATTGATTTTAGCAAGGTTGAAATTGAGCCGTTATTTGCTGATATGGTCGATTTTGACACCTTTGCAAAATCTGATTTCCGTGCTGTAAAGGTTAAGGAATGTACTGCTGTTCCGAAGTCCAAGAAGCTCTTAAAATTCGTTCTGGACGACGGTACAGGTGTTGATAGAGTCATTTTGAGCGGTATTCACGACACTTACGAGCCAGAAGAACTGATTGGTAAGACCCTGATTGCTATCACCAACCTGCCTCCTCGCAAGATGATGGGTATCGATTCCTGCGGTATGATTATTTCCGCTGTCCATCATGAAGAAGGCGTTGAAAAGCTCCATTGCCTGATGGTTGATCCTCATATTCCGGCAGGTGCTAAGCTGTACTAATGATGTACCGTTTTGCTGTTCAAAACGGGATGTTCCGTAATTCACGGAAACCATAAAAAACTACATCATACATCAAAGTTACATCAAATGATGCCAAACTTTGTGCAGCAAGAAAAAAACGCATAATTGTGAAATGGGCAATCTCTTGATGGGGTTGCCCATTTTTGTTAAAATGTATTTAGAGTAGAGTGTTAACTAAATCAAAATTTCTATCACACTCCATTAGAGAAAAGGC
>JAHHTP010000016.1 GCA_020024615.1 Oscillospiraceae bacterium
AATACAGTTAGTAACTCTAAGGAGGCGCAATTATATGTCAAACGATAGTATGGCTCAAAAAATCAAAGAACTACGACAAAAAAATGGTCAAACGCTAGAAGAAATTGCAAGAAAAGTCGGTGTTGGAAAAAGTACAGTGCGTAAATGGGAAACTGGAATGATTCAGAACATGCGCAGAGATAAAATATATAATTTAGCTCAAGCATTACATACGACACCAGCATATTTAATGGGCTGGGAAAATGATAGTAATCCAGTTGATACCAAAAGGTTAGAACCCCAGAACAGTGTAAAACCGTGTCAGGCAGAATTTGAAACAATAAACTTAGATGAACTAATTAGAAAACAATATGATGATTCAACAGTAAAGGCACTTTCTTTATATGTGCAACTTGATTTAGACGATAAGGCAGAAATTAGAGCCGAAATGAAGCTAATGTTAAAAGATGAAAAATATTCCATTCAAAAAGAATTGTTCGCAGAATAAAAAATATTATCTACGTTGATTTTAAAAGCAATCTGTAAGGCATTAGAACGGCGATACAAGTTACTTTTGAAATTACAATATAATTTCATTCCAGACGATTTATAACGCTCCATACGCTGTTATACGCCGTCTGAATCTGTATCATGCAAAGGTGGTGTTGTCTTGGGACGTCCTAAAAAAGAAAAGCCGTCCAGATCGAACGGCTTGTATGAAGTTAAAATGATTGTAGGAAGAAAAATTGACGGTTCTGCAATATACAAACATTTTTATTCACGTATATCAAAGCAGGATGCCAAAGAGAAGGGCAAAGAATACATAGCCGCCAAAGATAGACGGATGAATTGCCCGGATGATATAACATTTGAAGAATATGCAAAAATGTATATTGATACCTACGCAAGAAACAGAGTGAAGGGAAATACTTTGCAATCCACTTATATTACCCCTATTTACAAGCATTTAATACCAGAGTTCGGAAAATACCAGCTTTCTGCAATTCGTCCACTTGATGTACAAAAATTTCTGAATGACCGCTCAACTACACTATCAAAAGGATATTTAGGAATTATCCGGGTGCGATTGTTGGAAATATTAGAAACAGCAGTTGAAAATAATCTAATTACAAAAAATCCAGTAAATGCGCATGTAATAGCACAATCAACACAAACACCAAAGCAAAAGCGGTATTATACCAAAGAACAACGTGAATTGATAAAAAATTATTTCATGGATAAGCCACAAGGTTTCCCAATTATTATCATGTTGTATACTGGTGTCACTTGTAGCGAATTGTTAGGGCTTCAATGGAATGACATCACACCGCCCGGAACTATTTCGGTAAATAAAAGCGTAGTCTATTATAAAAAAGATGACTCCTGCATTGTAGAAATCGGAAAAACGAAAAATAAACATAGAGTGCGAACAATTCCGATTCCAGGCTGGTTATACAATTTATTGGAAACCCGGCGTACAAATTCAGATTATTACGTAACGGGAAACGATTGCCCACAAAATCCGCAAGTATTCCGCAGGCAATATAAAAAATTGTTGAAACAAATGCACAAATATTATGAGCAACAAGGAATAGACATACCAGAACTAAATTGCCATGAACTCCGACATACTGCTGCTACGCTGTGGGCGTTGTCTGGTGTAGACATTTATGCTATTGCAAAATTAGGAGGATGGTCTAATTTGAAAATGCTTTCAGAGGTTTATGGGCACTCCTCTACGGATAGTTTACGCAAAAAACTGGGATATTAGTCGTTAAAAAGTCGTAAATAAAAATAATAGCAGCTATAAAACCGCTCGAATACTGGGGTTATAGCTGCTATTGCTATATATTACCATAATACTTCTCCTTTATCAAATTATGGTGATTGAAATTGAGCTAAATAAATTATCGTTTCTCAAAAATCAGTGTACTACATTGCCGTCACCCATATTGAATTTTCAAGTGTACAATCACTACTGTCGGAACTGTCCATTGAGATATATCACCTTTCTTTCATTTTCTTATCATATCAAATCTGACAACATCCTGATTGACAGGACGGTATCAACCTGATAAATCAATTTCCGTTTGGCATATATTTATCCAGATATGCTGCAAGCTGCTGCTGATACTGTGGGTCATTTTTGCGGATTGCACGCAGCGACTCATGCATATTCATATTGTTCTCTGCTGTATCAATCATGCATACCGCAATATTAGAGCAGTGGTCTGCGGTGCGTTCCAGATTGGTCAACAGATCTGCCCAGACAAAACCTGCTTCAATAGAACATTCTCCTTTTTGCAGACGCAGAATATGATTGTTTTTCAGTTTGATTCTCAGCTGGTCAACAACCTGCTCCAACGGTTCTACTTTTCTGGCAGCCACCAGATCATTGTGGACAAATGCCTCTTTTGTAAGTTCCAGAATCTCACTGACAGCAGCATTCAGCTGATGCAGTTCCTTCTGTGCATCACCAGAAAAAACGATGCCCTTACTGTGCAGTTCTTCCGCCGATTCAAGAATATTTACACTGTGATCAGAAATACGCTCAAAATCACCAATTACCTTTAGCAGCTTGGATGCCTGCGCACTGTCATGATCAGAAATCTGATGGCTACTTAATTTTACCAGATAAGAACCCAAAATATCCTCATAATGATCAGCTTTTTCCTCCATTTTATGAATTTCATCACCCAGTTTACTGTTATAATGCTCCAGTGTAAGTAAGCTGTTTTTTAGTGCAATCACACTGAGATCCGCCATTTCAATGGTCAGATTAGAGCAACTTTCCAACGCAATGGAAGGTGTTCCCAGCAGACGCTCGTCCAGTTCGGTAACAATATCATTTTTCTTATTGCTTTCCGGTACCAGTTTCATAGCAAGTTTTTCAAGCAGACTGGACATTGGCAACAGTAATGCAGTACATGCGATGTTGAATGCGGAGTGCGCTACTGCAATTCCCGCCAGACTGGTAGATGCATCCAAAAATGCCGGCTTGAAAATTGCTGATACTGCCCAGAATACGGCAAGCCAAACAGTTGTACCAATGACATTAAAGGAAAGATGTACCAATGTGGCGCGTTTTGCGTTTTTATTTGCACCGATTGAAGAAAGCAATGCGGTCACACAGGTACCAATGTTCTGTCCCATAATAATTGGAATTGCCGCACCGTATGAAACCTGTCCAGTTACTGCAAGTGCCTGTAAGATACCGACAGATGCCGAACTTGACTGGATAATTGCGGTTAACAGTGCACCAACCAGAACACCAAGCAGCGGATTCTTAAACAGCAGGAACATCTGCTGGAATGCTGGTACATCTGCAAGGCCTGCCACTGCACCAGACATGGTATCCATACCGAACATCAGCGTTGCAAATCCCAGTAAAATCATACCGGTATCCTTTTTCCGACTGGTTTTTGCAAACATGGTAAAAATAATACCAATCAATGCAAGAATTGGTGTAAACGAAGTCGGCTTGAGAAGTTGCAAAATAATGCTATCACCGCTGATACCGCCTAAGCTCAAAATCCATGCGGTTACCGTCGTACCAACATTCGCACCCATAATAACGCTGATTGCCTGACGCAGACTCATCAGTCCTGAGTTTACAAAACCAACCACCATTACCGTTGTAGCGGATGAGCTCTGGATGACGGCGGTTACACCAAGACCGGTCAGAAATCCGGCTGCCTTATTCTGGGTCAATTTGCCAAGCAAAGCACGCAAGCTTCCGCCAGCTCTGCGCTCAAGCGAATCGCCCATGATGTTCATGCCGAACAGAAACAGGCACAAACCCCCAATCAGAACCAAAACATCAAAAATTGTCATACTTTCACCTCATACATGATATTCGCACAGCAATATAAAATATACCACATTGCAAAACGATTATATCACAACTTCCGGTAAAGATGCAGTTAAGAATGCCAAAATCAAGCCTCGTTCGGCTCACACATGCGATAACCGACACCAAGTTCATTAAAAATATAGTTCTTCTTGCCCGGTTTGGCACCGAATTTTTTTCGGATATTTGCCATATTGACCTGTAATTTTTTGGTACTGCCATAGTCGTCATATCCCCAAATAGATTTGATAATAAAAGAATAGGTCAGCACCTTTCCGGGATGTTTCGATAACAGTGCCAAAATATTATACTCTGTTTGGGTCAGTTTGATTTCCACTCCATCAATCAGAACTTGTCTGGAATCATATACAATCATCAGACCGTCCGATTCAAATTTTCCGCCCGGCAGATTGGCATTACTGCCACTCAACTGCGTACTGCGCAAAGCAGAACGCACCCGAGCAACAAATTCTGCTGAGCCAAACGGTTTGGTCACATAATCATTCGCACCGATATCCAATGCATACACTTTATCCGTTTCATCGCTGCGTGCGGACAAGACAATAACAGGCGTATTGGACTCTTTTCGAATTTCCTTTAAAAATGTTGTCCCATCCAAATCCGGCAAACCAAGGTCAAGAATCACCAGATCAGGACGATGCGACAAAAACATCAGCTGCGCTTCCCGACAGGAAGAAGCACCGATTGCCTGATAATCATTTGCTTCCAGCAGGGTCATCACAAAATTGCGGATGTTAGCCTCATCCTCCACCACTAAAATCTTATACCTGTTGTTCATCTTGCGAATCCTCCAAATTTAATGTAAAACGGAACACGGCACCGCCGCTTTTTAAATTTACAGCTGTGATGTCCCCACCATGTGCTTTAATAATGGTTGCACAAACCGATAATCCGATTCCGGCATTTTTCTTATGTCCGTCAGGTACCACATCATCTGAATAAAAACAACCGGTGAACAGATTTTTCAACCGATCCTCCGGGATTCCTTCTCCATTATCCGCAATTTCAAAAACTGCCTTTTTGTCGATCACAAATACCTTTAAGGACAGTTCTGTCATCCCTTTGGCATGCTGTACCGCATTTTCCAAAATATTGACCAGTACCTGCTCAATTAATATAGCATCCATTGGAATCATAACAAAATCCTCCGGAATATCTACCTGTACTTCCTGATCAGGATAGCGTTTTGCAAATTTCACAAGCACAACATCAATCAGCTCATCCAGCATCGTTTCAGTTTTGATAATTTTCACATTGCCATCATCCAACCGCGTAATGGAGAGCAGATTTTCCACCATATGAATCAGCCACTGTGCATCCTCCTGGATCCCGTTTAACATCTTAATTTTCTGTTCATCCGAAAATTCATGGTAATTATCCAACATAGCTGAGGATGAGCCGTAAATCGTGGTAAGTGGTGTACGCAGGTCATGCGATACGGCGCGCAGCAGATTGGCACGCATCCGCTCCCGTTCCCCTTCCGTCTTTAGTGCTTCCTGCCTTTTTAATTTGGTGGTAAGTGTACAAGTCATAGTGGATACAAAAATCATAATAATAGCGGACACGATATTTTCCGGCATATTGAAGTCCAAGTGATAAATTGGGAATGTGAATGCAAAATTAACCAGCAATACACCAATCAGCGCCGAAATAATGCCAAAAAGATATCCTTGTGTCAGTACGGAAACCAAAAATGCTCCTAAAATAAAAATTGCCGGAATCAATGCTTCCGTCTTAAAAAAATACTGTATAGACATGCAAAGCCCAAATGAAATCCCCATAATTATAACCGTAATCAGCAAATCTCTAACGCGGCTACGCCATTGTTTCACACAATCACCTTCCTTTTTCTTTTTATTATAACATATTACAGACTAAGATGCAGATAAGATTATTTCAAACATTAAATAGAAAAGCCGCCCGGAACATAAAACTGCATCCGGGCGACTATTTTTTAGATCATTCAGCAGACAAGGAATTCCGGATTTTCCGAAAATTCCCCAGTCACCTCTATGTTCAGCTGATAGGAATTCTTGATTGCTTGCGCAAGTTTAACATGGCATTTACCATTTTCCGTTCTGCCTTTGGCGATCGGATAATATTTTGCTCCGTCAAATGCATAGATGACATAATCCGCATCCGCTTTTACCTGGAAAGAGATGGTATCAAACGGATAAATACCGCCAAACTGAATGTTGGCAAGCTTTCCATTTTGAATGGTAATGTTATCACCATTATCCTTCGCCAAATTTTCAACGGCATCTTTGCTACTGCATTCTTCTTCCGGTTCCTCATACGCATGCAGGCACAGTGTGCGCAGGGTGATCGGAGCAGCAATACCTTTTAAGGTCAGTCTTAATTTTTTATAGTGACCGATTGCAAACTTCTCGGCTTTCAAATATCCAACCGAAGTACCTGAGCAGAGCAGTTTGCATGCACCGTCATCAAGCGATTCCAGCTTAAATTCATGGATGCGCTCGCCCAGTTCAATTTTTTCACCCAGCACCAGCACATTGCAGGCATCTTTTCCATCCAGTTCGATATCAATAACAGCCGAATCATGGTTCATTTGGGTTACATAATATAAAGTGTCATCCGGCATAACAGCTTTATCCACATCAACAAGATTGCACAGCTGGCTATCAGCCGATACATTTGCATTGTCCAGGAAATTGATCGAACGCATTTTATTGATGTTGCGAGCAGAACGAACTGCATTCTCCACATCCTCTGCCATTAACTGGCCTTTTCGGTTCGGTGGGAAGTTTAAAAGCATCATGGCATTTCTACCGATGGAATGGAACCAGAGATCGTCAAGTTCTTTTACCGTTTTTACTTCATTATCCTGATTTTCATGGTAGAACCAGCCCGGTCTTACTGATACATCCACCTCAGCCGGACAATATTTATTACCGCCGATTTTGCCGACATTGATTTCATTGACATCCTCTACAACAATGGAGCTGATATCAATCGATGCAAAATGTGTTTCACCAGCAAATCCAGATTCATTGCCGACCCATCTGAAATCGACATATTCTGCCGCACCCATCGAACCGAAAATCTGGCAATCCGGCTGATATTTTTTGATAATATATGCCCAAAGACCCCAGTCATATTTGGCTTCCTGGCTTCCAGCACCATCCCACCAGATCTCGTCGATTTTGCCATACTGGGTTACAATTTCCTCAATCTGTCTTGCATATACCTCACTATATCTATCACTGCCCCAATAAGGTGAATTCCTGTCCCATGGGGATACATAGATACCAACCTTCATATTAAATTCATGGCAGGCATCGGTAAATTCCCGGATAACATCCCCTTTACCGTTCTGGTACGGGCTTTTCGCAACAGTATGCTCTGTATATTTGGAAGGCCAGAGACAAAATCCGTCATGGTGCTTTGCAGTGATCAGCACCAGTTCAAAACCGGCTTTTTTCAATGATCTAATCCAGCCACGTACATCCATATCGGTCGGATTAAACAGCGATTCCAATTCTGTACCATCGCCCCATTCCCGATCAGAGAATGTATTGACACCAAAATGCAAAAATGCCTTTTTCCCCATCTGCATATGTTTTAACTGATTCACCGATGGCACTTTTCCAAACGGTTTAATTCCAAAATATTGTTCCATTTTCATTCCCCCTGTTGAAATTTACTGTTTTATCATATATAAACAGTATCCTATTTCACATTATTATAGCATGTTTTTATGGGAATTTCAACCACAAAAATACTGGTGAGCGAAAAACTCACCAGCTGAAAAATAAATCGAAATATATTTTATTTTTTATCAGACTTAGATTCTTTTATAACATATTTTGAAAGCGCAATTAAACCGATTACATTCGGGAGAACCATCAAGTAGTTAAAGAAATCGGTCAGTTCCCAAACAAGATCATTCTTTAATACAGATCCCAGGAAAATAAATGCGATTGCGATCACAGAATAAATAATAGTAGCCAGCTTTGCTTTCTTTTTAAATAAGTACTGTACATTAATTTTACCAAAGAAATTCCAACTGATGATGGTAGAAAACGCAAAGAACAACAGGCAGATTGCAATAAAGATATTACCGAAATGACCAAAGAAATCTGGCAGAGCAGTGGTATATGCCATCTGCATTGCGTTGGTTTTGGAAACCACAGCGGCTTCACCAGAGACTGCTGCAAGATAGGAATCACCTGCAACATTGCTTAAAATACCATTGCCAGTATAAAGCGACGAAATTACAACCAGAGCAGTCATGGTCAGTACCACAAAGGTATCAATAAATACGCCGACAATTGCAACAACACCCTGTTCATGCGGCTTTTTAACATTTGCCATAGCATGTGCATGTGGGGTAGAACCCATACCGGCTTCATTGGAAAACAAGCCACGCTTAGCACCCTGGCTGACAGCGGTTTTGATTGCGGCACCAACACCACCACCAATCAGTGCAGACGGTGTAAAGGCGTATTTGAAGATCATGCCGATGGTTTCCGGGATATATTCCAATCTAAAACATAAGACGACCAAACCGCCGACCAGGAAAAGAACCGCCATAATCGGAACCAATTTTTCGGTAACAGAAGCAATTCTCTGAATACCACCGATAAAAATAAATACACATAAAGCCGAAACAAGCAGACCTATTACCCAGCCCGGGATGCCGAATGCCGTATTGCAGGACTCTGCAATCGAGTTGGACTGCACCATAGAGCCCATGAAGCCCAATGCCAGTGTGATGGAAACGGCAAAGAATGCAGACAGGAATTTGCCGAATTTATTGTCAAATGCTTTCCGGATGTAGTAGACCGGACCACCATGAACGGTGCCATCTGCATCCACAACACGGGTCTGCTGCGCCAGAACCGCCTCGGCATAGATGGTCGCCATACTGAATAAGGCAATAATCCACATCCAGAAAATAGCACCCGGACCACCGATTAAAATCGCACCGGAAGCACCTACGATATTGCCTGTTCCCACCTGTGCCGCAATCGCGGTTGCAAGTGCCTGAAAAGAGGACAATCCGCTTTTGTTTTTTTCGCCATTAAATTTGATATTTCCAAACACCTTTTTCATGCCCTCGCCAAAGCAGCGAAACTGCACAAATCGAGTCTTGAAGGTAAACCACAAGCCTGTACCCAACAAAAGGAAAATCAGGATGTAGTCGGTCAGATAACCATTCACTGTTTGTACCAAATGTAATAATGCGTCCATTTTCATACCTCTTTTTTTAAATTTTTCCTATGGAAAACAAAAAGTTACCGATCCAATATAGAATCGATAACTCAAGAGAATTATTAAAAACAGCAGTATCATAGTCTAATTTTACTATGTTATCGCTCTGTCTTTTTGCCTGAGAGATTCAGCATAGAATATGCCTTGCACCTTTGGCACTCACTCGAAGTGAGATTCTCCAGAGTTTCCTCCACTTCCAGTTTTCAATAACGAATTCAGAAAGCTTCATAGGATTTTT
Organism: Oscillospiraceae bacterium; assembly: GCA_020024615.1. Classification (GTDB taxonomy): domain Bacteria; phylum Bacillota; class Clostridia; order Oscillospirales; family Ruminococcaceae; genus JAHHTP01. The sequence continues at coordinate 9,324 of JAHHTP010000016.1, forward strand.
CGATTTGTATTATAGCACGAAAAGAAATAGTTGTCAACAAAAATTCGACAAAAAATGACTAAGTTGTAAATTCTTGTCTACTTTTACAATATTCATTTTCTTTATAACTCAAAACAGTTCAAACCATCAAGACGCCTACTCTATCCGAAAACAGCTTTGCATACTTTACCAGATCATACCGTTCTTTCAAGCTGTTATCGATTCGGACGGTATGTGCTTTTATGTTTTCTTGCTTTATTGCTGATTGGTATTGAAACCCGATTCCAAAACTGCTATGATAGTATCACAATTGATATTTTATGAGCGGAATCTAATTTTTTTACTGGTTAATTGCTGTCCGGGGCTTTTTGCCAACTGGATGTACGAAAATATTGGCACTGCATGGCATGGCGATTACCACATGAATTACAACACCCAGCAACTGTTTTGGGGATTGATGGGAGCCAATCGCTTAGAACAGCATCTGCCGTATCTTCGCCTTACCGAGGAGTTGATTCCGGTTTCTAAAGCATGGGCAAATGATTTCTATCACCTGAATGGCGTCTGCTTCCCACATACTGCTTACCCAGTTCCAATGTCTGTCATGCCGTATCCATCCCCAGACTGGGGATGGGAAATCTTTGAAACACCATGGACCGTACAAAGTCTTTGGTGGCACTACACTTACACCAAAGACATCAAGCTTCTGCGCGAACGCATTTACCCAATTCTAAAAGAAGCCGCTGTATTCCTGGTGGATTATATGACACGCAAAGGTTCCAATCCGAAGCAGGATGACAAATACCATCTGTTCCCGACCATTGTGCCAGAATTATACGGTTTAAGCAAAAATTTTGACCTTAATCTGGACGGAATCGCCGATGTTACGCTGACTAAATTTTTATTCCATGCTGTTTTACAGGCGGTCTCCGATCTGGGAATTGAGCAAGAAGAAACCTCTCTTACCGATTCCATTCGCAAAATCCTCAATGCTTTTCCAGATTATCCGACAGCCCAATCCAGACACGGCGAGGTGTTTTTAAGTACCGCCAATGAGGATCCAGATACCACTGTTTACAATGTCCCAACCAATCTGATGGCGATTTTCCCAGGTGAAGACATTGACCCACAGCATTCTTCGGAACATGAACTGGAAGTGGCACGCCGTTCTTGGAAATGGCATTACAATGAAGGCGGTAACGATCTGGTATTCTATCATTTAATCGGTGCAAGACTGGGGATTCTGGATATCGAGAAATTTAAACGCCACATTCGCTACTGCCTGATGCCGAATGGAACAGCAACGGACAAAGCCACACTCGCTGGCGGACGATATCACATCTCGACCGACCTTGGATTTATGGCACGCATGGGCATCTGGGTAGAAAACTTCTCTCTGTACGCTGTCATTGACGAATGCCTGCTCAAAGGTCATACTGACACCATTGAATTGTTCCCAAACTGGAACAAGCAGACAACCGCTTCTTTCTGCTCGCTGCGTACAAAAGGCGCATTTTTAGTGGATGCCAACTGCTTGGGTGGAAGTGTGGGCAAAGTACGCATTGTCAGTGAACACGGTGGAGAATTAAAATTGAAGAATCCGTGGCACAAAGCCATTGATCAGAATGGGCGAATTTATGTAGGAACGATCATCTGCACTGTAATGGAAGCAGGCGAAGAATTACGATTGCAGGAGCAACTCTAAACACCACGATTTTTAAATCAAAAAGCAGATGAACACCTCGCCAAAGGTAGTCCGTCTGCTTTTCCCATATATAAATGTCAGAAGCTTCTGCACAAAATTTATTCCCGATTTGGTACCATAATTTCAGTGGAAAATGCACCTTCTTCACTACCGCGATGGCAGTAGGCACCATATTTCTTACAAATTTTATCAATGCGCATCATGCCGAATCCATGTCCCGCCTCCCGTTTGGTAGAGAGAAATTTCCCTTTTATTTTTTTGACCCTGCCGTACACCGTGTTAAGGATGCTAATATAAAGCTGTGACCCTTTCATGCCAATATAAATGCGGATAAACGGGGTGTCAAATTCGGCGCTGGTTTCCCTGTTCTTCGGGATGCATGCTTCAATTGCATTATCCAGCAAATTGCCGACCAATGTGCAAAGGTCGATATCCGAAATTATTAAGACTTCTGGAACTTTTGCTGTGCAGTTGACAGAGATACCCTTGCTCTGCGCCAGTGAAAGCTTACTATTTAAAATCGCATCCAGCATGACATTCCCAGTTTTCAGAACCGTATCCACCATTTCCAAATCTTCATTCAGCGCTATGCAATATTCCTTGCACTGTTCAATCTGCCCCAGTTCCAGAAAACTCTGTATGGCGATTAGATGATTTTTATAGTCATGCCGCCAGCCACGCATTTGTCGGTAGATGTTTTCCACCTCATCGCAGTGCTTTGAAATCAATTCGTTTTGAATTTCTAACATCTGCTTTTCTTTTTTCTTATCAAACATCCTGTTCCTCCGGGTAAAGTGCAATCATCTGATGGTGAATCATATCATAAAGTCCGCGCGATAGTGGCAGAATTTCACCGGTCAGTAGTTCCACCTGAGTACGGGTAACACGCTTGACCCGATGCAGATTGACCAAAAACGACCGTTGACATTTGAAAAAACGCTTATCCAGCTTATCTAACAGTTGAGCAAGTGTCATTTTCCGTACCGCTGCATCGGTATCCGTATAAACCGTCACATAATGCCCCTTCGCTTCGGCATAACGGATGGTACGCAATGGTATCACCTGCATCTCACCGTCGATCTGCCACACCAGCATTGGCTCGGATACCTGCAACTTCTTAACCGCTTTATCCAGCACTTCAAACAGCTTTTCCCTTCTGACTGGTTTGAGCAGATAGTGCAAAGCTGAAACCTCATATCCCTCAGCAATAAAATCCGGTATCGCAGTAATAAACACGATCTGCACACGCTCATCTGCTGCCCGCACACGCTTGGAAAGGACAACCCCATCCATGCCGTTCATTTGAATATCCAACAGCAGAATATCGTATTTTTGTTCTGCGTAGGAAAACAATAGCTGCTCTGCGGAATCAAATACGGCGGTCTGCACAGTCTGATCTGTGGTTTCTGCCCATTCTCTAACATATTGATTTAGAGTTTGTGCAATGACTGCTTCGTCATCGCAGATTCCAATTTTCAACATCCTGCTTTCCTCCCTGGTCTTTTACCACATTTTCACCGCGCTTTATCGTTTTCCAAATTTCCGAAATACATACTTCAGTATAGCATATCCCGATCCAAAAATCAACATTGCATTTTTGTATTTATACAATATAAATGGATAATTTTTATCATATTTCAGGCAATAAACGCAATGTACATCCCCTATTCTTCATGCTATAATAAATTTGAAATCTGTGCCTTCCTGCATAGCAGGTACAAATTTTTAGATACGATGGAGGAATTATCTGATGGCTAATCCAATCAAACTCGGTATGGTCGGTATCGGCCGTGCAGGATGGGGAATGCACTGCACTGAAATTGAGGATAAAAAGGATATGTTTGAAATCGTGGCCGCCTGCGATATTTTACCAGAACGCTGCGAAAAAATGAAAGAACGCTACAACTGTCGCACTTATCACGATATCCATGATCTGGTAAAAGATCCGGATGTAGAAATTGTCGATATTGCAACCCGCTCCTGTGATCATTATATGCACGCAAAACTTGCACTTGAAGCAGGTAAAGATGTGTTACTGGAAAAACCGTTCTGCGAAACCTATGCAGAAGCTTGCGCTTTATGTGAACTTGCCGAATCGCTCGGGCGCAAAATCTATGCCCGTCATAATCGTCGTTTCGAAGCGGCATTCAACACAATTCGAGAGATTCAGCAAAGTAAACTGCTCGGTGACATCTATGAAATCCATATTACGCGTAACAGCTATCAGCGCAGAGATGACTGGCAGACCTTGTCTGAATTCGGTGGTGGTCAGCTGCTCAACTGGGGACCGCATATCATCGACCAGTCATTACAGTTTTTGGATGAAAAAGCGCAAGTGATTGCAAGCGACCTAAAACATGTGACCGCAGGTGGCGACTGTGAAGACCATCTTTCCATTTTATTCAAAGGTGAAAACGGCACTGTCGTTTCCATGCAAATTAGTGGCGGCATTGCTGTAAAATGCCCGGACTATGAGGCATTTGGTACCAAGGGCAGTCTGCGTGTGTACGGCAATACCATGCAATTGAAATACCTGGACCCAAATATTAAACTCGATCCGGTTGTATCCGATCCAGGCACCCCAGGGCAAACCTTTGGCAGCACAGGCACCTTTGCCAACGCGAAAACACTGACATGGCTTGAGGAAGAACGCGAATGCAAATACTATGGTGATAACGAGGATTTGAGTATCATCTGGAAATCCCTGTATGAAGATTATCGCGATATCGCACCGTACGCAATTAAACAGGAAGAAGCACTGAATGTTATCAAAGTCATTGATATGGTCAAAAAAGGAACTAAATTTGAAAGACCATCTCGCTGGCTGAAATAATAAAGATAAAGGAGAACTACTATGCTCGATCTTGATATTAATCAATTTTGGAAGGATGACGCACTGGCACATAAAGAAAACTGTTTTTCTAAGGAAGCGCCGCAGGTTGCACTCGGTATTCGTATGAGCGATGAATGTGTATTTGCCGAACTCGGTGAGGAAGGTCAACCGTGGGGCTATACTGACCCAATCCGTCGCTATGACTTAAACTGCCGCTACAACGAAAAAGCAGTAAAAATCGTTGGCATTCCACTGCTGGCCGAAAATAAGCCGGAGGAGTTACCAAAAATCACCATTCCGGCATTCCGTCAGATTGGAGAGGTATTTGGTGGAGAATATATTTTTGAAAACGAAACCACATGGCTTAAAGGTAATCTGAATGACGAAACAGATTTAAAGAAAAAACTTGATGAGATTGACCGTATGCTCGCCGACCCGGAGGCATTCCGTTCCTTTATTCTTCCGAAAAACTGGGACGAACAGTGCAGAGCCGTTTACGAGATGTACGGAACTCGTCCGAATCAGTTCACTGGTATTCGCGGACCAGTCACGCTTGCCACCTCGGTTTATGGTGTGGAAAATCTGCTGTTCCTCTACTACGATGATGAAGCACTGTTTACCCGTTTTTCTGAAACGATCAAAAATGTTATACATGCGTATATTACACTGTTTATCAAAGAATCTGGACATACCGAGGACAACTTTGAGCATGGATTCTGGCTTTGTGACGATGATTCCAACCTACTTACTCCAGAAATGTACCACGCATTCGGCTATCCGATCTTAAAGAGCGTCTTTGCTCGTACCGCTCCAAATCCAGAAGACAACCGTTTCCAACATTCTGACTCTGCTATGGGGCATTTGATGCCACAGCTCAACGATTTCAATCTCACAGGCTGTAACTTTGGTCCGACCATCTCGGTCAGAGAAATCCGCAAATGTATGCCGCATACGCGCATTGATGGTCAGCTGGCACCATTTACCTTTATGAGCAATGATGAGCAAGCCATTATTACTGAAGTGCGCCGTGACTGTGAACAGGCAAAAGAAAATGACCTGCGTGGTCTGAATATCAGCACCGCAGGCTCTATCAACAATGGTTCGCTCTTAACCAGCATGCGTACCGTTATGGCAGCCATCCAGAATTATGGTCGCTACTCCCGTTGACAGAAAATGAATCCTGTTTGATACGACAGCCCCGGTACTATACTAAATTGAAACACATGAATAAAATGTAAAATTCATATCGTTTTCCTCTTGCTTTTTGCCACATCCTGTGCTATAATAAGGAAAAATGAAATTCGCAGACGGGAACAAGTAATCTCTGGTAGATCTTTTCAGAGAGGCAGCGGTTGGTGCAAGCTGCCAGACAAGCCAAATGATGAAATCATCCCTGAGAAGCAAGCTGAAATCAAGTAGGTGCGCCGGATCAAGCCACGTTATAGGCTGTTTGTATTGTTGGATACAAATGAGAGCCGGATTCTGTCCGGAATTAAGGTGGTACCGCGGTTTACAATCGCCCTTTGCAATGACATAGGGCGATTTTTTTATTGCCCTGATAAAATTGGATCGGATGCAGACGGCACCAACATGCAATCCCAACATCCAGATCCCGTAAGGAGTAACCATTATGAAACTAACAAAAAGCAAAATGTTATTGGTAAGCTTTATGCTGTTCTCCCTATTTTTCGGTGCAGGAAACCTAATCTTTCCACCGTTTCTGGGACAAACCGCTGGTGAAAAAACACCACTCGCCCTACTCGGATTTTTGATTACCGCAGTTATTCTTCCTGTATTGGGTGTCATTGTGGTGGCAAAATTTGACGGTCTTGAAAAACTTGCGAGTAAAGTCAATTCGAAATTCGCTATTGTATTCACCATTCTAATTTATCTATCCATCGGACCAGGACTGGGTATTCCAAGAGCCGCTTCGGTTCCGTTTGAAATGGCGATTGCCCCATATCTGCCTTCCGGTTCATCGCTGAGATTATACATGTTACTCTATTCTCTTGTGTTTTTTATAATCGCCGGCTGGCTGGCATTAACCCCAAACAAGTTGGTTGACCGTATCGGTAAATTTTTAACCCCAAGTCTGCTGATTCTTTTAATCCTGCTGTTTATGAGCTTCTTGTTTGCCGGAAAAATGGATGTCACTCCAGCGCAGAATTCCTATCGAGATAGCGCATTTGTTACTGGATTTTTAGAAGGATATAATACTATGGATGCGATTGCTGCACTAAACTTTGGTTTGGTCATTGCAACCACTCTCCACACCTTGCACGTTTCAGAAAAGAAGGATATCATGCACTACACCATTCGTGCAGGAATCGCTGCTGGCAGTATTCTTGCCATCATCTATGGTATGCTGTCCTTTATGGGTATGCAGAGTTCCGGTGTTTATGAATTACAAGACAATGGTGCGTGGACGCTGCGCTGCATCGTAAAACAGGTTTTTGGAAATCCGGGTGCAATTATGCTTGCAGCAATCTTTACGCTGGCATGTTTAACCACCTGCGTTGGATTGATCACCTCCATTTCGCAATATTTCTCCACCCTAATCCCAAAAATTGGCTATCGTTACTGGGTATTTATTATTGTGGGATTCTCCTTCGCGGTGTGCAATCTCGGACTGACTACTATCTTAAGCATTTCCGTACCAATTCTGAACGCAATTTATCCGGTAGCCATTACGCTGATTGCATTGGGATTATGCGACAAGTGGCTCAAAGACATTCCGCATATCTATTCCTGCACCATCTGGCCGGTTGCCATCATCAGCGTGATTTATGCTATGAGAAAACTCACACCAATGCGCTATATCAGCAATATGTTCAGCATTCTGCCGTTCTATTCCTATGGAATGGGATGGGTTACCGTTGCTGTCGTCATGTGCCTCGTTGTACTGATATACGCTAAAATCAAGGCTTTGTACAAAGTAAAATCCTCTAACACTGCAAAATAACACAAATGCACAGATACCTGATACCGCACTATTACGCTGGTATCAGGTTTTTTCGACAAAATATGAGTACATTCGATGTGTTTATTTAGAAAACTACCTTTTATTGACAAAAAATGTCAAATTGTGAATTTTTTTTGCAAATTTAGTATTGCTTTATCTGTACAAATATGGTAAAATAAAAGAGATCATAGAGGTAGACAGTGTTCAGCATATAGCTGTCAAACAATATCCAGAAAGGAGGAAAGCAGCGATTCTTTCCATGCTTATATTAATCTGCCATCATGATTGAGAATATACACCACAAAAGCCGAGCGGCTTTGATGATGTACCCCATTATTCATATTGGGATACAGTGTAAATCACTCCGCTTGTTTTGTGTTGTCCAGAATTTTATGACAGATCCCATACGCATGTGAAAGTTGTTTTTATAACACAAATGTTCAATGAAAACTCATAGCAAAGATTCTTTGCTATGGGCGCATCCGGATTAAAGCAGCAAGTTAGATTCTGTTTTATTACAACATTGGATGCCCAGCAAGACAAGTATCATAGAAAAGGAAGGATTTCGTATGAAGAATTTAAAGGTTAGGGTTAAACTTATCTTAAGTTTCGGAGTTGTCATCGGACTTGCTCTGATTATCATTATTTTTTCCGGTATCGGATTAGTGGAAATGCGTTTGCAGCAACAGACACTTGTAGACAAAGTATTTGTCAACACAAACTATGTTGGGGAAATGCGCCGTAACCTCTTATCTGAAGGTAAATACATTTCCATGGCTGTGATGGAATCCGATCCGGCAGTTATATCAGAACATCTCCAGAAAATCGAAGATGAGGTACTTGTTACCGAACAAATTATGGTAGATTATAAGGCAAATAGCTGCATCGAATCCAGTAAATTAGATAAACTGGAAAAACTCATGGCTGACGAAAAAGCATCAAGAGAAAAATTCCACACACTCTTGCTAACTGGTTCCCAAAATGACAAAGGTGCTGCATATCAGATTTATATTGATGAACTGTCGCCCCTTCTTGACGATCACGGCCTTCTTTTAAAAGATATTGGTGACGAACAAGCATTATTAGCAGATAAACAGGTAAAGGATACCAATGCTCTGTTTATTACCTTGATGATTGCTCTAGCGATTGCTACTCTTCTCGGCCTCATCGCAAGTATTGTCATGATAATCCTGCTGTCAAAAGCTATTTTGAATCCGCTGAAAGAAATCGAAACTGCAACCAAAGCCCTTCGCAGAGGTGATTTCAGTGTTGCTATTACATATGACAGCCATGACGAGTTTGGTCAGACCTGTAATGCTCTTCAAGAAAGCTTTACCGAACTGAAGCGTATTATTAGCATCACCGCTAGCATGCTCAATAAACTGGCAGAGGGCGATTTCTCCCAGTGTCCAGTTGCGAACTTCCCAGGCGAAACTGCTGCAATTGAAAACGCAGGCAATGCTTTCATTAAGAAAATGAACAACTTTATTAGTGAAATCAAAACCTCTGCAAATCAGATTCAGGTTGGTTCTGATCAGGTTGCAAGTGGTTCCCAGGCACTGGCACAGGGTGCAACTGAACAGGCAAGCAGCATCGAAGAATTATCCGCTTCCCTCACCGTCGTTTCTGATAAAGTTAATACCAACGCCGAAAATTCCAAGAAAGCAAACGACCTGGCTTCCACTGCTGGTAATGTTGCACAGGCTACCTTAAAAGATATGGATGAAATGCTGACCGCTATGGACGCAATTTCTCGTGCTGCTACTAATATCAGCAAAGTAATCAAAGTTATTGACGACATCACTTTCCAGACCAACATTCTCTCTCTGAACGCAGCAGTAGAGGCTGCAAGAGCTGGTGTTGCTGGCAAAGGCTTCGCAGTTGTTGCAAACGAAGTTAAAAACCTTGCACAGAAATCTTCTGAATCCGCAAAAGAAATCACTGCTCTCATTGAGGATGCAATTTCTTCTGTAAACCAGGGCGAGCAGATTGCACAGCAGACCAGCAAAGCTTTCAATGAATTATCTGAAGAAATCCATGAAACTGTTGCTTTCGTTAATGAGATCGCGCTTGCATCTGAAGAACAGTCCGAGAGCATTCAGCAGATCACTGTTGGTGTTGATCAGATTTCCGCTGTTGTACAGACCAACTCTGCTACCAGTGAGGAAAGTGCTGCATCCAGCGAGGAACTTTCCGGTCAGGCTAATGCACTCAACTCCCTGGTTGCTCAGTTTAAACTGATGTCCGATACGGATATGATTTATTCTTCTTCAGAAATGGAGTCCAATTTCCAGGATGTAGCACAAAGTAACTACGGCTCTAAATACTAATTCAGGTCGCGCTTATTTAACAAAAATGAAATAGTCATGCCGAACATACCATGCTCTCTTATTCGTAAACAGTCTATTTGAATCGACACAGTTGCGACTATAGGGCATGGTATTTTATATTATCCATAGCTTCTAATTTTAACGCATTATTTTTCTATATACAAAAACAGCTCCGTATTTCTTTTTACGGAGCTGTTCTATTTATATGATTTCCATGTCATTATCATAACAAGCAGTTTATTTCATCTGGCGCTTTAAATGTGGGAACAACTGATTTCAAGGTTTCTCTTGCTAACTGGTTATTGCCGGTTTCCGCCGCAGCTGTCAGCAGATTCAATTTTTCCTCAATTGCCTCTATTGGCAACGGTTTATCCTGCTCAACAAAAATCAACTGATTATCTGTGGCATCCAAATCACTGGTATTTATCAGCAATTCCTCATACAGCTTTTCCCCTGGACGCAAACCTATTTCAACAATCTGAATATCTTGATACGGCTTATATCCGCTTAAACGAATCATATTTTCCGCCAAATCCAAAATTTTAATCGGCTTCCCCATATCCAGTACAAACAATTCACCGTTTTTAGCCATGGATCCAGACAGCAGCACCAGCTGACTGGCTTCCTGTATGGTCATAAAGTAGCGCATCATACGCCGATCTGTAACAGTAACAGGACCACCATTCAGAATCTGCTTCCTGAATAAAGGAATCACTGACCCCGCACTGCCAAGCACATTACCGAACCGTGTTGCACTAAAAATCGTATTTGATCGCTTGCAGCTGTAGCTCTGCACAATCATTTCGCACATTCGCTTGGTAGCTCCCATAACATTGGTCGGATTTACCGCTTTATCGGTGGATACCATGATAAATCTTCCCACCCCATATTTTTCGGCTGCATGCACCACATTTAGTGTACCAAACACATTATTCTTTATCGCCTCACAGCAATTATGTTCCATCAGCGGTACATGCTTATGTGCTGCTGCATGTAGTACAATATCCGGATGATAGGTAAAAAAAATCTTGTCCACATCAGTTGCATCACATATGGAAAGAATTTCTATATGTACATCTAAATTGTCCCCATATTGAATCAGCAATTCCTGCTGAATATCGTATGCACCGTTCTCGTAGATATCCAGAATAATCAAACTTTTGGGGTGCATCTGGGCAATTTGTCGGCAGAGTTCACTGCCGATCGAACCTCCACCACCGGTGATTAAAACAACCTTATTTTTATAGTATGCTTCTATTCTATCATTTGAAATCTGAATCGGCTTTCGAAACAGCAATTCTTCCATATCATTTCCAAGAAATAAAGCTTTTTGTTGTGCCATTGAAACAACTCTCCCCTTTGCCGATACCAACTGCCTAATATAAATCCCCACATAATATATGCTTTACAGCATATATTTTTCCCTAAAATGTAATAGCATCAAGTTTGTATTACAACTCTATATCTTCTATCCCAATAAAATTCTCATCCTGATATCCATCAACTCTCTGCCCTGTGCTATGTGCAACATATTCTTTGCATCCATGGCGACTGATAAAATGCATTCCATAATAGCTGATGTTTAGTTCGGACACCAGAATCTGCATTTCCTGCCCATCACCAAACACTTCTTCACAGAATGTAAACACTTGAGAAAGCCTAATTCCAGCATCTTCCACCTGTTTCTTGCATTCTTTGGTTTGTTGATCAAATTCTTCCTTAATCAGCTGGAATGCCTCTACACTGTCTATCGGAGATTTTCCTGCAATTCTTTTTTTCATCTCATTCAAAACCGCTGCTGCATGATAATGCGCATATTCTACATCTTCTGACATACTGGAAGCAAGCCTACCTTTTTGTGTGCTATCGTTTATCTGTTCAATCTGTTTATCCAATGCGCATTTTATATTCAGATGAGAAAGATTTGTCTTAACCACTCTGCATGCGCCAAGCAATTCCGTTATCATCCGTTCGGTCAGACAGATATTCCGCAGATATTCCATGACACCAGCCAACAATAAACCAAGTAAACTCAGACGCTCATCAAATTTTGCAGTTTTTGCACGCTCTTTGATGGATTTGGATGCTTTGCCATCCAAAATCTGCCCAATCTGGTAATCTGATTTATATTGATTGAATAGATCATAATAAGCAGCAAATTCCTTTGCAATTCTACGATCCTGCAAATACTGCCCGATCAGCTTTTCATCCACCAAAATTCCATTCAGTTCGTATAACTGCATCATATCGGATAAATCCATCCAACCGCGCGCCGTAACAAAACTTGTTCCATCTACTGTGCTTTCAATTTTATAGAAATCGCCCTTCTTGATATTCAAATAGGTTAAAATCGCTGCATGAATCCCCTTTTTATAGGCATATGCTTTCCACGCATCAAAATCCGGCTCAATATCGATTCGTTTTAATCTATCCCATGTAACAATATCAAATTCCCGAACAGAATTGTTATATTCCGGTGGGTTTCCGGCTGTAACTACAATCCAACCATCCGGCACGCGATGACGACCAAAAGTCTTATACTGTAAAAATTGCAGCATCGCCGGTGCAAGTGTTTCAGATACACAGTTAATCTCATCCAGAAACAAAATACCCTCTTTGATGCTTGTCTGCTCCATTATTTCGTAAACAGACGCAATAATCTCAGACATGGTATACTCAGACACGCTGTATTCTCCACCATCGTAATGCTTCTTCTCAATGAACGGCAAACCAAGTGCCGACTGACGGGTGTGGTGGGTCATTGAATAGGACACCAAACTGACACCGAGTTCGGCTGCAACCTGCTCCATAATAGCGGTCTTCCCCACTCCTGGAGGCCCCATTAAAAAAAGCGGACGCTGTCGTTCCACCGGAATCCTATAATTTCCGAAGGTATCCTTGGTAAAATACGCTCGCATTGCATTCTGAATCTGTTCTTTTGCTTCTGTAATATTCATAAAGGTATCCCTTTTCTATTATTCCGCTACCAAGGGAATGCTGTTTCTCCCGGCATCATATTCAGCATAACTGGCCAAAAAGGATATACATGGCTCGGTGCCGCACATACATCAAATTGCCTGTTACCTGTTATTCTATCATATTATATCACACATTGATAAAAGGTGCAACACAAAGTACACTTTAGCTTTTTTAGATATAAAGCAGCAGCGCAGTCTGCATTAAATACAAACTGCGCTAATTATTTACTGCTGATCTTTTGCCTCATCTTTCAGCTTATACAGAAGCTGCTTGTGCTGTTCAATAACCTCCTGATACTCCGGACGGTCATATACATTGCACATTTCTTTCGGGTCTTTTTCAAGGTCAAAGAACTCCCATTCCGGTTCAGTATCTTTCACCTGCGGTAAGGTAGGGGTATCCAGTGCCTTACCATAATAGTAAATCAATTTATATCTTTGGGTTCGAACACCATAATGCGCTGGTACATTATGATTAAGCATATGCATCCAATAGCGATAATAAAGACCTTCTCGAATTGGATCATCCTCGCTTCTTTCTCCAGTCAAAACATCCTTAAAGCTGACTCCTTGCATATCATCTGGTTGCTTAACACCTGCAAAATCCAGGAATGTCTGGGCAAAGTCTACATTGGAAACAATCTGATTGCTAACTGAGCCCGGTTTAATCATTCTTGGATACTGCATGACAAGCGGCATACGCAACGATTCTTCATACATAAAGCGTTTGTCAAACCAGCCATGATCGCCTAAGAAAAAGCCCTGGTCAGAAGTATACATGACAATAGTATCTTCTGTTAGATGATGCTCATCCAGATACTCTAACATTCTGCCGATATTATCGTCCACTGACGCCACACAGCGCAGATAGTCTTTCATATAGGTCTGATACTTCCATTTTTTCAATTCATCAAGAGAATCAAAGGTCAGAACGGTTCCATCTTTCTGAGTCAGCGTATAGCCCTCTACACTATCCGGCATAGGTAGCAAAAAACCTTCCTCAGCCAGTGTTTCCCGATTATCCTCTATCACGCTGTTGCCATATTCACGGATACCTTCAGGCGGATTGATCTTGAAATCCAGAGAATTCATATGATCAGTAATCTTCATATACGCATTTTTCGCAGCATTGGAACGATTGGAAAAATCATCATCAAAGTTATCCGGCATCGGAAGCTCTACATCCTTATACATGTCTTTATGCTTCTCATCTGGATTCCAGTTTCTATGGGGCGCTTTGTGGTAGCAGAGTAGACAGAACGGCTTATCATCCTCACCATCCTGTAAAACAGAATCCAGCCAGTTTAAGGACAGGTCGGTCACAATATCGGTGGCATAGCCTTTGATTTGGCGTCTTCCATTTTTATCAATGAAAACAGGATCGAAATAATTGCCCTGACCCGGGAAAATATCCCAGTAGTCAAAATCCTGCGGCAGATTTTTCTTATCTTCACCCAGATGCCATTTACCTACCATAGCGGTTTTATAGCCGTTCTGATGCAGCAATGAAATAAATGTCTGCTGGGATGCATCAAATCTATCATCTAGCGTTCTAACGCCGTTTAAGTGTGAATGTTTACCGGTCAGAATAACCGCACGGCTTGGTGCACAGATAGAGTTGGTACATAAGCAGTTTTCAAATTTGATACCATTCTCTGCAATAGAATCCATATAAGGCGTGGTGTTAACCTTACTATGATAACAGCTCATCGCATGGGCAGCATGGTCATCTGTCATAATCATTAAAATGTTTGGTCTTTTCATCTTTAGCCTCCATACATTAAAATTTTTTAATATCCAAATATGTATATTATATCTCCCTGCGCATTACCACAGTTATATTTATTTCATTATACCACAACTTCCATAAAAAAAACAGATACTTTATTGTCAAAAGAGCCGTGCATCAAAACAAAATCTCACAATATGCGGCCAAAATAAAAGCGGACACACATAAAGTGCATCCGCCAATATTATGCTTTGAGCTCAAACAAGCCAAAACTTATGCTAATTCAGCAAAGTATTTAATGGTACGAACCATCTGACTGGTGTAGGAGTTCTCATTATCGTACCAGGAAACAACCTGTACCTGGAACAGATCTTCACCAATTTTGGAAACCATAGTCTGGGTAGCATCGAACAGAGAACCATATTTCATACCGATTACATCGGAAGAAACGATCTGATCTTCGTTGTAGCCGAAGGAAGCAGAAGCAGCAGCTTTCATTGCAGCGTTGATGCCTTCTTTGGTTACATTCTGTCCTTTAACAACTGCGGTTAAGATGGTGGTAGAACCAGTCGGAACCGGAACACGCTGAGCAGAACCGATTAATTTGCCGTTTAATTCCGGAATTACTAAGCCGATTGCTTTTGCAGCACCGGTAGAGTTCGGAACGATGTTAGCAGCACCAGCTCTTGCACGACGCAGGTCACCTTTACGATGCGGGCCGTCTAAGATCATCTGATCACCAGTGTAAGCGTGGATGGTGCTCATGATACCACTCTGGATTGCAGCGTAGTCGTTAAGAGCTTTTGCCATCGGAGCTAAGCAGTTGGTGGTGCAGGATGCAGCAGAAATGATCTGATCCTCAGCGGTCAGAGTATTTTCGTTTACGCTAAATACGATGGTTTTCAGGTCGTTGCCTGCCGGAGCAGAGATAACAACTTTTTTAGCACCAGCGTTTACATGAGCCATTGCTTTGTCTTTAGAGCAGTAGAAACCGGTGCACTCTAATACTACATCAACACCAATCTCGCCCCACGGCAGTTTGGAAGCGTCAGCTTCTTTGTAGATGGTCAGGGTTTTACCATCAACAGTGATGGTGTTAGCCTCATCATCAGCCTCTACGGTGTGTAAGTTTTCGCCTACTTTGCCGCAGTAGCCGCCCTGAGCGGTATCGTATTTGAGCAGGTGAGCCAGCATAGACGGTTTGGTTAAGTCGTTGATAGCAACAACATCATAACCCTCAGCGCCGAACATCTGACGGAAAGCCAGACGACCGATACGACCGAAACCATTAATAGCAACTTTAACAGACATTGGAATGTACCTCCTGAATTTTGTTGGGCATAATCGCCCATTTATAGATGGACAGCCTCAGCTATTCATCATCATTTATATTTTATACCAAAACAGCTTAATTGTCAAGTAATAAACGAATGTTTATTCTTTAATGCTTAAAAATTTAAAAATCTGCCATAGTTTTTCCGCTAATATAAAATATTTTTCGCGGTTTTCAGTTTTAATCTTTACTTTCCACCTTTTTTACCGTATAATAATATTAGCTATACCTTTTGTATGGGAGAACTTTTATTATGACGAATTTATCATCCCCCTTTTTTATGGAATTGATGCAAAATAAGGATATCTGCTGCTTCTTCTGCGATGTACAAGGAATTATCATCCAGTGCGGCCGCGGCATATCCATGCGCTATCCAAATATTTTTTCTGTTGGCGCCGACTTAAAACAGCTGCTGCCGACTGCCGATACCTTCCAGGATCTTATTTATCAGTTGCAGCAGGAGAATTTTTTTATCACACCATCCTTTTATCTTGCTGAAAATGAATATTTTCTCTGCTGCTTTTCCTACATCGAAGATTTGTCTGGTAAGCAAAAAATTTTCTGTAAATTGGAAACCGGGAATTATGATGCTCCAAACTTCAAAAAGAACATGGAGTATTATAACCTCATGGAGGCCTATAACACTGATATACTTGTTAAAATTGCAGAAGGCTGCCGTAATATGCAAAGCATTGCGCAGGCAGAGCAGATTGCTCGCATGAGTGAAGCGGTTCTACGCAATAATCTACTGCTGGAAGTATCGCATAGCATTCTGCGCACCGGTTCAGAAGAAGAATCCGTTTTACTCAAACCAGTCTGTCTATTTTTTCAAAACCAGATCAATGCTTCCATCCACTCCCCTGGCAAAGGTTTGTCTATCTATCCCGAAATCATGTCCGACAGACCTTTCTATCTGGATGTCAGTCACTTTTTTGAAGCAATGATTGCTTTAATCTCCATATACCAGATTGATCACGCTCTACCTCGGCTTGATTTTAGAATCAACGAAAAAGGCGGCAATGTTTTTATTCGTGTAATCGGAAACGGATGTAATCAACCAGAAACCGTCCATCAGAAAACCCTGATAGGACTGCTTGAAAATATCATCAACAGCTTTTGCCGGCATTATAACGGAAAAATGTCCTGCATGGCGCACAATCAGGCAAAAATCATAACCATGAATTTTAAATTGCAGGTTAGCCATGAACCTGTTTCGGATGGCAGATTCCGCAATCAAAAGCGGATATATTCACTTGATCACCTGCTGACCATTCTGCGCTTTGCAGATCGCTGATTTATACAAGAAAGGATCCTATTATGATTTATATTACCGGTGACACCTTTGCCGACACCAGACGCTTCTCCAAAACAAAAGTCAAACTGAAAAAAGGTGATACCATTATTGTTTGTGGCAATTTCGGTTTTTTCTGTGACCATGACAAATTGGCAGAGAAATCGCTGAAATGGCTGGCAAAGCAGAAATATACCATTGCATTTTTACACGGCGCTATTGACGATACCGCGTGGTTAAACAATCTTCCTCTGGTTGACTGGCACGCCGGAAAAGCCGCTCGCGCTTCTAAAAATGTATATTATCTTCCACAGGGAGAGGTATACGAAATCGAAGGGAAAACACTGTTTTGCTTTGGCGGTGGAGAAAACTTGGACTATATTGGCAGCAATTACACTGAGGAATTTTATTCTTCCAGCATTCTGACTCCTGAAGTCATGCAACGAGCAAAAGACAATCTCAAACGATACCACAATCAGGTAGATTACATCATTACCCACGATGCGCCCAGCAAGCTTCGTGCCATTATGCAGCAGCGCAAACAGATCGAAAATCCCATTTTTACCGGCTTCCACCAATTTTTAGATGAAATATGGGAGCAAACCAAATTTTCAGGATGGGTATTCGGAAAATACCGGGAAAATCATACCATCGCACCATTCTACCACTGTGTGGATGATCGTTTTTTCCCATTACAATAAAAAGCTGCCCAGTTTTGGACAGCTTTTACGAATGATTTTTTTGAATGAGGCAGGCGATTTCGTCTGCTTTTTTTATGTCTAACAGCGGAATAATCAATGTGCTTCCAGGAGAATACAGAACCAGTGTACACAACCCCAGCAGTCCTGCAAGCAGATTATGATAGCGCGCTGCAACACTGATCTGTGCGCGACGCTGATACCGTGACCGAACGATGAACGCCCCTGAAGTCACCGTAATCACCTGTGAATTTACTTCAACCTGCAAATTGCAAACATAAAACGGAATATAAAGACTGGCAAAAAAAAGATAGATACTGCCAAGACTAAATAACAGAACATACCAGACAATTGTATAGGGGGCAAAGACCCAGAGAATCGCACCGAACACAAGCAATCCGGCCAGCAAAGCAACCAGTTCCCAAAATATCAGAATCCGAAAATTAAAACCCTTTTCCATTGGCATCTCCTTTCTGTCATATTCTGCTTCTATTGTATCGCATTTTACAAGATTTGTCCACCATAAAATAAAACAGGCAGAAACTTTCAGCGAATTATAAAATCATCGCAAGTTTATGCCTGAAATATTTAAAATATTAGGACAAGACGTAAACGTCTAATGTTTTAGCTCCGAATTGATAACATTCCGCAAAAGTATCAAAGAAGCAATCCACCAGAACTGTGCCTTCTACCAAACCTGTACCAGTGTCGGCAACACGCGCATAGCCGTAAACATAAGAACCATCTCTACTCTTAATATAAAGCCAGCTGCCACGCGGATACTGACTCAGATCCATCGCAACATCGCCTGCTTTCAGGGAAGTTTCTCGTCTGGTAGAATAAGCAGTTGCCTTACCAGTTACTTTTTTCTTATAATTTACTGGATTTCCATTTTTATCGAATTTAATATGGTCCGGGACATCATAATGTGAAGGAACATTTCGACTACTACCAATCTGATATACTTCATGAACTGGTTTTTTAGTAACTTTCTTGGAAACCAAAGTGCTGTCAGCCAGTTCTCCGTCAATATAAACCTCATCGTAAGTGTAGGTACATACACCCTTCACACCATTTCCAGTTTTTACTTTCGCATTTGGAATCAATGTATTTGTATATTCGTATTTTGTTTCAAATGGTACACTTTTTTTCCTGGTAGCAATTTTGTGTTCCACACGGTTTACCGTAATGGCAGTTCCGGCATGAACCTCCTCATCTAATTCCATCGAAACAATGTCCTCTTCACCCAATGTAATCTGTGCAGCTTTCAGCGCATCTTCAACGGTGCCGCCGCGCAATAAAATTTCCTGTGTCTCTGAATCAGCCGTGACACTGACCGGGAAAGAACGCCGAATAGTAATAGCCCCCTGATTGTCATCTCCAGGCTCAGTGAAATGATATGTGTCACCTTCACCCAGCTCGATTTGAGCAGACTGCAAAATATCATCCGGTGATTCGGATCTTGTGTACGCTACCGCAAGTTGCGTAACAACACCGTCGGAAGATTCATTGATGGTGTAATGATATTCTGTCAGTGTTGCACCAGTCAGAGGCAGTGCCATGGCTGCACATCCAATCAATACTGCTAAACCGAATATCGGCTTTCGGACTTTTTCGCTTCTGGAACCAACTTTTTTTATACTCATATCGTTTTCCTCTCTTTCGCATCTGTCAATAAACAGATGTTTGTCAGATTCGCCGCGTAGAGCTGTGAGATTCTCTCCTGCGATTATCGTTTTTGTTTGCCTGTTTTCATTTCTGGTAACAATCAGCATTACTATTGTTACAATTACAAGATCTTTTGTAACTTTTTGTTACCAGCGTATGATAGTATACATCATCAAATCGACTTTGTCAACCCCAGCTTTTTAGACAGGTTTTGTGGAAATCAACGAATCTATCGAGCGGAAAGCGAAACCAAATCACCTTAATTTGTAAAAAAAACAAAAACAAAAAGTAGATTTGCAAAATCGCAAAAGCCGAATTTAGTAAAACCCTCCAAATCCGCACAGCAAAATATCCAGTCAGGGAATCATTATATTTTTGGTTATTAAAACAAAAATAAAAAATCATCAAGCTATAAATTTGTCAATAAAATCATAAAATCCCAAATAGTTTCTGAAGCCATTCTGCAACCGGAGCAAGCCATTTTTGATAAAAATCTAGTTTGCTGCATGAATTCCAGAAGGTTTCAACTGCTGGTCTAGGCTGTAATATCATCTGCATTATGTCAACAATTTGATGATAAAAAGTATCCTGTCCTGTCTTTTCCTCTCCGATTTTACACAGATACAAAAAGCCTCCGACAAAGATAAAAAGCAATAAAACGATCCAGAAAACCCTCCAAAAACAATGTCGGAACTTTACCATTTTCTCAACCCCTTTCAAAAGTAAAGTTCCCTTTTTTCAGAAAAAAATACGGTCAGTTATTCCATATTAGAGCGGCATAAAGCTGCCAATGCTTTTCCTAAAAGTTGCCCAGAATAAACCGCCTGCTCAAGTGTATTGGCATTAGAACCGACTTCGATCAGCAGACTTCCGGTTGTCAAATCCTGATTATACTTCCGATAATCAAACAAAACTGGGCGGGTGATGGTCGGATACATCTGTTCCAGTCTGGTCTGTAATGCAGTGGCAAAAGTAAAATTTTTCAGATAATTCGGCATCCCCATTGTACCGTCATCACAGCCGCTGATAATCATAATCTGTGCCGCTTTTTTATGGTCAATCGACGCAGTCGGTGCTATGATCGTATCGTCACTTCCGATTGCATCACGATGAATATCCAGCACCACTTTAATGTCCGGATACTTCTTTAAATATTTTTTTACGGTCACAGCACTGCGCTCATACGACCCATTATAAGAAGGATAATCATGCAGCGTTGTATCCTGAATCACACCGATTCCAGCATTCTCCAGCTGTTCTGCAATTTCCGCACCAATGCGCGTCATATTCTGCTTACAATCTCGAGTACGAAAACTTGCCTTGGTATCATAACTTTCACTTTCCTTTGAAAGATATGATTCAGTGGCATGGGTATGCATAATCAAAATCTGTGGTTTATCAGTATCGGTAAAGGTAAACGGCAAATCGTTCTTTGCTGCCTTCCTTAATATATCATTGGAAACATCGGTGACATTTTTCACCAGTCCATGCTGCAATGGCAAATAAATCCCACCTGCTGATGCAGAAAATGTCTGCACACTGACCTTCCCACAGCCAGTCATATTATCAATCGTCCCGACAATTTTCGCTTCTGGCTCAGGCACCTCATGTACCGTATCTGTCTGCAAGGGCTCTTTAGACGGCTCTGCATCCTGCACTTTTTCTTCTTCCGGCTGAACCTGTTCCTGGAGTGCTGCTGCTTCTGGTTCAGTAGGGCTTTCCTGCGATTCTACTTCACACGGAGCTGTTACTTTTAAAAAGGTATACATTGTCTGATCTAGTACTGGACAAATTTTAGGATAACCCCAAATCACAACTCCAAGCACCACCACCAGCACACCTACCTGCCAGATTCTGCTACCTGTTGTGCGCTTCTGCCAGTTTGGTGCAAATTCAATTGCAGCAGTTTCAGAAGCACTTTCTTCCTTTAATGGTAATTCCTGCTTTGCCTCGTTTTTTTCTTCGGAAGCGGCGGCATCTGACTGTTGATACGCAGTCTCCAATACGATCATTTCCTGCATCTTTCTCATCCTTTCCATATATTGGTTTGATACAGCATATGCGCGCCACTTTGAAAACAGAACATAAAAAAGACGAGGTCACTCTAAAACCTCGTCTTTAACAAATTTATGATTTATTTCATTTCTACAATGGTGACACCGTTCTCACCTTCGCCGTAGACGCCAAGGCGATAACTCTTGACAAATTTGTTCTGTTTTAGATAAGTCTGTACAGCCGCTCTGAGCGCGCCTGTGCCCTTACCATGAATAATAGTGAACATATTGGTTTTCATCAACAACGC
The DNA here is from genome assembly GCA_020024615.1 of Oscillospiraceae bacterium. Lineage (GTDB taxonomy): Bacteria > Bacillota > Clostridia > Oscillospirales > Ruminococcaceae > JAHHTP01. The sequence goes on from JAHHTP010000016.1 coordinate 31,132, forward strand.
TTTGTTGATATACATATCAAGCGACATCAATGCCTCATCCACCGTCTGCCCACGCAAATCTACCTCAAGTGAAGCGGAACGAGTTCGATTGCTCTCCATCGTTTTCTTGACACTTCCAATATTTTTGGATGCTTTTGCCTTCTTCGGATCAGCCTGCACCAGACGCAGATTTCCGATATCCACTTTAGTTTTGATCGCGCCGGTCGCAACGGTGACTTTTTTTGCACCAACATCAGTGACCGTTCCACGCTGATTGATATCCACCATCAGAACCGTGTCACCAACTTTAAGCGGTCTTGGAAGCACATATTCGCTGTTGTCATGCACAGCTACCGGATTTGCATCAGCATACATCTGACCGAGTTTACCACGCAGCTGACTTCTTGCCCGCATCTGACGCTCTGAAAAGTCCGCTTTATCCTTATCGCGGCGCAGCTGATCCAGTTCATCCATCAGTGCCCTAGACTGTGCCTCAATCTGCGCGACAATTCGCTGGGCCTGCGCGTTGGCACGATCAATAATATCATCACGCTTTTGTAGCGTTTCCCCCATATCTTCATTTAAACGCTTCTGCAAAGCATCCAATTCTGCCTGTCTTTGCTCACATTCTGCCGTCTTTTTCTCAAAATCTTCACGCGCAGTTTCAAGCTGCTCAATAACATCCTCAAACTTACGCTGATCGCCAGCCACCTGCGCTTTAGCATCATTCAAGATTTCTTCCGGCATTCCCAGTCTTGCCGATATTGCAAACGCATTCGATCTGCCCGGCACACCAATCAGCAAACGATAGGTCGGACGCAGTGACTGCACATCGAATTCACAGCAGGCATTTTCGACCCCTTCGGTCTGCAATGCATACACCTTTAACTCTGCATAATGGGTTGTAATTGCGACAACTGAACGCAGTTCACGCAATTTTTCCAGAATCGCAATGGCAAGTGCTGCACCCTCTGTCGGATCAGTGCCCGAACCAAGTTCATCAAGCAGAATCAACGAACGGGAATCTGCTATTTTCAAAATACGAATTGTATTGGTAATATGCGAGGAGAATGTGGACAAACTCTGTTCAATGCTCTGTTCATCTCCAATATCCACCAACACCTGATCAAATACCGAGATAACACTGTCGTCTGCAACCGGAATCATCATGCCGCACATAACCATCAAAGTCAGCAGACCAATCGTCTTTAAAGTAACTGTCTTACCACCAGTATTCGGGCCGGTAACACAGAGCGTCCGGTATTTTGCCCCCAACTCTACATCAATCGGAACAACCTGCTTCGGGTCGATCAATGGGTGTCTTGCTTTACGCAGTCGAATCGTACCATCTTCTACCACCTTCGGCATCATAGATTTGGTAATCTCTGCGTAATGCGCTTTTACAAAGTAAATGTGCAGATCAATCAACGTCTGGAAATTATCAAAAATCGTTTGTGCATCTGCTGCACACAAAGCAGAAAGCTCATACAATATGCGTTCGATTTCCGCTTTTTCCTGTGCTTTCAATACTTTGAGTTCGTTGTTCGCTTCCACGACCGCCATCGGTTCAATGAACAAAGTTGCACCAGAGGCTGAGGTATCATGCACCAGACCCTGGATTTGACCACGGTATTCCGCTTTGACTGGCACAACATAGCGTCCATCACGCATAGTAACAAGATTTTCCTGTAATGCACGCTGTCCCGATTCAGAACGCAGCACTTTATTTAACGAATCTCGAATTTTCGAAGTATTATGTCGAATTCTTTTACGAATCATAGCCAGTTCATCGCTGGCATAATCATCAATTTCTTCCTCAGTGATGATAACAGAGGTGATGCGCTGCTCTAATGTTTTATTCGGCCGCAACATAGAGAAAATCGGATTCAAACTGTTTTCCCGACCTTTACAGCGACCAAACCATTCTACAAGTGATCGAATCTCACGCAGAACCGCTGCAATATTTAACAACGCTTTTGTGGAAAGCATACTGCCCTTTTCTGCCATCTGCAATGCAGGCGTCGGATCGACCATATTGGAAAAATGCGGACTACCGTATAACATAGACAACTCAAACGCATCATTTGTTTTCTGTAATTCATCCATAATCAGCCGATAATTGGTTTCCGGCTTGATTTCAAGTATTTTCTCTCTGGCATAATCACAGCAGGCGAGCTTTGAAAGCTCCTGCAAAATTTTATTCAGTTCCAGAGTGTCGCAATATTTCTGTGATATATTTTTCATGAGAAACTATTCGTCTATATCCTTTCTCAAATCAGAGTCTTTATTTGTCAGCGGTTCCATCAAAGCGTGATAAACCTGCAATGACAAAAATTTCGTGTCAGTACAATAAAGCAGATATGCTTCGGTGATATTTCCAAGAATCGAAAGAGACGGATCTTTTAGGGAAAAAGAAAAAATTTTATGCGCATCACCATAAACAATATAGCGCATGGCATTCAGTACCGCTTTCGGAACTAGAAAATGCCAAAGCGAATTTTGTTCGCTTGCATGGATACAGTCTTCACACAATAAACACGCCTTTGCTGGCAAAAAATACATCAGATCAGATTCAAATTTGCCACATTCGGTACATCCGACCAAATTTGGCGCAAAGCCGGCATAAACCAGAACCCGCAGTTCAAAAATCGCTTTTAACTGTCTGGCATCTCGTTTTCCCTGTTCAAACAGCCAAAATAAATTTAAAAGTAGCTGCATATATTGTTTTGCCGCTTCTTCCCCCGGTGAAAGAACACGCACAACCTCGCAAAAATATGCAGACAACGCTGCCGCAAACGGATCTGCGGAAAGCGGAAAATGCGAATCCAACACCTGCACTGTATTGACAAGCCAACTGTTCTTTCCTTTAAATAGCTCTATTTTTGCATAGCAGAACGGCTGACAGAAGGTGGAATAGGCATTTTTGCTGCGCTGCGCTCCTCTGGCAGTTGCTTCAATTACGCCATACTCTTCCGTCAGCAGAACCAGAATCTTATCGTTCTCACCGACATTGCGCGGCTTTAACACCAACGCAGTTGTTTTAATCTGCATACTGCCATTATTCGGTTAAACCGATATCACGGATAAAGTTTTCGGAATCCCGCCAACCCTCACGCACCTTAACCCAGCACTGCAAGTTAACCTTTATATCCAAAAAGTTTTCCATATCCGTTCTTGCCTGAGATGCAACGCGTTTTAGCATCGAGCCACCTTTACCAATGATAATGCCCTTATGCGTCTTGCGCTCACAGTAAATGGTAACATCAATATCAATGATATTGCCATTTTCACGCTCTTTCATGCGTTCTACTGTAACAGCAATACCATGTGGCACCTCCTGCTGCAAATTCCGCATCAGCTTTTCGCGCACCATTTCCGCCACCAACAGACGCTCTGGCTGATCGGTCAGGCTGTCATCCGGAAAGTAGTGTACACTTTCTTCCGCAAATGGAGTAATGGCATCCAGTACCAGGTCAACACCGTCATTCTGAAGCACGCTGACCGGAATAATCGCATCAAAATCATGCAGCTTCGAAGCCTGTGCAATCAAAACAGCTACATCTTCCTTTTTCGGCAGAAGGTCAATTTTATTGATGACCAATACACTTGGCAGACCGCTTTTTTTGATGTCTTCAATCAATTCCATTTCCGGTGCACCGATTTTTAACGACGCATCTATCAGTAAAATCGCCAGTTCAACATCCCCCAACGAAGAATGTACGGCTTTCACCATAACATTGCTTAATTTATTATAAGCCTTGTGCAGACCTGGTGTATCCACAAATACATACTGCACCGCCCCCTTGGTCAAAATTCCAGTGATACGGGTACGGGTCGTCTGTGGTTTATCGGTAACAATCGCAATTTTCTCTCCAAGCAAAGCATTTAAAAGGGAAGATTTTCCCACATTTGGGCGGCCAACCAAAGCCGCAAATAAAGAACGAGTTTCCATAAAAAATCCTTTCTGTCTGTTCATTTCTTTTTCTTTTCAAGCTTATACGCCGCTTTGGAAACAATTCCACCTCCGCAGAAAACAAAAAATAACAACAACACGGTTAATCCCGTCATCAGAACAAACCGATACGGTTTCTCCCAAAACATCCAAAACACTTTGGACAGCTTGACAAAATCACCGAACAAGAAAACGCCGACAATTACAGCAGCCATCGCTGTAACAAATACAGCACCAGCTGCAATATCCTTTGCGATCTTTGCCAAACGATGATAGGACGGTGAAGCCAGATTTACAATCGCTTCAATGGATGTATTAACCATCTCTGCAAATACTACAATGCTGCAAACAATGGTAAAAATCATAAATTCCGTCCGGTCTAATCCATAATAGTAGGAAAACATCGACAGCAGTACAAACGCTGACAGATGAATCCGCATATTCCGTTCGTTATTGATGCAGTACAAAAAACCAGAAAATGCATACTGAAAACTTTGCCGCAGTCCCTTTATTTCGTGTTTTGCATCCATACAAAAATTCCTCCGATGGGCATATTCGCCCGCTGATATTAGTAAAAATGCCTGCCGTTAGATGTCAGACAGACTTAAACGACAGGCAGCATAAGCTATGATTAAACTACAAAGCTGGCTTGACGGGTAAGACCCAGTTCTGCCAATACTTTTTCTTCCTTCTCACGCATAATGACAGATTCCAGTCCACCTTTTTCGTGGTCATAGCCCAGCAGATGAAACATCGAATGAACGGTCAGAAAAGCCATCTCACGCTGCAGTGTATGACCAAATGATTCAGCCTGCTCCACTGCCTTTTCTACCGAAATCACAATATCTCCCAGCAGATATGCGCCGGTAGATTCGTTGACATCATAAACACCGTTCTCGCCAAGCGGGAAAGAAAGAACATCCGTTTCCGTGTCTTTGTTGCGATACTGACTATTTAATTGTTTAATTTCTTCATTTGTCACAAAAGACACACTGACTTCCGCACTGCCCTCAAATTTTTCATTTACCAGCACTGCATGGCAGCAGCGTCTGATTAAAAGGTTCATGCCGGTCGGAATCTTTACAGCCTTCTGCCGGTTACTGATTACAACTTTTAATTTATCCATTTTATCGTTTAACCTCCTCATAGTACTTATTATATGCTTTAATAATCTGCTGTACGATTTTATTGCGCACAACATCGCGTTCTGTAAAACGCACAATGCTGATATCATCCACATTGCGCAACACTTTTGATGCCTGAAGCAAACCGGAACGACGATGATCCGGTAGATCAATCTGTGTAATATCACCTGTTACAACCGCTTTGGAATTATGCCCCAGACGGGTTAGGAACATTTTCATCTGCTCTGGTGTGGTATTCTGCGCTTCATCCAGTATAATAAAGCTATCATCCAGTGTACGACCACGCATATACGCAAGCGGAGCAACTTCAATGATTCCCTTTTCCATATGGCGAGCAAATGTTTCAGCACCAAACATATCAAACAAAGCATCATACAAAGGACGAAGATATGGGTCTACCTTTGTCTGTAAATCACCCGGCAGGAATCCGAGCTTCTCTCCTGCTTCCACAGCAGGTCTTGTTAAAATAATTCGACTGACTTCCTGCGATTTGAAAGCCTTCACTGCCATCGCAACGGCAAGATAGGTTTTACCAGTGCCGGCAGGTCCGATTCCAAACACAACCGTATTTCCTGCAATTTTTTCAATATAGGCTTTCTGACCAAGCGTTTTCGGTTTAATCGGTTTGCCGGATACTGTAATGCAGATACAATCAGAGGAAAGTTGTTTCATTGCCTCTGTATTTCCTTCACGCGCCATTGCAATGCAATATTCCAGCTTTTGCTCTGTGATTTCTTCTCCCCGCACAATAAAATACAGCAGTGTTTCAATCGCTTTCTGCGCATAAAACAGGCTTTCTTCATCATCTGCACAAATTTTCAGACTGCTGTCACGGCTGACAATGCTTACGCCAAATGCATTTTCTATTGTTTTGATATTTCTATCAAATTCACCGAACAAACAAACCAGATCATCCACACGATCAATATTTATGATTCTCTCCAAACAGTTCACCTTTCTTGAAAAAATTTATTCAGCAATCGAAATTCGACATAATTTATCATAAAGCGACATTTAACCATTTATATTATAC
>JAHHTP010000017.1 GCA_020024615.1 Oscillospiraceae bacterium
TCGACAATACTTGGCTGGAGACGGCCTGGAAAAATAGAGAGTTGCCATCACTGAATATTAAGAGAATCCAAATAGGATTCTCTTAATGTATTTGTTTTTAGAAATGGGCCTTTAGCTCAGTTGGTTAGAGCAACCGGCTCATAACCGGTCGGTCCCGGGTTCGAGTCCCCGAAGGCCCACCAACAATAAAAATAAATACATAGGGGTATAGCTCAGTTTGGTAGAGCAGCGGTCTCCAAAACCGCGTGCCGGGAGTTCGAGTCTCTCTGCCCCTGCCAGAAAAGACCTTGTTAGTGTGACAAGGTCTTTTTCGTTATATAATTATTTCTTTATTCAAATATACTTGTTTATAAAATAAATTTATGATAAAACTTATTTATATTTTGATATAGGAGGAAATACAATGTGCATTGGATTATTTTTGGATTCTGAGAATACACCAGCTGAAATGCGTGTGTTGTTAGCTGGGGCTAAAATTAATACGCCTGATGTGAAATACCATTTAGGAGAAATTTTGCCAGGTGAACAAATTCCTGTTGTAGCCTATAATCAAAATATGCGTGCACATGCTTTTTTCATGACCTGGGGATTTCCGGATCAAACAAGAAAAAAGAGTCCATGGATTGCTTCAACCAGATTAGAAACAATAGAAAATAAAATTTTATTCATTGATGGCTATCGTCAGAGACGCTGTGTGGTTGTAGTAAGTTCTTATTTTGAGTGGAAAAAAGTTGATGGCAAGTTAGTTAAATATATAGTTTATCCCAACGAAGGAGATTTTATGTACCTTGGTGGTATCTATCGTTTGCAAAATGATCGTCCTTATCTGGTTATTTTGACACAGCCAGCTTGTGAAACATTGGAGGGAATTAATGACCGAATGCCGGTTATCATACCACGAGAACATTGTGCAGAATGGATTAAGCCAAGTAGACGACCTAAATATTTATTGAAATATGTGGATCATAATATTAATTGTAAAATAGCAGAAGAAAGCTGTCCTTGTCCTTTGTAACAAGTTTTAGTGATATTTTAATGGTTACTGTATGTTATTGTGGAAAATGAAATTCGCTATGGTTTTTTTCTTGGAAAGTGATATAATATATAGTTAGTAGTTGTTAAAAGTTTCAATATATCGAAGGAGAAATATTTTGGGAAAGTTTTTTTTATCGTTGCTATTTGGCTGCCTGTGTTTAATCTTATTGTATGCTTTGCTGTTGGTGATTGGATTTTTTACGACCAATCCAAAACGGTTGTATGATAAAGCAAGTAATTATCATCGTTTTTTAGTCAGCTCAGCAGCATGGATTGCAACAAAAGTGATGCATCTGAAAATAGAAGTAACGGGACTTGAAAAAATGCCACAGGGTCGGTTTGAACTGATTAGCAATCATCGGTCAGCATATGACCCTATTGTTACATGGAATGTGTTTAGAAAATATCAGCTTGCCTTTATTTCAAAACCAGAAAATTTTGATATTCCTTTTTTTGGAAGAATGGTTCGCAGATGTTGTTTTTTACCGATTGATCGTGAAAATGCAAGGAACGCAGCCAGAACATTGCAGGCTGCTGTAAAATTAATTCAGAACGATGAGGCTTCAATTATGGTCTATCCAGAGGGAACAAGAAGTAAGGATGGAAAACTTTTGCCATTTCATAGTGGTGTTATTAAGGTCGCACAGAAAGCTGAAGTTCCATTAGTTATTGTAACCGTTTCTGGTACTGAGAATATAACCAAGAATTATCCGTGGAAAAATACAAAAGTGTATGTTGATGTGGTTGAAGTTATTTCTGCAGAAGCATTAAAGGGAAAGCGATCCACGCAGTTGGGCGATTATGCTTATAAAATAATGGAACAAAAGTTATTGGAGAGGTAAAAACATCAATGGCGAAATACAGTGTGCTTGTCAATCCATTTTCCAGAAATGGATGTGGTGAGGCAGAAGCGTTAAAACTGAAAAATATATTACCACATGATACACTAAAGTTTTATAATATTGTGGATATTACAGATTATTCTACTTTTTTTGCACAGCTGGAAAAAGATGAGCAGGTTATTTTAGCTGGTGGAGATGGTACGATGAATCGGTTTGTCAATGATACGCAAGGAATCAACATTGATAAGGATATTTATTATTTTGCGACTGGAACCGGCAATGATTTTATGAATGATCTCGGAGTGAAATGTGGAGGAAAACCAATATTAATCAATACATATTTGAAATATCTTCCAAAAGTCGTTGTAAAAGGAAAGTCTTTGAAATTTTTTAATGCTATTGGTTATGGAATTGATGGATATTGTTGCGAAGAAGGTGACCGAATCCGCGCAAAATCCAATAAACCAATTAATTATGCTAAAATAGCATTAAAAGGTACTTTATATGCTTATCATCCCACAGCAGCAACCGTGACGATTGACGGCGTAACGCATACATATAAGCGTGTCTGGTTGGCGCCTACCATGCATGGTAGATATTATGGTGGTGGTATGATGATGTCTCCAGGGCAGGATCGCATGAATCGAGAAAGAACTGTAACGACTACGATTATTCATGACATAAACAAATGGCTGCTGCTGCTTGTTTTCCCAACAATTTTTAAGGGGACACATATTAAGTTTACCAAATATGTTGATATTTTCAATGCACATGAGGTGACAGTCAAATTTGACCGCCCGACAGCGATTCAGATAGATGGAGAAACCATTTTGGGTGTAACAGAGTATCAAGTGTTTTCTGCCTCTGCTATGGTACAGGAAAGTGCACATACGATGTGTGCCGCATTGAACTGAAAATTTTTAGATTTTTGCAGATTGCATTTAAAAAAGCAATACATATTATTTACTTCCTTTTGAGAATGATGTTATGCTTTTCTAAAGCTATGTGGCAGCAATCTTCTGTTTTTGTTAAAATGGAAGAAAATGTCTGAAATGTGGTACATTTTGATGTTTTTGTGCTATACTATAAGAGGGAACAGGAGAAAAAATGACAGAATAATTGGCACATTGTGCATGGTTCCAAGAAAGGAGAGGATAAATTTGCGAAACGCAAATATACATGATAAAGTATTGCTCAACAGCGGTGAACTTGCGTATATCAGCAAGGTATATTCCTCTGGAGTAGCATATCAGGCGATGATTCAGACTTTTGGCGGTCTGGTACTGGATACCATTTTACAGAAAAATATTGTAAGGGTATATCCATTTTCTGACATTCAAAAAGAAAAATATGCCTGATTCATATTATCGATTTTTTGTTAAGACGGTTTTGCTATGAAAAGCAGAAACTGTCTTTTTTATTGCATTTCATATTGCAGTATGATATACTATAGTTATTAAAAAATAAGAAAGTGGGATTGTCGATGATTCAGAAACGCTTGCAGTTTTATGGTTAAGTACAGGGAGTCGGATTTCAATATCAAGGATATCATGCGACTGGTAGATACGCTGTTACCGGTTAGGTATGTAACTGTGCTGACGGAAGTGCGTTGATGGAAGTTCAGGAAGAAGAATCTCAAAGTGATGCTGTAATGCTCGCAATTGAACAGGATAGTCATGTGAGAATCGAGAACTTTAAGAGTAAAACAATTCCGCTTGTTGATGAATGAGATTTTTGCATTCGAGAGGACGAATGGGGATAGCCAGGAGGAACTTTATATGAATCAAATGCAGTTGGTTCCACAGCCAAAAGTGATTTGTTGCACAAAAGGCAGCATAAAGGCTGAGGTGTTAACAATATCAAATGAGATTGCTGGGATTGTGCCGAAAGCGGGGGAGATTTTTCCTTATAGAGGTGCATTGGAAATTCAGGCGGTAAAAAAAGAAAATATCGGGAAAGAAGCATATACATTATCGATCAAAGAAAATAGCATCATCATTGGTTACAGTGAGCCGAACGGTCTTTATTATGCGTTGGCAACATTAAGACAGCTGGCACTCTTAAATGATGGAAATATCCCATGCTGTGAAATTGAAGATGCACCAGATATGAAAATTCGTGGTTATTCGGATGATATTTCTCGCGGTCAGATTTCTTCATTCGAGAATTTCAAAGAGATTATCCGCAGATTATCCGAGATTAAGTGTAATCTGTATATGCCATATATTGAGGATACCATGCAGTTTGACTGTATCCCAACTTCTGGTCGATTTTCTGATCCGGTTTCCAAAGAGGAATGGAAAGAGCTGGTTGTATATGCCAAGAATTATTATGTGCAGATTACCCCAATTATCAACACGCTGGGGCATTGGGATAAAAATGCAACCTTGCAGGATTTCAGAGAGCTGATGCTGAAAACTGCTGACGGTAAAGTAGTTTCTAATCTGGATGCCAGAAAGCAGGAAGTTCAGGATATGGTTTTAAAGATGCTGGATGAAGCGATTGAAGTATTCGGTGATAGTGAATATATTCATGTCGGTGGAGATGAGGTGGCCGAATACACCAATCAGTTTGGCAAGGATAAAGCAATGGAAATTTTCAATGGTCATTTCAAGATGATGAATGATTACCTGAAATCCAAAGGTAAAAAAATGATGATGTACAGTGATATGTATACGCCGGTCTGGGGTGACTATCAGTTGAAGCTGGAAGCCATTGACGATATGCCGAATGATATTACCTTTGTATATTGGGATTATGCCTGCCGTGATTATTATAAAAATATCGATAGTCTGAAAAAGCACGGGAAGAAATTTATCATTTCTCCGGCAACCCATTCTTGGAATCGTTTTCTTCCGCAGCATTATGCTTCTTGGCTGAATACCAAAAGCGTTGCAAAGCAGACCGGTTCGGACAGTAATGGTGTAATTATGTCTTCCTGGTGCGACGGCGGTATGAATCTGCGCGAGGAAAACTGGTATGGATTGTATTGTGCCGCTATATACTCTTGGAACAGTGGTGCAGAGCTTTCTTTCGATGAAACGGTATGTCTATACTTCAAGTTGTTCTTTGGAATTGAAGTGGATCTGACGGCCTATCATGCGCTGTTTGATTATGACGAGCGGTTCTTGGAAAGACGCACTGAGGAGCCGATTGAATTCTGGTATGAAAAACGCTTTACCGCAGGCAATAAGTTATGCAGCGCATTCTGGCAGGATGCAACCCAGCCAGCTGATGCAGAGTTGAAAGCAAAGTTTGCAGGATGCAGAGAGCTGTTTGAAAAAGCACAGGGTTATTTCGGTAGTTTACAGCCACAGCGTAACGAAATAGCGTATGAGGTGTTTTTGTTCGATCTGCGTCGCAGCATTGCAGCAACCAAGAAGCTGGAATTGCAGCGTGTGGATGCATACGAGACCCGTGAGCAGGCAATGGCGGATATTGCAACATGGGGTGAACTGGCAGCCGAGGTGAATCAGTTGAAAGTGGAAAACGAGAAGCTTTGGATGGCGTCCAATCGCCAGTCGGAATGGCTATATGCCAAATCAAAATATGAGGATTTATACGACAGTATACAGTCGGTAATTCGTTACTGCCGTTACGGTAAGAGCATGACCGTTGTCAAGCATCTATAATGCAAAATAATATGGCAGGTTGTGTTTTTGATTGCAAATTAAATATTGCTTGAATAAATTTTTGGAAAGTACTTTGTTTGCGGTACTTTCCTTTTGTTTTCCGACAGTTATCACACCACTTTTATTTTATTGCATATATTGGAGAGAAATCAACCATGGTAAAAGGTATAGATTCAGAAAGGGGTAGAACTATGTCGGAATGTAAGACAGTTGATTTTTTTCTGGGAGGAAATACACCAGAAGGATTTTGTTCCTATTTTGATCAGTTTGATCAACCGAAAGAGGGCATGAATCGATATTTAATTAAAGGGGGGCCTGGTACGGGTAAGTCCAGGATGATGAAAAAGGTACTGCTTGCGGCACAGGAACAGGATATTCCGGGAATTTTAGAGCGGATTCATTGTTCTTCGGATGCAAACTCTCTGGATGCAGTAATCTGGAAAGCCAAGGGATTTGCATTGTTTGATGCAACTGCACCGCATGTGATTGAGCCTAAATATCCAGGTGCGTATGATCGAATTGTCAATATCACACAAGCTTTTGACAATCAGAAGTTAGCCGCTGCATTAACCCCGATTGTTGCTTTATTCAAACGGATTTCAGCACTGCATGAACGCTGTAGAGTCTTTTTATCAGCTGCTAACATGTTGTATTTGCAAAATCAGTATGTACTTTCTGGATATTTGCAGGAAGAAAAGCTAAAACGTTCCAGTGAGCGGTTTGCAAAGCGTCTGCTCTATGGCTGCAAAGGTGACACATATCATGAGGAACTGCGTATGCTGTCAAATGTAACCGATCAGGGAATGGTCACATACGATCAAACGGTTTCGACTCTGGCAGATAAGATTGTATGTGTCAAGGATAGTTTTGGTTTGGTATCCACCGCATATCTTTCAGCAGTGCAGAATCAGGCAAAAAAACAGAGGCTTTCGGTCATTCTCTGTATGTCGCCATTTCATAATGGAAAGATAGATCATATTATTTTTCCAAATGAGCGGGTGGCGGTTGTAACAGCAGATTCATTTATGAAATTTCCACATTGTCCACAAATGCAGTGTATCCGAATTTCTCGATACCTGCCGCCGAAAGCATTGCACACGGTAAAAACAGCCGTTAGACATAGAACTTTGATGATTAAGGCATTGATTGAGGATGCATCAAAAAGCGTACAACAGGCTAAAATATTGCATGATAAGTTAGAAGGATATTACACACCAGCCGTTGATTTTGAAAAGGTAAATGAATTGACGCAATGGGTCATTCAGGAAATGTTGAAAAAATAAAAATCGCTGTCCCAATCGGGACAGCGAAAAAATTCTATTACATCATTTGCCCTGGATGTATTTATCAATAGCGGCAGCGGCAGTTTTGCCTGCACCCATTGCCAGGATAACAGTAGCAGCACCAGTAACAGCGTCACCGCCTGCATATACACCTTCAATAGAGGTTAAACCATCTTCATCGGTGATGATCTCACCCCATTTTTTGGTATCAAGGCCTGGAGTAGTAGCTTTGATCAGCGGGTTCGGGGAAGTACCCAGGGACATGATAACACAGTCAACTTCCATCTCAAATTCGCTATTTGGGATAACGGTTGGTCTTCTTCTGCCAGAAGCATCCGGTTCACCAAGTTCCATTTTAACACATTTCATGCCAACAACGGAGCCGAAAGCTGGATCACGCGGATCGGTGACAGGAGAAGGGATAATCTCTACTGGGTTCGTCAGAGTTTTGAAGATAATACCTTCTTCTTCTGCATGCTCAACCTCCTCTTTACGAGCAGGTAATTCTTCCATGCCGCGACGATATACGATATACACATTCTCAGCCCCCAGGCGTTTTGCGGTTCTTGCTGCATCCATTGCAACATTACCGCCGCCTACGATCGCAACATTCTTGCTCTGTTTGATCGGGGTGGTGGAGTCTTCTAGATATGCTTTCATCAGGTTAGAACGGGTTAAGAACTCATTTGCAGAGAATACGCCTTTTAAGTTCTCGCCTGGAATATTCATGAATCTCGGTAAGCCTGCACCGGAACCAATAAATACAGCTTCAAAGCCATACTCATCTTTCAGTTCTTCAATGGAAAGAACGCGACCGATAACCATATTGGTTTCAACCTTAACGCCTAATGCTTTTAGGCCATCAACCTCTTTCTGAACGATAGATTTCGGAAGACGGAATTCCGGAATGCCGTATACCAATACGCCGCCTGCTAAGTGTAGTGCTTCGAATACAGTAACATCATATCCAAGTTTAGCCAGATCACCTGCGCAGGTTAAGCCGGAAGGTCCAGAACCTACAACTGCAACTTTATGGCCGTTGGCAGCTGGTTTGACCGGAGCTTCCGTAGCGTGCTCGTTATGCCAGTCGGCAACAAAACGCTCTAGACGACCGATTGCAACCGGCTCACCTTTGATACCGCGGATACATTTGCCTTCACATTGGGTTTCCTGCGGACATACACGGCCACAGACTGCTGGTAAGGAGGAAGACAGGGAAATGATTCTATAAGCTTCCTCAAAGTTACCCTGTGCGACCTGAGCAATGAACTCTGGAATCATAATGTTTACTGGGCAACCAGAAACACACGGTTTATTTTTACAGTTTAAGCAGCGTTTTGCTTCGTCAAGAGCCATTTCTTCTGTGTAGCCTAAGGTTACCTCGTAGAAGTTTTTATTACGCACATTTGGATCTTGTGCTGGCATCGGATTTTTGGTTAAACGCATATTTGCCATGATTATTCAACCTCCTTTTTGAACAGGTTGCAGGTTTCTTCTTTGCGTTTGTGTTCAAAGCCTGCATAAGATCTTGAACGGCTCATAGCCTCGTCAAAGTCAACTAAATGACCATCGAAGTCCGGACCATCCACGCATGCGAATTTGGTTTCGCCACCAACGGTCAGACGGCATCCGCCGCACATGCCAGTACCATCAACCATGATCGGGTTCATGCTGACGATGGTTTTAATGTTGTAAGGTTTGGTAGCCAGACATACAAATTTCATCATGATCAGTGGTCCAATGGTGATAACTTCGTCGAAGGTTTCACCAGCTTCGAGCATTTTGTTCAGCGGTACGCATACATTACCCTGTTCGCCATAGCTGCCGTCGTCGGTCATCATGAAGAAACGAGAAGAACAAGCTTTAAACTCATTCTCTAAAATGACAAGGTCTTTGCTTCTAAAACCAATAATAGAGGTGACATCACAACCCTGTTCTTTTAATTTTTTAGCAACTGGAAGTGCGATTGCACAGCCAACGCCGCCACCAATAACACATACTTTCTTTAAACCATCGGTATGGGTAGGAGTGCCGAGTGGACCTACGAAGTCCTGAATATACTCGCCTTCATTTTTATGATTTAAGAGTTCGGTGGTTGCGCCAACGATTTGGAAAATGATGGTGACAGTGCCTTTCTCTCTATCATAGTCAGCAACAGTCAGCGGAATACGCTCGCCTTTATCGTCAACACGAAGAATGATAAACTGCCCCGGCTGTGCCTTTTTAGCAATCAGCGGAGCTTCGATTTCAAGCAGGGTAACAGTTGGATTCAATTCTTCCCTACGGACAATTTTAAACATAATTTTCACTCCTGTTTTCATATAGTAGATGCAGAAACTTTCCTTTGAAAAGTAACTGAACGGTATTGTAATATCTACAAGTTATTGTACCACTTCTTGAACAAAAAATCAACCTATATTTTTAAAAAGTTATTGCTGTTATAAATATAACGATAGCAAAAAAGGACAGTCAAATATGACTGCCCTAATATTATTTTGGTAAAAATTAGAAATCAACACGGGTATCATAGTAGCAGCAGAGGAGTAATTTTTCCATTTCTTCTACGGACGGCTGACGCGGATTAGAACCGGTGCATGCATCAGCGATTGCGTTAACAGCGATATCGTGTAGTCTTTCTTTGAATACTTCTTCTGGAACGAATCCCTGTTCTGTTGGTAAGCTGTCAGTACCGTAGTGTTGGATGCAGTGCGGAATATTCAAATCATCGCACATTTTGCGCAGGTAGGTGATTAACAGTTCAACTTTTTCGTCATCATTTGCGCCACCTAAGTGCATGTAGTCTGCAATGACACCATAGCGTTTTTTAGCGGTTTCGTCTTTGGCGTTGAACTCGATAACTTTCGGCAGGTACATAGCATTTGCGGAACCATGGACGATGTGAGCACCCTGATCTTCAAATACAGCACCGGTTTTATGAGCCATGGAGTGAACGATACCTAACAAGGCATTGGAGAATGCCTGACCAGCTAAGCACTGAGCAACATGCATTTTGTCACGAGCTTCCATATCGCCGTTGTAGGATTTAACCAGATTAGCCTGAATCATCTCGATTGCATGAATAGCAAGCGGATCGGTAAAATCACTGTTAGCGGTGGATACATATGCCTCGATAGCATGGGTCATAGCATCCATACCAGTCTGAGCAACCAGTTTTTTCGGCATAGTTTCTGCTAAATCTGGATCAACGATTGCAATATCCGGGGTGATTTCAAAGTCAGCAATCGGGAATTTGATACCCAGTTTATAGTCGGTAATGATAGAGAATGCAGTAACTTCGGTAGCAGTACCAGAAGTGGACGGAATTGCACAGAAATGTGCTTTGGTACGAAGTTTTGGTAAGCCAAATACTTTACACATATCCTGGAAAGTGGTTTCTGGATACTCATATTTGATCCACATAGCTTTTGCAGCATCAATTGGAGAACCGCCGCCCATAGCAACGATCCAATCTGGCTGGAATTCCTGCATGACAGCTGCACCGCGCATTACGGTATCAACAGACGGATCGGACTCGATACCATCAAATACTTTAACTTCCATCCCAGCTTCTTCTAAGTATTTAACAGCTCTGTCTAAAAAGCCAAAGCGTTTCATGGAGCCACCGCCGACACATACGATTGCACGGTGGCCTGTTAATGTTTTTAAGGTTTCCAAAGAACCTTTGCCATGATATAAATCTCTCGGTAAAGTAAAGCGTGCCATAAGAAAAATCCTCCCATATATATGTTCTAATATGAACATGGTATACTTGATAATTATTTATCAAGCTCTTTCGTTTATTTATTATATCACTTGTTTTATCAAAAAGCAAATAAAAATACTGTAAAAACTGTAAATAAAGTGTAAACAGTTATAGATGTTTATATAAAAAACAATTTATATATTGGTAAATCCTGTAAAACTATTGAAAAAAGGACGCAAAAACGGATACGCCATAAGACGTATCCGTTAAAATCAATTATACCGGGTGAACCTGAGATTCTTTATCAGCATGCTCTAAATCAACACCGTGTTTTTTTGCATTACGCTGCTCGAAGAATTTCGGAGCAACGGTCGGGAACTGAGCGTAGGTTAATACGTCCTCTTCCTGTTCGCACCACTGAGCACACTCAGCTTTTAAGGTTTCCAGTTCCGGAGCAATTAAGTCAGCTGGACGGCACTCAATTGGAGCTTCGTCACCGATGATTTTTTTGCGTAATTCCGGATCAATTGCGATCGGAGTTCTGCCGTATTCACCTTTAACCAGTGCTTTAAACTCATTGGTAACCTTTTTATAACGTTCGCCATAGAGAACATTCATAACAGCCTGAGAACCAACGATCTGAGAAGACGGGGTAACCAGCGGCGGCATACCTGCATCTTTTCTTACACGCGGAACTTCTTCCATAACAGCATCCAGCTGATCCTCTTTGCCCATCTGTTTTAACTGGGACAGTAGGTTGGACAGCATGCCACCCGGAACCTGAGCCAGCAGTGCTTTCGGGTCTGCTGCCAGCATTTTCTGGTCGATTAAGCCGCTTTCAATATATTTTTTACGCAGTTCCATGAAGTGCGGTCTGATAGCAGCCAATGCTTTTAAATCTAAGCCGGTATCGTATTCGGTACCCTGTAAAGCTGCAACCATAGACTCAGTCGGAGCATGGGAAGTACCTAATGCCAACGGGCTTAATGCAGTATCGATTGCATCAACACCAGCTTCAACAGCTTTTAAGCAGCACATAGAAGCTAAGCCGGAGGTGTAATGGGTGTGCAGCTGAAGCGGAATTTTAACATTCTCTTTGATTGCTTTAACCAATTCATAGGTGCGATACGGGGTCAGTAATGCTGCCATATCTTTTAAGCAGATAGAGTCAGCACCAATTTCCTCGCAGCGTTTTGCGTAGTCTACATAGTACTGGGTGGTATAGGTATCACCAGTGGTGTAGGAGATAGCAACCTGAGCTTCCATGCCTTTTTCCAGTTTGATGGCATTGATGGTGGTCTCTAAGTTACGCAGGTCGTTTAATGCGTCGAAAATACGCATGATGTCCATACCGTTTGCACCAATTTTCTGGATGCAGTATTTTAATACGTCATCAGCATACGGACGGTAACCCAGCATGTTCTGACCACGGAATAACATCTGTAATTTGGTGTTTGGCATGTGATCTTTGAGGATGCGGAGTCTCTCCCACGGATCTTCGTCTAAGAAACGAATGCAAGCGTCGAAGGTAGCACCGCCCCAGCACTCTACAGAGTGGAAACCGATCTTGTCAATCTGATCCAATGCCGGCATCATATCAGACAGCGGCATACGGGTCGCCAGCAGAGACTGATGCGCATCGCGCAGAACGGTTTCGGTAATTTTTACCTTAGCCATTATTTATACCTCTCTATTTCAATAAGTTGATGTTTTGTTAAAAGTTAAAATTAAGCGATGGTTAATAATACAGCATCGGTTGCGAAGTTCTCGCCTTTTTTAACAGCGATAGAAGCAACTTTGCCGGCTTTCGGAGCCATGATCTCGTTTTCCATTTTCATTGCTTCGAATACAACCAGCAGCTGGTTCTCAGCTACAGTGTCACCAACATTTACTTTAATGTCTAAAACGGTACCCGGCATTGGAGCTTTAACCGGATCACCAGCACCAGCAGGTGCAGCAGCCGGAGCGGCCGGTGCAGAAGCAACAGGAGCAGCAGCCGGAGCAGCAGCAACCGGAGCAGCTGCGTTAGCGTCAAGTTCTTCTACAGCAACATCATATGCTTTGCCGTTAACGGTGATATTAAATCTTTTCATCTTTGAAATCCTCCATTATTGAGATTGATTGATCAAAAGTCAATCAGATATTACAGAGTAGTATGTTTCTTCGGCAGTTTGGAAACGCGTTTGCCGCAGAGCATATCCAGAGCGGTAATTACCTGTGCACGGGTATCTTCCGGTGCGATTACATTGGTGATGAATCCGCCTTCAGCAGCTGCAAATGCACTTGCAGTGGTATCAGCATATTCAGCTTCCAGTTCTGCACGAGCAGCTTTTGCATCTGCACAGCCAGCCATACGGTCGGTCATGGAGAATTCAACTGCGGTTTCTACCGGCAGAGCGGAGATAACAGCATTCGGCCAAGCAAAGGAAACATCAGCATTTGCATTAGAACCAGCGAATGCGATATAAGCAGCACCAATTGCATTGCCAGTGATAATATTAACTTTCGCGCAGGTAGCTTCAGCATATACATTTGCCAAAGTAGCAGCGGTTTTGATTAAGCCTGGGCAGGAAGTATTCTTAAAGCCTTCGATATCAACCAAGGAGATAACCGGAATATTGAAAGCGTCACAAACTTTGATAAAGTGAGCAGCTTTTTTGCATGCGGAAGAATCCAGAGCTTCTTCTGCTTTGTTGGTAGCCACAAAGCCAACACAAGAACCTGCAACAGAAGCAAATGCGGTAACAACGCCTTTTGCATAGTCTTTGGAAATCTCAACAACAGATTCTGCGTCTGCGATAGAAGCGATAGTAGCTTTTACATCAGCGCCTGCTGTATAAGCTGCCGGCTCATTGTACTCATACAGCGGAGCAGCAGACAGGTTGTTCAGCGGCAGAACGGAGAGTAATTTTCTTGCGTCTTTGATTGCAGCAGCTTCATCATCAGCTAAAATATGAACCAGGCCGTTTTCAGAAACTTCTTTTGTTTCTGCACCAGCAGTCAAGAACATCTCTGCTTTTTTGCTGGCAATAACAAAGTCTGCACTTGCAGCGAGTAATGCAGAAGCACCGCCACAGGTACCTAAAACAACAGCAATCTGCGGAACAACACCGGAAATAGTGTTTGCAGCCTGTAAGATCTGGCCGTAAGCAGCGAGCATTGCGTTACCTTCGCTTACTTTTGCACCCTGAGAGTCATATACAGCAACAACAGGGCAACCGTTTTTAACAGCGAGGTCATAAATTTTGTGAATTTTGTTTGCGTGAGCAACACTCATTGCACCATGATCACAGGTGATGTCCTGCGCATAAGCATAAACAGTGCTGCCTTCTACGCAACCGTAACCTGCGATTACACCTGCGCCATTAGCACCAGCCATAACAAAGGTGTCGATTTCAACAAAGGTGTCCGGATCGAATAAAGCGGTTAGTCTTTCTCTTGCAGGAGAAGCAGCAGTTGCTTTTTCTTTCAGTGCAGCAAGTTTTTCGATCTTGCTATTCATCTTTCTTGTTCCTCCATTTCGCACATAAAAAACAAATTATAATTTATTTTTCATGTTTAACTACTTGATTGAACCAACTTGTTTTTCAAAAAATACAAGCAGGTCTATACACAATATATTATAGCACAAACTTAAAGGAAAGTACAATATGTAAATGCAAAAAAAACATGTTTTTTCAAAAAAATAACATTATCAGCAGAGCCTGAATGAAAATACCAGTTTGTAAGAGTGAGTTTTTGAGAAAAATCCTGTAAAATCCTTTGATTTTGGGTTGACAGCGATTTGTTTGTGATATATAATATTAGTAATCGAAAATTGTATGCAGCAGAAGACTGTGAAAAGATCAATCGTTTCACAACTGCCCATTGCAGAGAAAAACGCCTTTGGCTGGAAGCGTTTATGGTGTAGGAAACGAGTGCTGTCTGGGAGTCTCCGGTGAAAACAAGCCGGACGTATCTTCGCGTTAAGAAGGATAAAGTGATCTGAAGTTAGATTGATTTCAGGTAAATTGGGTGGTACCACGGATGCTTTCGTCCCATATTTGTTTGGGAGGAGAGCTTTTTTTATTCCTATTATTTGCTGCGTAATTTTTGGCAATTTCATGTTAAAGGAGCTAATACATTATGAAATGGATGGGTTTAAACGAACTGCGTGAAGCTTATCTGAAATTTTTTGAGAGTAAGGGACATTTACGCCATAAAAGTTTTCCGCTGGTTCCGCAGAACGACAATAGCTTGCTGTTAATCAACGCAGGCATGGCACCGTTGAAACCGTATTTTACGGGTCAGGAGGTTCCACCAAAAGTTAGAATGACTACCTGCCAGAAATGTATTCGTACTGGCGATATTGAGAATGTAGGCATTACTGCGCGCCATGGTACTTTCTTTGAGATGCTGGGCAATTTCTCTTTTGGTGATTATTTCAAAGAGGATGCCACTGCATGGGCATGGGAATTCATTACCAAAGTTCTTGAGATTCCAGAAGACAGATTATATGTCACTGTATATGAAGATGACCATGAAGCTGCCGAGATCTGGGAGAAAAAAGTAGGAGTTAGAAAAGACAGAATCTACTATCTGGGTAAAGAAGACAACTTCTGGGAAGCTGGTATCGATGGTCCATGCGGTCCGTGTTCTGAAATTCATTTTGATCGTGGTGAGGAATACGGTTGTGGCAAGCCGACCTGTGGTATCGGATGTGACTGTGACCGCTATATGGAGTTCTGGAATCTGGTATTCACCCAGTTCGAACGTCATGAAGATGGTACTTACACTCCGCTGAAACAGAGAAACATTGATACAGGTATGGGTCTGGAGCGTATTGCCGCACTGATGCAGGGTGTTTCTTCTATCTTTGATGTTGATACTGTGAAAGCAATTCGTGACAAAGTATGTGAGATTGCTGGTGTTTCCTATGGTGAGGATCCGAAAAAAGATATTTCGATCCGTGTTATCACTGACCATATTCGTTCGGTAACCTTTATGGCTTCCGACGGTGTTCTGCCTTCTAATGAAGGCCGCGGCTATGTTATGCGCCGTCTGCTGCGCCGCGCCGTTCGTCATGCCAAGTTGCTGGGCATCAATGGTCTGTTCTTAAACGAGCTGGTTCCGGTGGTTGTGGATAACTCCAAGTGTGAGTACAATGAGCTGGAAGAAAAATATGATTATATCACCAAGTTGCTGACCAATGAGGAGAAAAACTTCAACGAGACCATTGACCGTGGTATGAACCTGTTATCCGAGTACATTGAGAAGATGGAAAAAGATGGTAAAACTGTTCTGGACGGTGAGTCCTGCTTCTTCCTGTCTGATACTTACGGCTTCCCGATTGATCTGACTCGTGAGATTCTGGAAGAAAAAGGCTATACCTGCGATGAGGAAGGCTTCAAAGTATGCATGCAACACCAGAAAGAGACAGCAAGAGCAGCACGTGGTGGAAGCAAATATATGGGTGCTGATGAAACCGTGTTCCATCGCATCAGCAAAGAGTATCATACTGAATTTGTTGGTTACACCGATATGGAATGCGACACCACACTGGACTATCTGACCACGGATGACGATTTTGTGGATGAGGCAAAATGTGGTGATGTTGTGTATGCAGTTGTTCCGAAAACCTGCTTCTATGCAGAAAGCGGCGGTCAGATCGGTGACACTGGTATGATTGTTACCAAAACTGGTAAAGCAAAAGTTTTGGATACCACCAAAGCGGTTGCTGGCAAGACTGCCCATAAGTTGGAAGTAGTGGAAGGCGTTGTATCAAAAGGTCAGGCTGCACATCTCACTGTATGCAAAGAGTCTAGAGAGGCACTGATGCGCAACCATTCCTGTGCGCACTTATTACAGTCTGCTCTGCGCAAAGTATTGGGTGATCATGTTCATCAGGCAGGCCAGCTGGTAACTGCTGACAGACTGCGTTTTGACTTTAGTCATTTCTCTGCTATGAATGCTCAGGAGCTTGCAGAAGTAGAAGCAACCGTTAACGAGTGGGTATTATCTGCATTGCCGATCGTTGTAAAAGAGATGCCGATTGCAGAGGCGCAGAAGATGGGTGCTATGGCTCTGTTTGGTGAGAAATATGGCGAAGTTGTTCGTGTTGTTTCGATGGGTGATAAATCAGTTGAGTTCTGTGGCGGTACCCATGTTGCTAACACAGCCAATATCGGTCTGTTCAAAATTGTGTCCGAGGCTTCGGTTGCAGCAGGTGTTCGTCGTATTGAGGCTGTTACCGGATTAGGTGTACTGAAACTGCTTGCAGAAGCAAACGAAACCATCGCACAGGCAAGTGCAAACCTGAAACTTTCCAATTCTGCAGAACTGGTTGCAAGAACCGCAGCTGTTATGCAGGAAATCAAAGATAAGAATGCAGAAATCAGCCATTTGAATCAGTGCATGTGCGCTGGTAAGATGGATGCGCTGCTGGAAGATATTAAAGAGGTTAAGGGTGTTCGTTATATCATCGGTGCGCTGGAAGGCGTAAAACCGGATATGATGCGTGAGTTTGGCGATAAAGTCAAAGCGGAGAATGAGAATATCGTATGCTTATTAAGCACTTGCTGTGATGGAAAAGCTAACCTGATGTGTGTTGCATCCAAAGATGTTCTGGCAAAAGGTATTCATGCAGGCAAAATCGTTGCAAAAGCAGCGGCAGTTGCAGGTGGTAAAGGTGGCGGCCGTCCAGATTCTGCTATGGCAGGTGTACCGGATGCTTCCAAACTGGAAGAAGCCTTAAACACTTTACCAGAAATTTTGTCCGAGATGGTAAAATAAGACTGGAGGAATCGTAATCATGGAAGACTGTTTGTTTTGCAAAATCATCGCAGGAGAAATTCCGTCGAAAAAAGTGTATGAAGATGAGCAGGTGCTTGCATTTTATGATATTGCGCCAATGGCTCCGGTTCATATTTTGGTGATTCCAAAGATGCATATTTCCTCTGCGGCTGAAATTACCGCAGAGAACAGTGCTGTGGTTGCACATATCTTTGAGGTAATTGCAAAGATTGCAGCGGATTTGAAATTGGAAAACGGTTTCCGCGTTGTCAGCAACTGCGGCAGGGATGCTTGCCAGTCGGTTCATCATCTGCATTTTCATATTCTTGCCGGAAAACAACTTTCGGAGAAGATGGACTAATAAAAAATTGAAAGGTGTTATGCGATGAAATATCGTCCATGCTTTCTAAGTGGCGTTTGCGCTTTGATGGCAGTGGGCACTTGTGTATTCCTGCACAATGAAATCGCATGGATTTTAACAGCGGCAGGTATCATACTTGCTGCTGCTTTTTTGTGGATTTATCGAAAAGAGGATCGAAAAAATATTCTACTGTGCAGTTTTGCCTCTCTTTGCTGTATACTCAGCTTTTCACTGGCCTATATTCACGAGTATCGGGGAGCGATACAATATGCTGGAAGCATGCAGGAAGTGACAGGTTATGTGATCGAGCAGATGCCTGATTCTTACCAAGGGGAAGATCGTTGGCTGATTCAGGCAAATACAATCAATCGGCAATCGCCAGATTGTCCTGTTTTTATTGCCTTGACGGTTAAAAATCAAGAGAAACTTGCAATCGGGAATACGCTGCACTGTTATGTTAAACCCGTACGATATTCAGGAACCATATACTCAGAATTAAGCAGAGGTATATATTTAAAAGGGGTTCTTGATGCAGAATCAATGACTAAGCATTTGACAGATGCAGATACTTCTTTTTCCCTGTTTAGTGCCCAACAACAACAAAAGCTTCGTCAAACGGCAGAAAGGCATCTTAACTTGTCGTCAAGTGGGATTTTCTGTGGCATGCTGTACGGAGATAAGTATGGGCTGGAGGATGAAATTCTACTGGACTTCAAGTATAGTGGCTTTGCGCATCTGTTGGCGGTATCCGGACTGCATATCCAGGTAATTGCAGTGTTGATATGTTCTCTGCTAACAAAGCTGTTCTGGTTTTATAAGGGACGGGCAGGATTGGCAAGAGGGTTATCCCTTGTGGTGATATGGAGTTTTATTGTTTTGATTGGCTGCCCCATTTCGGCGGTACGAAGCGGCATTATGATTAGTGTTGCTATGATGGGGTACTTTTTGCGAAAACGTTCGGATACATTGAATTCACTTGGTTTTTCGGTAGTATTGATTTTGATATTGATGCCGTTTTCTATTTGCAGTCTTGGATTTTGGATGTCTGTTCTTGCTACATTTGGAATCGGTTTTTTCGGTGAGGCGTTTAATCGTTGTTTCAAGCAATGGAGTGACCGAAATTTGGCGACATATCGGGAAAATATGGAAAAGCAGCTGAAAGAGCAAATCAAACAAAATCCACAGCAGGCAACTGTTATTCGAAAAGAATATTTGAAAAAGCGTCGGAAGCATGGCAGAAAGATTATGATGGTAGGCAGAATCATGCGCATGTTTATGCCAGGAATTGCGGCCACGCTTGGATTGCTGCCGATATATTTCTTTTGCTTCGGATATCTTCCAGTCGGAGCTGTTTTGATTGGACCATTGCTTTCTTTTTTGTTTAATGGAATTGTTTTATGTGGAATCTTTTTTACTGGTTTTACTTTGGCAGGACTGGAACCGGCGGTTGCTATATGTGCAAAAATTTTACAGCCGCTTCTTGCACTGATAAATCAGATTGTAGGCTGGACTGCTGCAAGACCAGCGCTTGTTATTCCGCTGCGTTGGCAGTTTGCGGTCGTGTTTTTTGTAATTTTTGTAATAGGGCTGTTTCTTTTACAGAAAGAAATCAGAGTTAAATTGTTACATATTCAGAAAACAATGTCAATTGTGCTGTTTTTGGGACTTTTTTTCGCTTTAGGGTTGCTTTTTACCCAGTATTACCAGTATAATATAGTAGAGATCACTGCGATTGGCGGTTATCAGAATAAAGATATCGTTCTGATTTCAGGCAATAAAGCGAGTGTTTTTATCTGCGATGATGTAAGCGACAACGGTCAGGAACTGTTGGCTTATCTCAAACGGCGCGGTGTATGGCAAATCGAAAATATCTGCATCATGGTGCCAACAAATGGTATTCCAGAAAGTGTAGCTGCTTTACAGCATCTAATGCCAGCAAAGCAGATCTTTTATAATTCCTATGGTCTGCCAGGTGGATATGATATGGCACCACTTTCTACACAAGAGGTGTTTACGACCGGTAAGGTTCAAATGGATTTTCGTTACAGTCAAGGAAGTTTGAACGCGATGATTCAGTGTGGTGATCATAAAATGGTTCTTTTGCAGGATCTTTCACTTGCCAAAAAAGAGGGTTTTGCAGAAGAAAAAAGCGATGTAGTCTTTTTGTATCATCCCATTGGAGAAGAAGATGCAGAAGTGTTTGAAACCTCCTGTTTGATTTTGCTGTCAGATATACCAGTCCCTTCGGTAATTGACAGTGGAAAAACAATTTACTGTTCAGAGGAAGCGGTTACCATCGAATTGGATTCGCAGGGAAATATCAGCCTGCCTTAACATCATGTATTATGGATCGAGGATAAGCAATGCCGATTATTTCAGATGTACAGCTGGGAAAAGATATTCGCAGCTCGAAAATAGAAAACTGTTATTTTTTATATGGCAGGGAACGCTATAATGTGGAAAAGGCGGTACAGGCACTGATTCACAAAGTGACCAAAGGCGAGGAAGATGGATTCGGAATCGACCGTTTTGATGACAAGGTGACAGTCAGTGATATAAACAATGCTGTTTGTGCGGTAAGTTTATTTTCTGGTGACAAATGCGTTGTGGTCAGGGATTTCGGAATCAGCCAGTGCACAGATGAAGAAATTGCGCTTTTATTGGAAACGGTAAAAGCTTCTGCATTGGAATCTGTTCTTATCTTTTATTATGCCGAAACACAGCCGGAACTAAAAAATGCCAAGGTTAAAAAGGTGCTGGACGGGTTTGAAAAGCATGGTGTAATTGCCTGTTTTGAGCCGAAAGATGCTGTCAGCCAAAGACGGCAGGTGCAGGAAATCTGCAAAAAGCAGAAGGTTTCGATTGATGCAGCTGGTGCGGATGCACTGGTAGCGCGATTTGCAGAGGATGGATTTCATTTGAGAAATGAGACCGAAAAGATGATTGCCTTTGCATTGGGGCGTTCGGAAGAAAATGCCGTAATCACTGCTGCGGATGTGGATATGATGTGTGCAAACACGGTGGAAAATACCGTATTTGACCTGACAAATGCTATTTTAGGAGGCAATCACCGCAAGGTATTTGGCCTTTTAGAACGGTTGTTTGAGCAGCAGGTGGAAGGATTATCTATTACTGGAGCGCTGACTTTGAGCTTTACCGATTTATATCGTGCAAGGCTTGCGTTGGACAGCGGAATTTCTGCTAAACAGACAGCAACTGATTTTTCTTATCCAGCAAAGCGAGAGTTTGTGGTGGCAAGAAGTTTTGCAAGGGCAGAGCGGTATTCTGCACGACAACTGCGCCAGTGTTTTTCTGTTCTGGCTGAAACAACCAGTTTTTTGATGGGTTCCAAAACCGATGAGCGTTTGTTGATTGAACGGATGATGGCAAGAATGTTGATGATTATGGCGGAAACCAAACGATAGGAGATTGTATGGACAAGATTTATCTGAAACAACCGGTAATTGTAGAAGGCCGGTATGACAAAATCAAATTGCAGGCTTTTATCGGCAGTTTGATCATTGCTACGGATGGATTCCGGATTTTCAAGGATAAGGAAAAGCAGTACATGATCCGCACGCTTGGCAAAAAATACGGTTTGGTAATCCTGACCGATTCGGACAAAGGCGGTCTGGTAATCCGCAATCATCTGAAGTCGATAGCCGGGGGCTGCAAAATGATTCAGCTTTATATTCCGCAGATTATCGGAAAAGAATCTAGAAAAGCGAAGCCTGGTAAGGAACACCTACTTGGTGTAGAGGGCATGGAGATTTCGCTGCTTCGCGATATTTTTGCTGCAAATGGGCTGACCGATGATGCAGAAGAAAAATCAAAGCAGAAAGATCCGATTACCAAACAGGATTTTTATCAAGATGGATTAAGTGGCAGGGAAAACAGTGATTTCAAGCGCAAAGCATTTATGAAGCGTCTGGGTGTTCCGCAGTATTTAAGTGCCAATGCGCTGCTTGATGTCTGCAATAGTTTGCTGACAAAACAGGAATATGATAAAATTCTGCAAGAGCTTGCCTGTGGCGATGAATGATGAATAAGGTACAGCAGAAAGTAGAAAATCAATAAAATAAAACGACAGAAAATTAACAGAGGGGGTAAAAAATTAATGGTTTTTTCCAGCTTGACTTTTTTGTTTGTGTTTTTGCCGATTGTATTGGGATTGTATTATGCACTCCCAATGCGGTATAAAAATGCACTTTTATTCGTTTCCGGCATCGTGTTTTATGCCTGGGGTGAACCGATTTATGTATGGGTAATGGTGGTTTCCACTTTGATTGACTATACAGCCGGGCGGCTGATGTACCGGTTTGATGATAACCAGAAAATGCGAACGGTATTTTTGCTGATGTCGCTGATTATGAATCTGGGACTGCTGGGTGTATTCAAATACAGCTCATTTGTAGTGGAAAATATCAACTGGTTGTTCTCGCTGAACATTCCAAATCCAAATCTTCCGCTCCCAATCGGTATTTCTTTCTTTACCTTCCAGAGTATGTCCTATACGATTGATCTGTACCGCAGAAAAATTAAGGTGCAGAAAGATATTGTTGCATTTACAACCTATGTAACACTATTTCCACAGTTGGTTGCAGGACCGATTGTTCGTTACAGTGAGGTTGCGGATGAATTGGAGAATCGTGTCATCGGCATGAATACCATCGCAAACGGAATAGGCCTTTTTATCAAAGGCCTTGGCAAAAAGGTTATTCTTGCCAATAGTATTGGTGCTGTGTGGACATCTATCAAAGCGATGGAATACGGTGAAATATCCACTTTAACGGCATGGATTGGTATTCTGGCATTTACCTTCCAGATATATTATGATTTCTCAGGCTATTCAGATATGGCAAAGGGTTTAGGGCGTATGTTTGGATTCCATTTTCCGGATAACTTCCGGCATCCATACACTTCTCGCAGCGTGTCAGATTTCTGGAGAAGATGGCATATCACCATGTCAGAATGGTTTAAAAGCTATGTTTATTTCCCGCTGGGCGGCAGCAGATGCTCGACCTTCAAAAAGTACCGCAACATCTTTATTGTTTGGATGTTGACTGGTTTATGGCACGGTGCAAGCTGGAACTTTGTTTTATGGGGATTGTATTTTGGTGTTCTGCTTATCATTGAGCGTCTATTTATGCAGAAGGTTCTGGATAAACTTCCGAAATTTTTACAGACGGCGTACACCTTTATTCTTGTTGTATTCGGATGGGTATTGTTTGAGATGACCGATATGGCAAGTTTGGGATCTTTTTTTGGCGTATTGTTTGGTGCAAAGGGCACAGGTTTTGCGGATCATTACGCAATCTTTACACTGCTGAATAACCTGGTATTATTTATTCTGTGTGCGATTGGTTCTACTACTTTGGTGGACAAGCTGACCGTTAAGATGAGCCGTAAATTTCATCAGGCTACTGCTATTGCTTTGCCAATATTGCAGACTGTGCTGTTGCTTATCAGCATTGCATTCTTAGTAAATGCAACGTATAACCCGTTCTTATACTTTAACTTCTAAAGGAAAGGAGCAGAAAATGATGCGTGAACAAAAGAAGAAAAAGAAAATTCCAGCAGGCAAGAAGGCTACCATTGTGATGTTTTTTGCGGTGATTGTCGTATTGATTGGTATTACCGTATTTGCTCCGAAAAAGACCATTTCCGAAGAAGAAAACAAGGTGCTTGCGTCTTTCCCGAAAATCAGCATCAAGCGTGTGTTCGACACAAAATTTATGAAGGATTTTGATGCTTATTTATCCGATCATTTTGCATTCCGTACCAACTGGATTGCAGCAGAAACCGAAGTACAGAAAGTGCTGGGCAGATCGGAAATCAATGGTGTATTCATTACATCTGATCGTATGCTTGAAGCGGTTGATCAGCCGGATGAAAGTGCAGTTGCCGGTTCGATTGATGCTATCAATCGCTATAAAGAACAGTTTGGTTCTCAAAAACAGGTTGCTGTAATGTTGGTACCGACAGCAGGTCAGATTTACAGAAACACCTATCATCCGTATGCACCAGTATTGGATCAGACCGATTTTATTCAGGATGTATACGGGCAGTTAAAGGATGTGGATACTGTTGACGTGTTTACTTCACTGAATGCAGCACAGAATTCGTATATCTATTACCGTACTGACCACCATTGGACCAGTTATGGTGCATATATCGGATATGCGGCACTTTCTAAAACGCTTGGATATAACGCAATTAGTCGTGATATGTTCAATATAGAGCATGCTTCGAATGAGTTTTTGGGTACAATTTATTCCAAAGTACTGACCAACGCGGAAATGGCAGACTCTATTGATTTGTATTATTATGCAGACAAAGATGTGGTTGAGAAGGTAGAAGTATTCGACGGTGTAAAAAGCCAGGAGTATGATTCGATTTTCTTCCGGGAACATCTAAATACCAAAGATAAATACAGCACTTATCTTGGGACCAATCAGCCGATGGTTACAGTAAAAACCAATGTGCAGAACGGTCAGAAGCTGCTGATTTTTAAAGATTCTTATGCACATGAGATGGTACAGTTTTTGTGTCAGCATTATGAGGAAATCACTCTGCTGGATATGCGTTATATCAACCAGAGTTTTACAGAACTGGTAAATTTGGACGATTATACTCAGACTTTGTTTTTATACAATGTGGGTAGCTTCACCCAGGATAACAGTCTGAAAAAACTTAATTTAGCTCAAAAAACAAATTGAGAAGGGATGATGCAACATGAAACGGAACAAATGGAAATGCTTTGCGGTTTTACTTGCTGCGTTACTAGCAGTCGGAAGTTTTGCAGGATGTGGTAAAGTGACAGGTAATTCAGAATTGGAGTCCTCGTCTTCACAACAGGAAGATTCCTCAGATGAGGTAAAGCCACAGGGGAATATCAATCCGTTGACTGGTTTAGATGATCTGGCGGATGAAGCAGTGGGAAAACGCCCGGCTGCCATTATGATTAACAACATCAAAATTGCACTACCACAGAGTGGCATTGATTCGGCTGATGTGGTATACGAAATGGTTGTAGAGGGTGGCATCACCCGCCTGATGGCGGTGTTTGCCGATTATCATAAAGTACCGACTACCGGTTCCATCCGCAGTGCGCGTCATAATTATCTGGAACTGGCACTTCCGCTGGATGCAGTCTATGTTCATTTCGGTGGAAGCAATATTGCTAAGGAAAAGATCAAAGCGTATGGTATTACTGATGATATTGATGGTTTATATAGTCAGAAACCATTTATGCAGGATAAAGCGATTGCAGCAGCAAAGGGCAGGGAGCACAGCTATTATACCACTGGTGAACTGCTGGATAAGACCATCACTGACAGAAATATCCGTACCGAATCCAAAGGCACATCTAATATTTTCAATTTCTCCGATGCATATACTCCTGCGGCAGATGCTGCGGATTGCAGCGCCATTCAGATAAAATATTCTGGCTATATTACCGCAAACTTTACCTATGATGCGAAAACAGACAGTTATAAAAAACGACAGTTCGGTGAGGATCATGTGGATGCTAATACTGGTGAAGCCGCTTCTGTACACAATGTATTTGTATTGTTTACCAATGTGTATACCATGGACAAACAGGGACATCAGCAGGTAGATTTGAAATCTGGTAGTGGCTATTACTGCACTGGTGGCAAGTATCAGAAGATTACTTGGAGCAAGGATGGAGTTAATGCTCCGATTGTATACAAGGATGCTTCTGGAAATGAACTCCTGGTTTCTCCTGGAACCAGTTGGGTTTGCATCACCTCCGATAAAAATATGGATTCCACTGTTATTACACCGTAATGATAGGGAATGCGCTTTGAATTTAACAGCACATATCAATTAAGATATGTGCTGTTTTTGCTTTATAACATATAAAACCAGCAATAATTGTTTTAATAAAATATATAATTAGGATTTTATTTTTTACATATACTTATAAGAAGTATTAAAATGTGGATATATTCTCATTCGTGTGCGAACACGGTAAAATAAACAAAAAAATCAAAAGTTTTTTTAAAAAACAGTTGACGAATATGCTGTGCTGTGCTATACTATAGTCACAGGAAAGAAAGAGAGGATCAGACCAATGGAAAGGTTAAATCAAACCTAAAAACTGAATATTCTCAAATCGAATCAAGAAACTGCATAGAATCCGGATATCAGGGATTAGCCGCCGGAGTATATTATAATGAGATGCAGAATCGAGGTTCATCATTAACCACATTATCGAATGGCTTTTCAGATACAGTGATTTTGAAAAGGAAGTGGCGACTATGAAACAAGCCAGTCAGCCGTTAAAATTCATTTTCATGATTACGAGAGAAAGGTGATTCCAATGACCTTATCAAGTTCATCCGCATAGTCTATCGAGAGAGTGCAGGAGGAACAGACCAATGTTTCATCGTCTGATTATCTAAATAAAGCAGGAAGGGAATGAGTCCAAAAACTTAGGGTAGTTGCCGATCACGCAAAGTGATAAATAGAGTTTCATCCGTAGCAGGTTGTCAGAGAACCTGATCCAATAAGAACATTCTGAAAAAGAAATGAGCTGGTCGATATGTTTATCATTAGAACAGAAATTTAGAATGATCGGAGTGAGACCAAAATACAAGTTTAGGCTGAAGAGCGAAAACTAATCCTTATCCGTAAGGTAAAATCATAAGCCACATCACATAGTTTCGATAAAGGAAATGAGTTGATTATATGGTAATGATTCGGGCAGTTTAGGCAGGCCGAAAGGCCGTAAGTTAAATATTGTGGATCAGATAATCAATCTTCGAACATAAAAAATCGGTGTCCTCGTAAACATGGGGGGAATGTAAAATGTTCCATTTACTGATTATTTCATCATTGTTTGAAAGGAATGAGTCCAAAATTTAAGGTAGTTGCTGATCATGTAAAGTGATCTAAGGTCATCTGAACAAAGATTTCTCCATATTATATAGATTGCAGATTAAAGAAATGAGCTGGTTGATATGATTGTCATCAGAACAGAAATTTAGAATGATCGGAGTGAGACCAAAATATACCTTTAGGCTGAAGAGCAAAAACTAACCCTTATTTGTAAGGTGGTCATTTTCAGACAGGTAAATATCAGTTGATATGGATAGTTTTGTTTCTATAAACTGGTTTGTTTGAATGATAGGTTTCCAGAGAAGGTGAATCGGATAAAACGAAGTACAGTAGTTTTGTCAATAGTGATTCAACAGAATTTGGAGAAAGATAAAAAGATTTACCAAAAATAAATTTTATATAGAGGTACAGTCCAATGGTATTAGAAATTGAACACCAGTGAACAGGCTACATGATCGATGACGAGAAAGTTGATGATGTAGCCTGTTCTATATTTTAAAAGACTTGACAAATAGAGCAATGCATGTTATAATCACGATGAATAATATAAAAGCAAAGAAAAGAAGGAGTACGCATAGCGATTCCCTACAGAGAGAGAATGGTTGGTGAAAGTTCTTGTGGAATGATGTGCGGAAGGTAGTCTTGGAGCTGTGGTATTGAAGGAATATTCTGCGTAGATACTACCGGGGGTTTGCCGTTACAAAAACACCGTATGAGAACATAAAAGATATTCTGTGTACGGATAAGAGCAGGTGTTCCTGAATTTAGGTGGTACCGCGGACTTATGGTTCGTCCTAACTGTATGACAGTTATGGACGGCTTTTTTATTTTATCAGGAAAGAAAGGGGAAGAAGATGGCTTTAGATGGCGCATTTTTGCGGGTGATTCGAAATGAATTATCTGCGGTTTTAATTGGCGCAAGGGTCGATAAGATTTATCAGCCTTCCAAAGATGAGGTTATTATTTCGCTGCGTACCAAAACGCAGGGCGGATTCCGTTTGCTGTTAAGTGCGAATGCTAACAATGCTAGGGTGCAGTTTACCAAACAATCGACCGAAAATCCGAAAGTTCCGCCGATGTTTTGTATGCTGCTGCGCAAACATCTGGGTAGTGCGAAACTGATAGCAGTCAGACAGCAGGAAATGGATCGTATTTTATATCTCGATTTTGAAACGATCAACGAACTGGGTGATCTGGTGATTGTTACCATTGTTATTGAAATTATGGGGCGTCACAGCAATATCATCATGGTGGGAGCAGAAAATCGGATTATTGATTCAATTAAGCGTGTCAGTGAAGATGTTTCGAGTGTTCGTCCGATTCTGCCAGGCATGCGATATGAGTTGCCACCAGGACAGAATAAAAAAGATCTGACGCAATATGATGAGGTGGAGTTGCTACATCAGTTTTCGTTGATTCCCAATGAAGATATTTCTAAGGCGATTATGCAGTGTTGGCAGGGTATCTCCCCGATTTTGGCAAGAGAAATCGCTTTGGCGGTGACTGGTGGATTGCCACTAACCAAAAAGCAGCTGATCAAAGTGCATGAAGAGCGTCTTGCTGAGCAGTTGAAACGCTTGCAACAGATTTTAAGTGAAGATTCTGTCGGTAATTTGACTTTATATTTGGCAGCAGAACAAAATCACAAACCGAAAGAATTTACAGTTATTCCGATTAAACAGTATGGTGATTATTTGGAAATCACCGAATATTCGGATACTGGCTCGTTACTGGATGCGTTCTATGGACAGCGTGATAAGATGGAGCGCATGCGGCAGCGTTCGAATGATTTGCTGAAATTGGTCATCAACCGCATGGAACGCGTGACCAAGAAAATCGCATTATGGGAAGAAGAACTATTAAATTCTGCAAATCGTGAGATTCTGCGTCAGTATGGAGATTTACTAAACTCGTATTTATGGAAGATGGAAAAGGGTATGAGCAAAGTCACCCTTGAAAATTTCTATGAAGATGGAAAAGAGATCACGATTCCGCTGGATGTTCGTTTGACGCCAGTGCAGAATGCGCAGAAATATTACACGGAATATCGCAAGGCTGCAACAGCAGAGCAGAAAATTACCGAGTTGATGCAAGATGCGAAAATGGAAGAAAAGTATCTTGACAGCATTTGGGATTTGATTGTTCGGTGTGAATCGGAAGTGGAATTGAATGAAATTCGGCAGGAGTTAATTGAGCAGGGTTTCCTTAAACGGAGTACCAAGGACAAGATCAAAATGGAAAAGATTCAGCCGCCGATGAAATTTATCACATCAGATGGATTTACGGTTTATTGTGGTAGAAACAACAAGCAGAATGACAAGTTGACCTTGAAGGATGCTCGAAATTACGATATGTGGCTGCACACTCAGAAATTTCCGGGTTCTCATGTTGTGATTGTGGCTGATGGCAAAACAATTCCAGACAGCAGCATTGAGCAAGCGGCTATCATAGCAGCATATTATTCCCGTGGCAGGGAGTCTTCCCAAGTGCCAGTTGATTATACATTAATTCGAAATGTGAAAAAACCACGCGGTGCAAAACCGGGCATGGTGATCTTTGTGGATTATAAAACTGCCTATGTCACACCAGATGAAAATTTGGTTGAGTCGCTGCGTGTGAAACAATAAATGTATTGCAATGCAAATTGCGAAGAAAGAGGTATGAAATGAGAGAAGAGCTCGCAAAAACTTATGAGCCGAAAGCATTTGAAGACCGTCTGTATCATGAGTGGGTAGAAAAAGGCTATTTCCACGCTGAGCCGGACGAGAGCAAAAAACCGTATACCATTGTAATGCCGCCGCCAAACATCACTGGACAGCTGCATTTGGGTCATGCAATGGACTGTACCTTGCAGGATTCTATCATTCGTTTTAAGAGAATGCAGGGTTATTCTGCATTATGGCTGCCGGGTACCGATCATGCTTCTATTGCTACCGAAGCAAAAATCGTTGAAGCAATGAAAAAAGATGGCGTAACCAAAGATGATCTGGGCCGAGACGGTTTCTTAGAGCGTGCATGGGATTGGAAAAAACAGTACGGCGGAAGAATTGTTGAACAGTTAAAGAAAATGGGTTCTTCCTGTGATTGGGACAGAGAGAGATTCACCATGGACGAAGGATGTTCTCAGGCTGTCAAAGAAGTATTTATCAAATTATATGAGAAAAAACTAATCTATCGTGGTGAGCGTATCATCAACTGGTGCCCATACTGTAAAACCACCATTTCTGATGCAGAGGTAGAGTACGAGGAACAGGAGGGTAGCTTCTGGCATATTCGTTATCCGCTGGCTGATGGAAGTGGTTATATTCAGTTGGCTACCACCCGTCCGGAAACCTTACTGGGAGATAGTGCTGTTGCAGTAAATCCGGATGATGAGCGTTATACCAATATGATCGGCAAAACTCTGGTTCTGCCGTTATGTGATCGTGAGATTCCGATTGTTGCTGATGCGTATGTAGAAAAAGATTTTGGTACTGGTGCGGTTAAAATCACCCCAGCACATGACCCGAATGACTTTGAAGTGGGTCTGCGTCACAATCTTCCAGTTATCAATGTTATGACTGATGACGGTCATATCAACGAAAAAGGCGGCAAATACTGCGGTATGGATCGATATGAGGCAAGAAAAGCGATTGTTGCTGACTTAGAGGCAGGTGGTTATCTGGTTAAAATTGAACCATTAAAACACAATGTTGGTACCTGCTATCGTTGCAGCACTGTTGTTGAGCCGCGTGTTTCCAAACAGTGGTTTGTAAAAATGGAGCCGCTGGCGAAACCAGCAATTGAAGCAGTTAGAAATGGTGAAACCAAATTCGTTCCAGAACGCTTTGACAAGATTTATTTTCATTGGATGGAGAATATCCGCGACTGGTGTATTTCTCGTCAGTTATGGTGGGGTCATCGTATTCCAGCATATTATTGCCCGGATTGTGGCGAGATGGTTGTATCCAAAGAGAATGTGAAAGTTTGTCCGAAATGCGGATGCACCCATATGGAGCAGGATTCCGATACACTGGATACCTGGTTTTCCTCTGCACTTTGGCCGTTCTCTACCTTAGGCTGGCCGGAAAAAACCAAAGATCTGGACTACTTCTATCCAACCAATACGCTGGTTACTGGTTATGATATTATCTTCTTCTGGGTTGCCCGCATGATCTTCTCTGCGGTGGAGCAGACTGGAAAAACACCGTTTGATACCGTATTCATTCACGGTCTGGTTCGTGATGCACAGGGCAGAAAAATGTCTAAATCTCTTGGAAACGGCGTTGATCCGCTGAAAGTAATTGACGAGTATGGTGCAGATGCTCTGCGTCTGGTTCTGGTTGATGGTGTAAGCCCGGGTAATGATACCCGTTTCTCGGATGACAAGTTAAAAGCTGCCCGCAACTTTGCAAATAAGTTATGGAATGCAAACAGATTTATTATGATGAATCTGTCTGATGAGATTGTAAAACCAGAACTGCCGGAAACTCTGACCATCGAGGATAAATGGGTTCTATCCAAATACAATCAGCTGGTCAAAGAGGTTACCGAGAACTTTGATAAATTTGAACTGGGTATTGCAGTTGCAAAACTGAAAGATTTCATCTGGGATATTGTTTGTGACTGGTATATCGAGTTATGCAAAAAGCGTTTACAGGCAAGCGGCGAAACTTCCTTAAATGCACAGAAGGTACTGGTTTATGTTATGACCAATACTTTAAAATTGCTGCATCCGGTTATGCCGTTTATTACCGAGGAAATCTGGAAATCTCTGCCGAACGATTGCGAGAGTATTATGGTTTCGCAGTGGCCACAGTATGATGAAGCGTTGAATTTTGCTGCTGAAGAAGCTGATTTTGAGAAGGTTATGGCTGCAATTCGTGGTATTCGTAATGCGCGTGCAGGCATGAATGTTGCGCCGAGCCGCAAAGCAAGTCTGTTTATTGCAACCGATTCCAAAGAAATTTTTGAGCAGTGCAGACCGTATTTTGAAAGTCTTGCCTCCGCTGCTGAGATTCAAATCGCAGACAGCTTTGAAGTAGAAAAGGCAGCTGTGGTTGTCACCGATTCTGCAAGAATCTTTATTCCGATGGGTGATCTGGTTGATTATGACAAGGAACTGGCTCGTCTGAACAAAGAAAAGGATAACTGTCAGAAAGATATTGATGTAATTTCGAAGAAACTGTCCAATGAGCAGTTCTTGGCAAAAGCACCGGCACAGCTGGTAGAAAAAGAAAAAGAAAAATTAGCAAATGCAAATGAGCGTATGAGCAAAATTCTTGCAAGTATCGCAGATTTAGGCTAATGACTGACATACGCGGGTATCCTTAGGGGTATCCGCGTTTTGTGGTATGGAGGCAGATATGATAGATTGTTATGAGCAGGCATTGCATTATATTCACACTAGAAGTCGATTGGGTTCACAAATCAGCTTAAACCGAATGCGTAACTTAATGGAGTATTTGGGTAATCCACAGGAAAAATTACAGTTTGTCCATATTGCCGGTACCAATGGTAAAGGATCGGTCACAGCAATGACAGCTGAAATTTTACAGCGTTCGGGATATAAAACGGGAAGGTATGTGTCACCGTTTATTCTGGATTTCAGAGAGCGCATGATGGTAAACGGGCAGATGATTTCCAAAGAGCAGCTGGTAAAGCTGGTGAATCAAATCCAACCAATTGTATGCGATATGGAGCAGGAGGATATGGCACCGACTGAATTTGAGGTGGTAACGGCGATTGCTTTTTGTTTTTTTGCAGAGATGGAATGCGAGATCGTTTGTTTGGAGGTTGGATTGGGAGGGAAGCTGGATCCTACCAATATCATTAAACATCCGCTTTGCTGTGCAATTACCTCAATTGGACTGGATCATACAGCGATTCTTGGGGATACCATTGAGCAGATAGCAGGGGAGAAAGCTGGGATTATCAAAGAAGGATGTCCAGTTATCTGTGGTGCAGGTATTCCGGCAGAAGCGTTAAGTGCAATTTTTGAGCAGGCAGCAGCCAAACAGAGTACAGTGATTTATCCAAATGCATCACAGATGCAGCTAAAAGGATTGTCCTTAAATGGTACCGATTTCAGTTATGACGGCAGGGATTATCACACGGCGTTGATCGGCGTGCATCAGATGGAGAACACTGTGACAGTTTTGGAAATATGCAAGGTTTTGCAGAGCAGGAGGATTTTTATTTCTCGAACGGCAATAGAGGAAGGGTTGCATGATGTTTTCTTCCCAGCGCGAATGCAGGTTTTATGTAAAGATCCGATTATGTTGTTGGATGGTGGACATAATCCGCAAGGGATTGAAGCATTGACAAAAAGTTTAAAAGAACTTGGCATACAGAAAGTACATTTGATTATCGGTATGATGAAGGATAAGGACTGTTGTACTGTCATTCAAATGTTGTCCGGTTTAGCTGTATCGGTGCGATGCGTGACAGTTAATGATATGCCACGCGTTTGCCCGGCAGAGGAATTGGCACAGATATTTCGGGAGAGGTCTTCAGAGATGGAAAATGTACAGGTATCGGAATATCTTGCAGATGCCATCAAAGAGGCAAAGGCTTCCTGCAAGCCGGGAGAGATTGTTTTAATCTGCGGTTCGCTGTATCTTGCGGAACAGGTCATTGCAATCACAGCTTAAATATAGAGAATATGCGCTTCGGTATGAAT
The DNA here is from genome assembly GCA_020024615.1 of Oscillospiraceae bacterium. Lineage (GTDB taxonomy): Bacteria > Bacillota > Clostridia > Oscillospirales > Ruminococcaceae > JAHHTP01. Next base: position 33,154 of record JAHHTP010000017.1, read on the forward strand.
TGATACCGAAGCTTTTTTATTTCGACAGATATTTTGGAAAGAAAAGGGTATACTATATCCAAATACAAAAAGGAGGTTAAAAATATGGTTGAAATTCAAACCGAAGGGGAAAATATGTCAGCAGTTCTGACAGGGGAGATTGATCACCATGTGGCAAGGGATATGCGAATGCAGATTGATGAACAGATACAGCGATTGCTGCCACAAAAATTATATCTGGATTTCGGAGGAGTTACCTTTATGGACAGCAGTGGTATCGGGTTGGTGATGGGAAGATACCGGAATATGGCATCACTGGGTGGAAGTGTGGCAATCCGGAATGCAAGTGGACATCTTTTGCGGGTGATGCGGCTTGCAGGCTTGGAACGCCTGGTAACTTTTGAGTAAAGGGGATGAAAAAATGGTACATACCAAAACAGAAAAGCAGAATTTAATTAAGCTAAAAATGGAGAGCAGGTCGGTCAATGAGGCATTTGCCAGAACGGCAGCTGGGGCATATCTGATGTCGTTTGACCCGACTTTGGAGGAATTAAATGATATTAAGACTGCCGTGTCAGAAGCGGTCACCAATGCGATTGTTCATGGGTACGCAGATTGTATTGGGGAGATTTCGATGGAATTTTATACCAAGCAACCTGGGGAGGTGTGGATTCGAATCGTTGACCACGGCTGCGGAATTGCGGATGTAAAACAGGCAATGGAGCCATTGTTTACCACCTGTTCCGATGCGGAGCGTTCGGGTTTGGGATTTACCATGATGCAGTCGTTTTGTGATAAGGTACAGGTGCGGTCGGTGCCAGGAAAAGGAACAACTGTTACGCTAATGAAGCGATTATCAACAAGGGGGAGTCATGTGGCAAAATGAAGAGCAGATTACAGGGCGTAATCTGTTTATAGAACAGAATTTGGGTTTGGTTCGGTTGTGTGCTAACCGATTTCGGGGAAAAGGGATGGAGTATGATGATTTATATGCAGCAGGATGTGTGGGTTTGATTAAGGCAGCGGATGGATTTGATGCTTCCAGAGGATTACAGTTTTCAACTTATGCAGTTCCAGTTATTTTAGGTGAGATTAAACGGCTGTTTCGTGAGGGCGGTGCAATTCGAGTGGGACGGCGGTTAAAAGAATTATCTTTGAAAATTGGAAGGCTGCGGGAAAGTTATTTGCAGAAGTATGGGGAAGAACCATCGGTGTCGATGATTGCGGATAAATTAGCAGTTTCAAATGAAGATGTGACACAGGCGATTCTGGCAGCTCAGCCGGTGAGTTCTCTGACAGTACGAGAAGATGAAGATGATGCTGGTGAACAGTGGGATATACCAGCAGATTCGTTTGAGGAATCTCTACCGGAGCGCATTTCTTTGGAGCAGGCAATATCAGAATTGGATGAACGGGATCAAAGATTGATTTTTTTGCGGTATCATCAGGAGAAAACGCAAGCGCAGACGGCTGAAATTTTGGGAACATCACAGGTGCAGATTTCCAGAAGGGAGAAAAAAATACTGCTGCACTTGCGGCAGCAGTTGGAAGTTTAATATTATGAAAGGGAACTTAAATCGTATGGAGTATCCTGATATACGACGAAGTTAAGCCAGTTGGTAAACAACAGATTTGCATGTGCCCGCCAGTTGAATTTTGGCGTTTTGCGGCAGTCATCTCCCGGATAGTAGTTATAAGGTAATTTGATTTCCAAGCCTTTGGAATAATCGCGCTGGAATTCATCGCCTAAGGTATTACGATCATATTCATGATGTCCAGTAGCAAAGAAATGCTTGCCGTTGGTGGAAGCAACCAGGTTAATGCCTGCAATAGGAGAACGGGTCAGAATTTGAAGATCTGGACATTGCATGACGGCCTGTTCGTCAATAGCAGTATGTCTGGAATGTGGGCAAAGGTATTCTTCATTAAATCCGCGCAGCAGAGGATGCTGCGGCTGAAGAACATCGTGTTCAAAAATACCAAACATTTTATCGGGCAAAGTATGCTTCTGGATACCATAATGATAATAAAGCCCGGCTTGTGCTCCCCAACAGATATGAAAGGTGGAATAGACGTGAGTTAGGCTCCAATGCATGATTTGACAGAGTTCGGACCAATAGTCCACTTGTTCAAAAGGCATATGTTCCACCGGAGCTCCAGTAATGATGAGGCCGTCATAACGGTTATCCTTAATATCATCAAATGTTTTATAGAATTTTAAGAGATGTTCTGCGGATGTGTTTTTAGAAATATGAGAGGCCATCTGAATCAAATCAATATTGACATGAATCGGTGTATTGCCAAGGAGGCGAAGTAATTGTGTTTCTGTTTCGACTTTTTTGGGCATGAGATTCAGAATGGCAATTTCCAGAGGGCGAATATCCTGGTGGGAAGCGCGTTCTTCATTCATGACAAATATATTTTCGTGTTCCAATATTTTAGTTGCTGGTAAATCGGATGGTATTTTAATAGGCATATAATCCCTCCTTATATATAATAATTGTAATTATTATAGCAGATAAGCGGTTTGAGTGCAATATAGCGGCATTAGAAAAGCCAGAAAAGATGAAGATGATGTCGAAAAGAACAAAATAACGAAAGAAATACCTGCATTAACTATACAAAACACAGAATACGAAAAAAGCAGTTGACAAAAGGGGGTAAGCGTGATATAATAAACAAGCTGTCA
>JAHHTP010000018.1 GCA_020024615.1 Oscillospiraceae bacterium
ATAAGGACTACTTCGTGTCCGTCATGGGCCAGCAAATGCGGCTGGAGAGCAGTGAAAAGATCCAGATTCACCGGAAGAAGCTGGAACGCAATCAGAAGCGGATCGCAGAGCAGAAACAGCTGGAGGAAGAGGCACACACCTTACAGCAGGAAATTGAAGTACAGGAACGACAGCATGAGAACATCGAGTTTTTCATCCAGAAGGCCGATAAGTATATGGGCATTGAGAAACTGACGCCATACGCCCTGCGGGAGCTGATCCGGGGCATCTATGTGGAGGCCCCGGACAAGTCCTCCGGCAAGCGCAGACAGAGCATCCTCATCAAGTATGACGGTATAGGCTTTATCCCTCTGGATGTGCTTATGAACGGAAAAACGGCGTGACCGAAGTCACGCCGTTTTCCGAGAACACGCAGTTCTCATGATTTTTTGAATTTTACTGTTTTACGGCCACCGTGCATTGGGTGCTTTTTATTTTTTCTGTTTCTAATTGTTGGTTGAATCGTCAGAAATCTATGTTTTGTTATAAAACGATAGAATAAGCGCTTGTTTTATGTATAATATAGTTTATATCACAAAAACAAAAATAGGTGTTGACAAGGAGCTTTTATTATGATATAATAATCAAGCACTAAGGGAATGGCCCAATAGCTCAGTTGGTTAGAGCGCCAGCCTGTCACGCTGGAGGTCGTCAGTTCGAGACTGATTTGGGTCGCCACTGCTGTTATGGCTCAGGTGGTAGAGCACGTCCTTGGTAAGGACGAGGTCACCAGTTCGAATCTGGTTAACAGCTCCAGAAAGAGAAGTTTCATTATGAAGCTTCTCTTTTTTATTTCAAAGAAATTTTACACGATGATGATGAAAATCGACAGGTTTTTTGATATTCTCATGATATAATAAAAGCCAATGCTGATATTTTGGAGGGATTATCATATGAAAATCGGTTGTTGTGTCAATTTAAAAGAAAAAGATAAAATTATTGCCTGTAAAGATGCAGGGATAGATTATATCGAAGGCGGATTTGCGGTACTGCATGGAATGCCGAAAAATGAAATCACCAGCCTCGTGCATCTGCTGCGGGACAATAATTTGTCATTAGAAGCTTTTAATGGCATGTTTCCAGGAGATATTCGTTTGACCGGTGAATGGGTGGACTATAATAAAGTAAATCAGTACTTATTAGAAACGCTTGAAAAGGCTTCGGTATTCTGCCCGAAAGTCGTGGTATTTGGTTCAAGTGCTTCCCGCAATACACCAGTGGACTTTTCTAAAGAATTTGGTGAAAAACAGCTTGCATATGTTCTGCATAAGCATATGGCACCACTATTTGCTAAATATGGTGTTACCTGTGCAATCGAACCGTTGCGCGATTCGGAAAGTAATATCATCAATACCATTCTTGAGGGTGATGTGTTAAAGGAAAAATCAGATGCACCTCAGGTCAAACTGCTTGCGGATTTTTATCACATGACCCAGAATGGAGAGTCGGTAGAAGATTTCAAGAAGTTGTCTGAACCGCCGTACCATCTGCACATTGCATCCAAAGACCGCATCTGTCCGCATCCGGACGACGGCACCGATTATGCATCATTGTTTGCTGTTCTCAAAGAGATTGGATATGATGGTAGAATTTCGATTGAAGGGCGCATTGATGAGCCGTTTGAACAGACTTTACGCGCCAGCGTGGAATATCTGCGCACATTCATCTGAAAATTAAGTTTTATAGGATACACGATCTTGTGTATCCTTTTTTATTTGTTAACACTTTTTAGAAAATATTGTTTTTTTATATAAAATATATAGGATATACTCGTCTAAAATTGTAATATAAAACATGTTATTTGTTTGATGTTTTTTAACAATTTTAAGAAAACTTTGTGATATTATAAGGATATAATCAATAAATTGTGAAACAGATCGTTGTTTCATCAATCACACATAGAAAGGAGATGGCCGTATGTTGCGTAAATCATTAGCAATTTTTTAATATTTGTCATGATGTGTGTTGGATTGGGAAGTGTTCCTGCTTGGGCAGAATCTGCACCGAATGAAAATGCGGTATTGGAGGAGAGCCTGCCGGATGCTGTGCAGGGAAAATACACCGTAAAACAGGTGTTTTCCTGTGTACATATTAGAAATCTGGTTCATCCAGATTACACGCTGCAACAATATGCAGCGGCTTCCAATCAGTGTATGGCATTATTGGAAGGAAAAGATACTTCAGATGCTATGATGGCGTTTGAAAAGCAGGGAGAAAAATGGGTGTCATTAGAGAGATATGCTGTTCATGATTCTGTACTTACACTCATACAGCAGTATGGTGATGATTTAATATTCATTGCTGAAGAAAGCCGATTCTGCGTAGGCATTCCGGATGAAAACTGCACGGTTTACCAGCAAAGGAATGACAAGAATTATATGCCGTTTATGCCATTTTCCGATTTTGTAAGCTGTGCGGCTTTTAAGAATAACGAAATTAAAACTGATCAAATTGATTGGTATGGCATTCCGCCTGCCGGTTCAATCCTATTTGATGAAAAGCGACTGCAAAGCGCAGAAGATTTCTGGAATACACCTTATCAGGGAGCGAACGAGCAGACGGCAGTTGAAGCAGTAGAACAAATCGAAAAATCTATGGAAGACACTTTTCGGGTAAAAGTTGAGGAATACGCTGATCTTTATACCGGAATGGATCCTTACTATCTGACACAGCATTTACAGGAAATGAAGCAATCCGATCTTCCGGATAAACGGAATCTGTCGCTTGCATCCATTCCGAACGAGGGAAAAGTGGTACTGGTTTCCTATAATGATGTAGATAGACAGCTGTATTATATGCTGCGCAATAATAGCGGCGAGTGGTGCATTTTGCAATCTGAGCCTTATGATGCCGATCTGCCGAAGATGGTGGAACGATATACTTTCCGTACTGGTGTGCAAAAACCAGCCATTTACTATAATCAGTCGGATTTATATGGAGCAAGTAAAAATATCCGCAGGACAGAAACCTATCTGTTCGATGCCAATTCCGATGAGTGTCTGATCATGAATATGGACGGAGATTTCTATCATTCAGACCAGATCATACAGAATTGGTATGATGGCTGGATGCAAAGTATTGACAATGAGCCATATCACTACTTTTTGGGTAAGAATTGGACGCTGGAAAGCTTTCATCTTAAAGAGCTAAAACAAGCGCATCCAAAGATGTGGGTAGATATACTGACTGATGCCTTATGGATAATCGGTATTGGACTGATTGTTTTGATTGGCATCCTGATTGCGCTTAAGTGCCAAGGTGGAAATATGGCGTGGGTTGAGAAGATTCCGTTGTCACATCGTATGATGACCGGTATGTCCCGTTATATAAAATAATAGATTGACCTTAAGGGTACACATTTTGTGTACCCTTTTTATTTTGGTTTGCTGTGGAAAAAGAATGTGTGGCATAGAAATTTTATGCGTATCAGCACAGGATGTTTTGGTGGGATTGTAATCATAGTTGAATCGTGCTATAATGAAAAGAAAAAATAGATGGAGGAAAAATTTTGGATAATAAGAAAAGCAGGTTGTCTAATCCAGTCATCATGTGTCTGTTGGCTTTGTTCTGCTGTTCATTATGGGGGAGTGCATTTCCGTGCATTAAAATTGGTTACGAGCTGTTTCAAATCGGTGGAAACGATTCAGCGGGTCAGATTTTATTTGCTGGTATGCGTTTCACTCTTGCGGGTATTATGGCGGTGATCATTGGCAGTATTTCTGCCAAAAAGGTGCTGGTTCCAAGAAAAACAGCCATTCCTAAAGTGTTGGTTCTGGCTTTGTTTCAGACGGTTCTTCAATATGTATTCTTTTATATTGGTGTGGCACACACAACCGGAGTCAAGGCGTCTATTATTAATGGATCAGGTGTGTTTATGTCTATTATTGCGGCAGCGATGTTCTATAAATCTGAACGGTTGACCTTACAGAAGATTGTCGGATGTCTGCTTGGATTTGTAGGAATTGTACTGATCAATCTGGCAAAAGGGGCGTTTGATTTTTCTTTTACACTGATGGGTGAGGGATTTATTTTATTGTGTGCGGCAAGTTCAGCAATGTCCTTTGTATGCATTAAAAAGTTTTCGCAGACCGAAAATCCGGTTATGCTTTCAGGATGGCAGTTTATTGTTGGTGGCATTGTGATGATGATTGCTGGAATATCGTTTGGTGGAAGAATCGCAGTATTTACCGCAGGCGGTATAGCTATGCTTTGCTATTTGGCATTTATCTCAGCGGCAGCATATTCTATCTGGAGTTTGTTGTTAAAACACAATCCGATTGCAAAGGTGGCTATATTCGGATTCGCTAATCCGATATTTGGCGTGATTCTTTCTACACTATTGCTGCATGAGGGACAGAATTTTGGATTACCGGCTGTTGTTGCTTTGATTTTGGTTTCGGCTGGTATTGCAATCGTGTATTACCAGAATCCGGAAAAATAAAAAGCATAGTGCTAAAATATAGGGGGGATTTAAAATGGAAATCAAAAACAGAGATGATTTTTTCATCCGAACTTTTGAAAAATACAGAGGACACAACTTAAAGACATTGCTGGGCATTTATAAAGGCAATTATAAATATCTGGCAGGCTCAGCTTTTTGGTTTGTTGCCAAACATTCGCCAGTATGGGTTATGCCGGTTGTAACAGCGAATATTATCAATCTGGCAACTGGTGAAAAGCCGGGAGGGGTAGAAGGCATTGTTAAAAATATGCTGCTGATGGTAATTCTGGTTCTTCTGAACATACCGCTTAACTACCTGCATACCCGTTGTTACAGCCATGCTTCGCGTGATGTGGAGGCAGGTCTGCGCAGTGCATTGGTCAGAAAATTACAGCTGCTGTCAATGTCATTTCATAAAAAGACTGCATCAGGGCGATTACAGTCAAAGATTATGCGTGATGTCGAGGCGGTTGAAACATTATCCAATCAACTGTTTGTCAATATCTTGCAGATTGTGTTGAATATTGGCGTTGCACTGGTGATCACCGTTTCCAAAAGCATGGTGGTATTCGGATTTTTTATGCTGACCATTCCGGTGGCAGTGCTGATTATCATTATTTTCCGCAAAAAAATGCGTCGGTGCAATGCAGAATTCCGATGTGAAATTGAGGAAACATCTGCTGAGATGATGGAGATGGTGGAGCGTATTCCGGTTTCCCGTGCCCATGCGCTGGAAAATTGGGAGAAAAGCCGCATGGCAAAACGCCTGCATGAGGTTGCAAACAAAGGATTCAGTCTGGATGTCACCCAGTCGTTTTTGGGTTCTATCAGCTGGGTTACTTTTCAGGTGTTCCAGATCGGCTGTCTGGCATTCACCGGATATATGGCATTCAAGGGCAGAATTCCGATTGGTGATGTCGTAATGTATCAGAACTATTTCGGTTCAATCATCAATCAAGTGGCTGCAATTATCACTCTGATTCCTATTCTGGCAAAGGGTTTGGAGTCCTTAAAATCCATCGGTGACATCCTCCTTTGTGATGACATTGAGCAGAATGAGGGCAAGGAGAAGATGGAGAATGTCAGAGGTGAAATGGAATTTGAGAACATTGAATTTTGTTATGACCCAAATGAACGAAAGATTTTGAATGGCTTAAATTTGCATATCAAACCAGGTGAAACGGTTGCGTTTGTTGGTGAATCAGGTGCAGGAAAATCCACCATTTTAAATCTTGCTATTGGTTTTAATCTTCCGACGGGTGGTATTTTAAAGATTGACGGTTATGATATTAATGAGTTGGATCTGCGCAGCTATCGTGAGCATATTTCAGTGGTTCCACAGACATCGGTATTGTTTACTGGTAGCTTGCGGGAAAATATCACATTTGGGCTTCCGCCTGTGAGCGAAAAACGGCTGCAAGAAGTCATTGAAGCTGCAAATCTGACCGATTTGGTGGAGAGCCTGCCATGCGGCATTGATTCGCATATTGCGGAACATGGTGGCAATCTTTCTGGCGGTCAGCGTCAGCGCATTGCGATTGCAAGGGCGTTTATCCGTGATCCGCAGGTTATTATTCTGGATGAGGCGACCAGCGCACTGGATAGTATCTCAGAACGCAGAATTCAAGAGGCGTTGGAGCGTCTGATGAAGGGGCGAACTACACTGGTTGTTGCACATCGTCTTTCGACCATCCGCAATGCCGACCGAATTGCAGTCATTGAGGGCGGTAAATGTGTCGAGCTTGGCGATTATGATACCTTAATGAAGCAGAAAGGCGCGTTTTGGCAGCTTAAACAGCTCCAGCAGTAAAATGTTTCGGAATATTCTTGTAATATGTGCGAAATTTTGGTATAATGAAAATAAAGTATGATACTTTATCAAATAAAGATACCATATAGGAGGAAACTACATGATTACTAATGGAATGAAAGAATTATTCGCAAAGGCTGATGTTGTACTGGCAGATCAGCCGAAATTGCTGAAAGTATTTAAAAATACCTTTGCATCTACCCTGGATACTACTGCTCAGGTAGAGGATGGTGACACTTTTGTTATTACTGGTGATATCCCAGCTATGTGGCTGCGTGACTCGGTTGGTCAGGTTCACCACTATTTGCCGCTGTGCAAAACCGATAAAGAGATGCAGTCCATCATTGAGGGTTTAATCGCGCGTCAGGCAAAATGCATCAACATCGACCCGTATGCAAATGCATTTAACAAAGAGGCAAATGGCAATCATTGGGAGATTGATAAGACCGATTACACTCCATGGATTTGGGAGAGAAAATACGAAGTTGACTCCCTCTGCTACCCGATGCAGCTGGCTTACCAATATTGGAAAATCAGTGGCAGCGATAAATTCTTCACCGAAGAATTCCATAAAGCAGTCTGGAATGTTGTCAACACTTTTATCACCGAGCAGGATCATGCAAATTCTCCATACAGCTTTGTTCGTTCCGAGAAAGCATGCAATGGCTTAGAAACCGAAACCTTACAGTTTGACGGCAAAGGTTTACCAGTTAACCGTACTGGCATGACCTGGTCCGGCTTCCGTCCATCTGATGATGCCTGCACCTTTGGCTATCTGGTACCGTCGAATATGTTCGCTGTTGTTATTTTAGGCTACATTATGGAGATGGCAAAAGAGGCTCTGCATGATGAGATGCTGTACGAGAAAGCAAAAAAACTGCGTCACGAGATTGATTACGGTATCCGTAAGTATGCCATTTACCGTCATCCGGTATACGGTGAGATGTTTGCTTATGAAACCGACGGTTTCGGCAACTACACCTTAATGGATGACGCAAATGTTCCGTCCTTACTCTCTGTTCCTTATTTAGGCTACACTACACCGGATTCCAAACTGTATCAGAACACTAGAAACTATATCTTAAGCAAAGAAAACCCATTCTACTTTGAGGGTAAAGTTGCTAAAGGCATCGGTTCTCCGCATACCCCAGACAACTATATCTGGCATATTGCACTGTCCATGCAGGGATTAACCGCAGCTACCAGAGAAGAAAAACTGGAGATGATCGATATGGTATTAAAAACCGATGCGGATACTGGTTTTATGCACGAGGGCTTTCATGTAGATGACCCAGCACAGTTTACCCGTCCGTGGTTTGCATGGTCCAACTCCCTGTTTGCTGAGCTGGTTTATAATGTATATTTTGCAGAATAATAGATTCTCAAGGAGCAGAAAATGGAACTCAAATATCAGATCAATTCTTGGATTGATGCCCATGCTGATGAAATAGCAGAAAGCACCGTTCGTTTAATCAAAAAATATTCTCCAAGAGGAGAAGCTCTCCCGGATAAACCATTCGGACAGGGGCCATACGAAGCCCTGATGGAGTTTTTCTCCCTCTGTGATGATTTAGGATTTGCACATCAGAATATGGATAACTGCATTGGCGTGACCGATTTAGGCGAAGGTGAGCCACAGATCGGTGTTCTGTGTCATTTGGATGTTGTTCCAGAGGGTCCGGGCTGGACCATGCCATCCCATGAGGGAATTATCAAAGATGGCAAAGTTTTCGGCCGTGGTGCAATTGATGATAAAGGTCCGGCAGTTGCTGTTTTATATGCGATGAAAGCACTCAAAGAAGCAGGCGTTTCTTTAAAGAAACCGGTTCGTTTTATTGTCGGTACTGATGAAGAAAGCGGTTCTGAAGATATTCCGCACTATAAAAAATATGCCAAAATGCCACCGATGTTATTTACACCGGATGGTGACTATCCAGTTATTAATATTGAAAAAGGTATGTTTCGCGCGCATTTTGGCAAAGAATACGCTGTATCTGAGGAACTACCGAGAGTTCGATATGCAAAGGGCGGTGCTACCGTTAATGCGGTTCCGGGTCTTTCCAGCTGCGTCATCGAGGGTATGACAAAGTCACAACTGGAGGAGTATTTCTCCGCTTTGCCGGAGGGAGTAACCGCTTGCGCAACCGAAATAGATGGCGGTGTTGAAATCGCATTTAAAGGTGCTGGTGCGCATGCTTCCACCCCGGAAAAAGGTTATAATGCGGTTGCCGGTATGCTGAAATTTTTAAGTGTGCTTCCGCTTGCAAACAAGCAGGAGAAAGAGGCTATTTGCAATCTCTGCACCCTGTTTCCGTATGGTGAAACCGATGGTAAGAGTGTTAACCTGGCAATTTCGGATGAAAAATCCGGCGCGCTGACCCTTGCGTTCTCGGTATTTGCAATGGAAAACGGAAAAGCAGAGGGAAAATGTGATATCCGCTTCCCGGTATGCGGCAGTGTAAAATTGGTAGAAACCCATATCAGTGCTGCACTCAATGCACAAGGATTTGATTTACTGGAAGGTGATGGTAGTGAACCGCACGAAACGCCAGGTGACGGTGCATTTGTACAGACCTTATTGCGCACCTATCACGATGTGACTGGAAACGAGGCTTATTGTGTAGCAATCGGCGGTGGTACCTATGTGCATCACGAGGAGGGCGGCGTTGCTTTTGGCGCAGAATTCCCAGGCTCGGCTGACCATCATATGCACGGCGCAGATGAGTTTGTTGAAATTGAAGAACTTGTTTTAAATGCAAAAATCTTTGCACAGGCAATTTTAAACTTACAGGAAATCTAAATATATGGCGGATGTGGTTTTTACGACATCCGCTTTCTTTGACGGGAGGAATTTTGGATGAAAGACGGTTTTGTCAAGGTTGCGGCAGCCACCCCGCAGATTCGAGTTGCGGATACTGCATATAATGCACAGCAGACCATTGCTTTGATGATAGAAGCGGCAGAAAAAGGGGTCAAGGTTCTGGTGTTTCCAGAACTGGGTTTGACAGGCAGCACCTGCGGTGATCTGTTTTTGCAGGAGGTATTGCTGGAAGGTGCGAAAAAGGCATTGTCTGAAGTGGTAAAGGCGAGTGCTGATTTTCAGATGCTGATCTTTGTGGGGCTACCATACCAGTATCGTGGTAAAATTTATGATGTTGCCGCAGCAGTATATGAAGGCAGGGTATTGGGACTGATTCCCAAGAGTATGTTGAATAAAAATCAGCGCAGAGTATTTGCCTCAGGTGCGGATTTTAAGGAGGCTGTTCCAGCAGAATTTGAAGGATGGGCGATTGATTTTAGTATCAACCAGATATTTATATGCGAGGAAATGCCTGAATTTGCTGTTGCTTGTGAGATTGGTGAGGATTTATGGTTGGCTGCTTCTCCGAGCATCCATCACACTGCGGCAGGTGCGACCATCATGGTGCATCTGTCAGCATCCAATGAGGAGATTGGCAGAACTGATTATCGCAGACAGCTGGTCAGCACGCAGTCAGCGAAACTGTTCTGTGGCTATGTCAGTGCGGAAGCAGGAAATGGTGAATCTACCACCGATTTGGTGTTTGGCGGTCAAAATCTGATTGCTGAAAGCGGCGTGGTTTTGGCAGAGAGCAGGCTGTTTGCAAATGAAATGACCATTTCGGAAATTGATGTCAAGCAGATAATGTTTGATCGCAGAAAGAATGAACTGTATGAGGAGATTGACGATAGCGGTTATGTCATGCAGTATCTGCATATTCCAGTCGAGCAAACAACCTTAACTCGTAGATATGCCAAGAATCCGTTTGTGCCGCAGGATGAATCCAAACGCACTGAACGCTGTGAGGTTGTACTTGCCATGCAGTCGGCAGGTTTACAGAAACGCATTGTTCACACCCATTCCCAAACGGTGGTTGTTGGCATTTCAGGCGGACTCGACTCCTGTTTGGCTTTGCTTGTCATGGTACACGCCATGGATGCGTTAAAGCGCGACCGAAAGGATATTATTGCGGTTACTATGCCGTGTTTTGGCACGACCGCACGCACCAAAGGCAATGCGGAGGTAATGTGCGAGCGTCTGGGTGTTACTTTAAAAACCATTGACATCAAAGAGTCGGTCAAACAGCATTTTGCCGATATCGGTCACGATTATGATGATCATAATGTCGTATTTGAAAACGCACAGGCAAGAGAACGTACGCAGATACTGATGGATGTGGCAAACCAGTGTGGTGGCATGGTCGTCGGTACCGGCGATCTATCCGAGCTGGCTCTCGGCTGGGCAACCTATAATGGTGACCATATGTCGATGTATGCGGTCAACGCTTCGGTTCCAAAGACCCTAATCCGTTATGTGGTTAAGTATTATGCCGACACCTATTCGGACAAGGAACTGTCCCAGGTGCTGTATGATATTCTGGATACGCCCGTATCTCCGGAATTGCTTCCGGCAAAGGACGGAGAGATTGCACAGATTACCGAAGATTTGGTTGGTCCGTATGAACTGCATGATTTCTTCCTGTACGGCATGGTTCGCCGTGGCTATTCGCCGGAGAAGATCAAACGGTTGTGTCAGTATGTGTATGGTGGTGATTATGATGAGGCCACCATCCTGCACTGGCTTTCCACCTTTATGCGCCGCTTTTTCAATCAGCAGTTTAAGCGCAGCTGTATGGCAGATGGTGTTAAGGTCGGTTCGGTTACCTTGTCACCGCGTGGTGATCTCGCTATGCCAAGTGATGCAGTTAGCACCTTGTGGGGCGAGCGTGTAAAATAATGATTTGTAGGGTTCATGTCTTGCGTGAACCTTACATTTTTGATAACGGAAAGGATAAAGATATGCGTGTGGATTTGAAAGAATTTACTCGTCACTGCAGCTTTGCAGCCGGAGAATTGGAGCAGGATTTGTGGGAATACCTGAAATCCCAAACCCGTCCAATCTGGCTGTACGGTATGGGCGATGGTGCACTCAAAGTTATGGATGCTATGGCACAACATGGATTAAAAGCAGAGGGTGTGTTTGCGAGTGATAACTTTGCAAGGGATAAAATTTTCTGCGGCTACCAGATTCACAAATACTCGGATGTCAAGACAATGTATCAGCCGAAAGGCTTTATCATTCTGCTCTGTTTTGCGGCGTTTCGAGATGATTTATATCCGGTGATTCTAGATATTTCAGCACAACAGGAACTGTATGCACCGGATGTACCAGTTGTATATGATGGCGGGCGGGTATTCACACTAAATTATGTAAAAGAACATGAAACCCAACTGATGCAGGTTTATGATATGCTGGCGGATGAGCAGTCAAGACAGGTGTTTCGGGATGTGCTTTGTTACAAATGCACTGGAAAGGTGGAATATCTTGACCGCTGCACAACCGACATGGATGAGGTGTATGAAAATCTAATTCAGCCGCAGAATTCGGATGTGTATGTGGACTTGGGGGCATATAATGGTGATACTGTTACCGAGTTTTTAACTCATTTAGGCGGAAACTGTTCAAAGGTAATTGCTCTTGAACCGGATGCCAGAAACTATAAAAAGCTATGTGCGCAGGTTGAACTGTTGCAAGAGCAGTATGATAAAACTGAATTCATGTCGGTACATGCCGGAGCGCATTCGCATGAGGATGTCATGCAGTTTGCCGCAACCACTGGGCGTTCGGGCAAGCTGAACGCTTTAGATAAGCCAAAAAAGACGGTGGATGTCAGGGTTTGCGCGGTGGATGATCTGCTTGCAGGTCAACGCGCGGATGTGATCAAACTGGATGTTGAGGGTGCGGAGCGCGAAGCTCTCATGGGCTGTGAAAAGACGATTGTGACATATCGTCCACGGTTGATGGTATCGGCGTATCATCGTAACGAGGATTTATTTGCATTGCCTTTGCAGATTCAGGCGATGCAGCCGAGTTATAAGGTGTATCTGCGGCATCATCGTTATATTCCGGCATGGGAAACCTGCTATTATTTCGTGTGACTCTAATTGTTTTTCTGCTGTTAAAATAGATGATTTAATCATGAATTTATGTAAAAAATATAAAATATACTAATTTAGTATATTTTATGCCATAAGCCTATTGACAGCATAGGAATTGAGTGTTATAATGAAACTGCAAAAATAAAATATGAGGTGAAATCACATGAAATATATATATGCAGATAACGCAGCTACCACCAAAATGAGTGAAAAAGCACTCGAGGTGCAGATTGACTGCATGCACAAACATTACGGCAACCCATCAAGCCTGCATTCTGTTGGCCAGGATGCTAAAATCGTGCTGGAAGATGCACGCGCTGTCATGGCCAAATACTTGAATGCAAATCCGGGTGAGATTTACTTTACTTCCGGCGGATCTGAGGCGGACAACCAGGCAATTATCTCGGCTGCCACCTTTGGTGAAAGAAAAGGCAAAAAACACATTATCTCCAGCAAATTTGAGCATCACGCTGTTTTGCATACCTTATACAAACTGGAAAGACAGGGCTTTGAAGTTACCTATCTGGATGTTTACGAAAACGGTATGGTAAGACCGCAGGATGTAGCGGATGCGATTCGTGAGGATACCGCGCTGGTTACCATTATGTATGCAAACAATGAGATCGGAACCATTCAGCCGATTAAAGAGATCGGTGCAATCTGTCGTGAGAAAAAGGTCGTGTTCCATACAGATGCTGTACAGGCTGCTGGACATCTTCACATAGATGTTGAGGCTGACAACATCGATATGCTGTCCATCTCGGCACATAAATTTCACGGTCCAAAAGGTGTCGGCGCTCTGTACTGCAAAAAGGGCATTCCGCTGTACAATTTAATCGAAGGCGGCGCACAGGAAAAAGGAAAACGCGCAGGTACTGAGGATATTCCGGCAATCGCTGCAATGGCTGCTGCATTTGAAGAAGTTCATCAGAACATGGATGAAAATATGGTAAAAGTTGCTGCAATGCGTGACCACTTAATCTCTGGATTAAAGGAAATTGAGCATTCTGCATTAAACGGTGACGAAACACACCGTCTGCCGGGTACCGTAAACTTCTGCTTTGAAGGTATCGAGGGTGAGTCCCTGCTACTGTTCTTAGATGATAGAGGCATTGCTGCTTCCAGTGGTTCTGCATGTACATCTGGTTCTCTAGATCCGAGCCATGTACTGCTTGCAATTGGCAGAATACACGATGTTGCGCATGGCTCGCTGCGTCTGTCCATCACCGAGGAGAACACCATGGAGGAGATGGATTATATCGTACAGTCGGTCAAAGAGGTTGTTTCCTATTTAAGAAGTTTTTCCCCGGTTTGGGAAGATTTGATGAAGGGCAAACGCGAATTTATTCTGTAATCAACAAGATAAGAAAGAGAGAGATAGATATGTTATACAGTGAAAAAGTAATGGATCATCTGCGCAACCCGCGCAATGTTGGAGAAATTGAGGATGCTGATGGTATTGGTGAGGTCGGCAATGCAAAATGTGGCGACATCATGAAAATGTATCTGAAAATTGATGCAGGCATTATCACCGATGTTAAATTCAAAACCTTCGGATGTGGTTCTGCTATTGCAACCAGCTCGATCGCTACTGAGATGATCAAAGGCAAATCGGTTGTAGAAGCACTGGAACTGACCAATAAATCGGTTGTTGAAGCTCTGGACGGTCTGCCAAGCTATAAAATCCATTGTAGCGTTTTAGCTGAGGAAGCCGTAAAAGCCGCAGTAAAAGATTACTACGACAAAAATGGTATCTCCTACAATCCGAAGCTGTTTTCCGCTCTGGAAACCAGCTGCTGCCACGAAGAGGGCGAATGTTAATCCATAGTAAAATGCAGGCTCCCATCGATTTCGGTGGGAGTTTTTGTTTTGGCATATAAAAACGATTTGGCAAGTTTGTGTTGGTGTGATTGATATAGAAAATGAATCTGATCATATGTTTTATAAACAATTTCAGACTAAAATTATTGAAAAGAAACATATTTTATAACAAAATAAACTGGGCTTAAATTTATGATTTTTCATTTTATTTTTGCCTAAATGATTTGATTCAGACAATTTGTTGAAAAAATAAAGGTTACAAAATGGTATAGCATTGCAAAATAATGCAAAATGTGGTACAATATAAAATACATGAGCATATGTAAAAGACTTCAAGTTCGTATTTTACTTTTTAGATGGCATAGAAGTTTATGAATGAAAGGATGAAGTGTACAGGGCTTTCCTTTATCACTTCAATGGTATTATATGCAGACAAGATGTATGAATTGTATGTGTCTGACCGAGCAGACGCAGGGACTTTGTCCGAAATGCGGAAAACCGCTTTCGGTAAGTAATGAATCACCTGCACTTGCGGTTTCGACCATACTGGCACAGCGATATTTGATCGGTGCTGTGACGGTGTCCAACGGAGAAGGATACACCTATTCTGCGTTTGACATGCTGTCAAACAAACCGGTTTTTATCCGCGAATTTTTCCCGAAAGGGAAGGCAATCCGTGCAGAGGACAAAATAACAGTACAGGTTGCTCCTGAGGATGAGGCGGAATGTTTAGAATGGATTTCTGCTTTTATCACGCTACATCAAAAATTAAAAAATATGGGTACCACTAACTGTATTGCACCTTGTCAGGATGTGTTTGATGAAAACGATACAGCATATGCGGT
Organism: Oscillospiraceae bacterium; assembly: GCA_020024615.1. Taxonomy (GTDB): domain Bacteria; phylum Bacillota; class Clostridia; order Oscillospirales; family Ruminococcaceae; genus JAHHTP01. The sequence continues at coordinate 14,915 of JAHHTP010000018.1, forward strand.
TATAGAGGTGGAAACTGGAAAACGCACCCTGCAACAATACTTGGATGAGTATTTCGATGTGCTTTCCTGGAAACAGGCTGAATTTCTGCTGACCCCACTGTTATATGGTTTATCGGGCTTAAACAATGCCAGCATTCATCATTGCGGTGTTTGTCCAGAAAATATCACTGTGGATGAAAAGGGAAAAGTGAAACTGCATCATTTTGTGATTCCGCAGGCAAGATGTGTCGGCTCACAGATGCAGCACGAGTTGTACGCCGGTTATTCTGCACCAGAGCAGTATATAGTAGACGGTGCAATTGGTGAGTGGACCGATGTGTACGCCTTTTGTGCGATGCTTTACCGTGTTTTAACTGGAACGATGGTGCCGAAAGCCAATTCTCGTGCCATTTCGGATGTGTTGACTGCTCCGAAGGAACTCAATTCGGACATTCCAGATGCCGTATCCAAGGCAATTATTCTGGGTCTTGACCCAAATCCGGAAACTAGAACGCAGACTTTTAAAAGCTTGCTGTTCCATCTTTACAATGAGCAGGCCACCGACCAGCTTCCGAAGGCTTCGCCGGTGGCAGATAAGACCATTGTAATTCCAGCAGTTGGTGTAACACCTGAAAAGAAAGAGAAAAAATGGATTCAGGATAGAGAAATGAAAGAACCAATGAAAAAACCAAAAGTGCCGGTTGCATTGTTAGTACTGCTGATCTCACTTCCGATTATTTTGGCCTTATTTATTATGATCTATATGCTGTTGCTTGGCGGTGATGATAAGGCAACTGATGGAAATATTAGTTTGGCAGATGGTATTTCCTATCAAACTTCTTCATTCGATCGAGAAAGTAAGGAATCGCAGAGCAGCGCACCCTCATCGAAACCGGTCTCCAGCAAAGGAGGATTTGAGGTAGAGAATTTTGTAGGCAGATATTATTCGGACATTGAGGATAATGCGGTCTACGCTTCACTTTATAAATTCACTGCTGTATATGAATACAATGACTCGGTGGAAAAAGGACAGATTATAGAACAGAGCATTGCAAAAGGAACCATTGTCCCGAAAGGGGAGAATATGGAGTTTTTAGTCAGCAAGGGAAGCAAGTATTTTGTTCTACCGGCTATTACCGATGGAATGGGTAAGCGTAAAACGGGTGAAGCATATGCGGCTGAATTGTCTGCTGCGGGTATTCAAAGCAAGATTGAACAGGTGGAAACCAACGATTTTGCAGAGGGTAAGGTGGTAGAACTTTCCCGATCGGCTGGAAGCAAGATCGATATTGAAAATCCAGAAACGATTACGATTTATGTTGCAAAAGCTCAAAAGGTAAATTCGGAGGATATCTTCTCTTTTACCGATTCTTCGGATGAATCAGAGGAATCTGACGACTAATATTTTAAATAGACAGAAAATTAAGGCATACCGCGTGGTGTGCCTTTTTGCGAAAAATTTTACTCCAAATAAAGGGGGGAACAGACATATGAATGTACTGATTGTTGGCTGTGGTAAGGTCGGTATGCGACTGGCAAAGATTCTGGTGGAAGATGGCCATGATGTTTCAGTGATTGATGATCATGAGGAAAATTTAAAGCGTCTGGGTTCGGATTTTCCGGGTAATATCACTTTGGGAACATCGATTGATCAGGATACTTTAAAAAAAGCGGGCATCGAAAACTGTGATGCGCTGGCAGCACTTTGTCCGGAGGATAATGTCAATATCATGGTGGCTCAGATTGCCAAAGAGATTTTCGGGGTAGAAAATGTCCTGACTCGTATTTATGATCCACAGCAGGAGGAAATTTATTCTCGACTCGGTTTACAGACCTTCTGTCCGACCAATCTTAACGCAGCTGCTGCATTGGATATTCTGGTGGAAAAGCAGACAGCGCAGAAGGTGAAATTCGGAAGTCATGCGGTGCAGTTTTATGAAGTGGAGGCACCCAAACAGGTCTGGGAATGTGATGTGTCATTGGTGGATTTATCAGAGCGTCATTTTTTATTCGGTGTTTTACAGCAGGATGGCGAGATGCACATCCTAAAGGGACAGAAGTTAACCATTCACAAAGGGGATACTTTGCTGATTGGAATGAATGTAGACTGATATTGGAGGAATCCTGATATGAAGATATTGATTGTCGGTGGCGGTAAGGTTGGATATTATCTGACGAAAACGATGTTGGAGCGTGGATATGAGCCGTATCTAATCGAAAAAGACCCGGTTGTTGCGCAAAAAGTGGCAAATCATTTTGATTTTCCGGTTTATTGTGGTGATGGAACCGACATTGAAACGCTGGAAAGTGCGCAGATTGACAAGATGGACACCGTAATTGCACTAACCGGATCGGATGAAAATAATTTGGTCTGCTGTCAGCTGGCTACTGAGGTATTCCATAAGAAAAAGGTAGTTGCGAAGGTCAACGACCCGAAGAATACTGCTATTTTTCAGAAATTGGGGGTGGGTACCGCCATTTCCAATACCGACAGCTTTGTTAAAATCCTAGAGCGTGAGGTAAATACATCCCGTATCAAAGAACTGATTGAGGTCGGAGTGGACGCGTCTATTCAGGAAATCACCCTGCCAGATCACTACAAATTATCTGGAACCACCCTTTCTGATCTGAAGCTGCCACAAGATAGCATCATTATTTCGATTACAAGAGATGACCGGTTAATCATTCCGCGCGGTAATACCAAGCTGTTTGATAACGATGTGTTGCTGGTACTGTCTAAGGATCATAATATTCCAGAACTGATGCGTACAATGCAGCTGGATGAATGATAAAACGCAATTTTACATAAATAAAAAGCAATTTTTAAATGGACTGGAATGTTATTTTATAGTATACTGTAAAAGGAGATGAGTCGACATGACAGAACATAAACAGCTGCTTACCGATATTTATGAGTATATCCTGCGTCGTGCAGATGAAGATTATGTGCCAAGTGTGCGGGAAATCTGTGATCAATTCGGTCTGAAGTCCACTTCAATGGGGCACCGGCTGATTTCAGAGCTGTGCAGGATGGGACTCATCGAGAAACAGGAAAACCGCAACCGTGCTTTGAGAATTGTCGGCCGTGATACCTGTTCGGTTCCGCTTGTTGGTGTTGTAACAGCAGGCGAGCCAATCACGGCGATTGAGAATATCGAAGGTTATGTTTCGTTTCCGGCAAAACCGGGAGAAGAGCCGGGCAGTTTATTTGCACTGCGTGTGCAAGGAGACAGTATGAAAGATGCGGCAATATTAAATAACGATATTGTGATTGTACGGAAATGCAGTTATGCAGAGAACGGGGATATCGTAGTAGCACTTTTAGGCGGCAGTCAAGCGACTGTCAAGCGCTTCTATAAAGAGGAGAACCATTACCGTTTGCAGCCGGAAAATCCAATTTATCAGCCGATTATCTGTGATCATCTGGAATTGCTTGGAAAAGTGGTCGGGGTAGTCCGTAATTATTAAGGAGGGCAGTTATGGATAGAACTGTTAAATTAGGTGTCGTTGGCTTAGGTGGTCGTGGCAATGGTCTTTTGGACACATTATTCTGCATTAAAAATGTAGAAATCAAAATGATCTGTGATCTTTATGAGGACAGAGTAGAGAAAGGTCTAGAAAAAATCAATTCTGATGAAACCAGAAAAGCGTGGAACTGCACCGGCACTACAAATTATCATGAGGTAATTGCAAATCCGGAAGTAGAAGCTGTCGTGGTATTCACCTCTTGGACCAGCCATATTGAGATTGCTGTTGCTACCATGAAAGCAGGTAAACGCGTTGCAATGGAAGTTGGTGGTGCTACTTCGATCGAGAACTGCTGGAAGCTCGTACACACCAGTGAGGATACTGGTGTACCGTGTATGCTGTTGGAAAACTGCTGCTATGGTAGATATGAGATGGCAGTTCTAAATATGATCAAGCAGGGCGTATTTGGCGAAATTATCCACTGCGAAGGCGGGTATGAGCATGATCTGCGTGATGAGATATCCTGTGGCATTGAGAACCGTCATTACCGCTATGACCATTACCGTTTCCGTAACGGTGAAAACTATCCTACTCATGAACTGGGTCCGATTGCAAAGCACCTAAACATCAACCGTGGCAACCGTATGCTGTCCTTGGTTTCGATGGCAAGCAAATCTCGCGGCCTGCACGACTGGATTGTCCGCAATAAAGGTGAGGAAGATCCGACTGCTCAGACCGTGTTCAATCAGGGCGATGTGGTTACCACCATGATCAAATGCGCAAACGGCGAAACCATTTCGCTGCGTCTGGATACCAGCTTACCGCGTCCGTATTCCCGTGGTGGTAGAGTACAAGGAACCCGTGGCATCTGGATGGAGATCAATAACTCCATTTATTTAGAGGGTGTTAGTCCGAAAGCACATGAGTGGGAGCCGTTTGATCCATATTTTGAGAAATATGAGCATCCGTTGTGGGTTAAATACCAGAAAGACGGCTTAGTAGGCGGTCATGATGGCATGGACTATCTGGTTCTGTCCGCATTTGTTGAGAGTGTTGCAAGACAGACCCCGCCGCCAATCGATGTATATGATGCAGCTGCATGGATGTGCATTACCACACTGAGTGAGCAGTCGATTGCTTTGGGCAGTGCACCGGTTGCAATTCCGGACTTCACCGATGGCAGATGGATGACCCGCGAGCCAGCTCAGGATACCATTTATCGCCTGGATGAAATTCCGCAGGTTACCGAATAAGAAAAAATTTACCGTCGATTCCAATGGAGTCGGCGGTTTTGCTTTATGGTTTTTCGACAATCCAGAACGGTCCTCCGCTTGCAGCATAGGATTTGGCTTCTGAAAAAATGATGTCGGCATCCCATGCGATGCAGTTTGTGCGGTTTGCCGGGTCGGATACCAGGATTTTTCCGTTTTCGTCTATCCCGTATAGCACAATAAAATGTCCGGTTTGAGTAAAATGCCCCGGCCCCATAATGACACCGCAGAGTGCACCATTTTTTAGTGCAGAGAGAATCTTTTCCCGATCAGACTGGGTGCAGCCGGTTACTTTTAATCCGTAGCTTTTACAGGCAAGTGGAATCAGAATATGATAGGAACCGCCACCCTCGATATAGCAGCCGTTTTGCACCGACCATTCTGCCATATCTGCCGGAGTGACTTTATGTTCGGTTAAGGTGGAGATGATGATGGCGCAGGCAGTTGGACCGCAGCCATAATTGCCCAGATCATCCTTTCCATAAGAAATATCCTTCCAGCTTTCATCCTTTTGATTATAGTAGACAGGAACGATTTGTTCTTCCTGTTGTGGTTTGGCAGGAAGATTTTGCGGTTGTGTGGAATCTGGCGTTGACTGAATCTGCTCCGTCGAAACATCCGGATCAGATGGAGCGGGCTCTATTGGTGGATCGGAACACTCAGGTTCGGATGGGATAGATGGTGTTGTTTTTGATGGCGCGGTGGTTTGGGGTGGGGTTGCAATCGGTTCATCCGGAGATGAAATCAGGGAAAATCCAAAAAAGATTACCGAAAGGATCAGCCATCCGCTTAAAAAGGTTTTGACAGGACGGGCTATATTGAAACTACAAGTTATTTTCATAGATACGCTCCTTTATTGTGGGGGATAGCGTATTATATGTTAGAGCAGTTGCACATATGCCAGACTGAAAAGCAAGAAAATGGAGTAATTTAAAGTTCTTGTCTTTTTTGGGGAAAATCTGCTCAAAAAGCAATCGTTTGCTGTGAATGTGATGAATTTTATCGACAGTCCTGTCTGCAAGGCATGTAACTATTGACAGAAGCGTGAAAAATAAGGTATAATAAGACTGTATTATGATGGGGGAGGAGTTGTTCTTTTGAATGTGACTTTACAAACGGCATCGGTTGAGGAAACGGTTGCACTGGCCAAGCGTTTTGCACACTGCTTAAAGGCGGGGGATGTCATTGCATACCGGGGAAATTTAGGTGCCGGAAAGACGGCTTTTACCCGTGGGCTTGCCCAAGGTTTGCACTGCAAAGGTGAGGTATGTAGCCCAACTTTTGCGCTGGTGCATGAATATCCGGGAGAAATTCCGCTGTATCATTTTGACATGTACCGCATTGCAGACAGCGACGATTTATATGCGACCGGATATGATGATTATTTGGAAAGCGGTGGTATTCTGGCGATTGAATGGAGCGAGAATATTGAGGATGTTCTTCCAGAAAAAACCATTTATATTACGATTACAACAACCGGCGAGGACAGCCGTACTATAGAAATCAGTTCAGAAAGGGAGCTTGCGTTTTGAATATCTTTGCAGTAGATACCTCCGCAAAGGCAGTTTCAGCTGCGATTTTGTCGGATGATAAACTGGTTACCCAGGTGAGCTTGAATACTGGGCTTACTCATTCGGAAACGTTGCTTCCGATCTGTCAGGATTTATTAAAAAACAGCCGTATGACCTTAAAGGATATTGATCTGTTTGCTGCGGCCATTGGACCGGGTTCGTTTACCGGACTGCGCATCGGTATCAGCGCCATAAAGGGGTTTGCGTTTGCCAATAATAAGCCGACTGCAGGCATTTCTTCACTTCTGGCACTTTGTTATAATCATACAGATCGCAACGAGATTTTATGTGCTGTGACCGACGCTAGACGGGATGATGCATATTGTGCATTTTTTGTCTGTGAAAATGGCAAAGTCAATCGTCTCAGTGAGGATATGGCGGTTCATATTTCTGAGATGGGCGAACTATTTGACGCATATGGCGCAAAAGAGATTTTGCTGATCGGTGATGGCGCGCAGACAGTGCTTGACAAATATCCGGACAGACAAAATATCAAAGCATTACATTCTCCTTATACCTTACAGCAGGCATACGGCACCGGATTGGCGGCGTTTTATGCAGTATGTGAGGGTTTGGAGATTCCGGCTAAGGAATTGATGCCGGTATACATCAGACTTCCGCAGGCGCAGAGAGAGCGTCTTGAGCGGTTACAAAAACAAAATCAGGAAAAGAAAGAGGAAATAAAATGATAGCAATCGGTTCTGATCACGGTGGTTTCGCATTAAAAAAAGAATTAATGGCACACTTGGACAACATTGGTGTAGCATATAAGGATTTCGGCTGCTATGATGAAAACAGCGTTGACTATCCGGCTGTTGCAAAAGAGGTCGGTACTGCCGTTGTTTCTGGCGAGTATGAAAAAGGCGTTTTGGTCTGCGGCACTGGTATCGGCATTTCGATGGCTGCCAACAAGATCAAAGGCGTTCGTGCAGCACTTTGTAATGACTATTTTAGTGCAAAATATACACGTTTGCACAATGACGCAAATATCATCTGCTTTGGCGGTAGAGTAATCGGTCCGGGCAGCGCATGTGAGCTTCTGGATGTGTTCTTAAACACTGAGTTTGAGGGTGGCAGACACCAGAGAAGAGTCGATCAGATCACTGCAATCGAGAACGAGCAGTAATATTTTAAGAATAAGAAAAAGCACCCTTCTTCCAAAATCCGGGGAGGGAGTCCCGAACCTTGATAGAAGGGTGTTTCTGTGTGGGGCATATACCCCATTATTATGACACGATAAACTCTGCAATTTCTGCTAAGAGTGCATCGGCATCGTCTGTTTGTGCGACCATGGTGATCGGTTTGGAAATATCCATACTGAAAATGCCCATAATAGATTTTGCGTCCACAACATAGCGCCCAGAAATTAAGTCGATGTCGTAGTCATAATGCGATACAGCATTTACAAATTTTTTTGTATCGCTAATGGTGCTAAGCTGAATTGTTACCTGTTTGATGTCAGTGATACCTCCATTCTAATAAGAAAAGCCGCATAGAAATATCTGCCGGATTGCAGACTTTTTGTTGCGGTAACTGTCGTTTTGCAGGTTTTGCAAGTACATCCGCAACATGCACATTGCCCCTACTCTTTAAATATAACAAATTTACAGGAAAATGTCAACCCATTTATCCACAAATCAGGATAATTTATTGACAAATTCTTTCAAAAAACAACTTTATTCGAAAAATATATGGTAAAAAGGTATTGAAAATGATTCATAATAACGCGGATTCTTCCGCAGCAAGGCAGGTCTGCTTTGTGACACTGGGATGTAAGGTCAATCTATATGAGAGTGATCTGATGGCTGCCCAGTTTGCCAAAGTGGGATACACCTGTGTTGACAGGGAGGATAAACCCGAAAAACCTTCGGATGTTTATATTATCAATTCCTGTACGGTTACCTCAACGGGTGACAAGAAAACCAGACAGATTTTGCACCGCTGTCGCCGGGAAAATCCGAATGCTGTTATCGCCCTGACCGGCTGTTTTGTACAGGCGTTTCCCGATAAGGCGAAAGAGCTTGACGGCTGGGATATTTTGTGTGGCAATACACAGCGAAAAATCATGCTTCCCCTAGTGGAGCAGGTGCTGACAGCTGGCGGGAAAATTGTACAGATTGATGAACACACAAATGACGAGAAATTCGAATCGTTGCAGATTCCGTTCTTTGCACATAAAACCCGTGCATTTGTCAAAATTGAGGATGGCTGTAACCGATTCTGTTCCTACTGCATTATTCCGTATGCAAGAGGTAGGGTCAGAAGTAAGCCAATTACAGAACTGAAAACCGAAGTGGCGCAGCTGGCGGCTTCCGGTTATCAGGAAATCGTGTTGGTTGGCATCAATTTGAGTTCCTACGGTCAGGATTTGGGGTTGCGTCTGATTGACGCGGTGGAAGCGTGTTGTAGTCTGCCGGGGGTAAAACGAGTTCGTCTGGGTTCTCTTGAGCCAGAACTTTTAACCCACCAGGATTTAGAGCGCATGGCTGCACTGCCGCAGTTTTGTCCGCAGTTCCATCTTTCGCTGCAAAGCGGAAGTGACGGCGTGTTAAAGCGCATGAACCGTCATTATGATAAAGCAGAATATGCACGCATTGTGAATGATATCCGCGACTGTTTTGAAAATGCGTCAATCACTACGGATATTATGACAGGTTTCCCAGGTGAAACCGATGAGGAGCATATTGAGTCGATGCAGTTTGCAAAGGATATTAAATTGTCGCAGATGCATGTCTTTGAATATTCTCCAAGAGAGGGAACAGCGGCTGCTAAACTGCCGCAGCTTTCTCCACAGATCAAGGCAAAGCGAACCGATGAGATGCTTACCGTTAAGCATGAAAACGAGCAGGCGTTTTTGGAAACGCAGGTGGGAACGGTTGGACAGGTTCTGCTGGAATCCCATTTTATAGAAACGCCAGTTTCGCTGCGTGCGGAAGGCTATACCTGTAACTATACACCGGTTTATATTGATTTTTCCCCGGATACGGACAAAGATACATTAAAAGGTAGAATCCTTACCTGCAAATTAACCGGTATTGCAAACGGACACGCTATCGGCGTGCCGGTAAATGAATAAACAAACGGCTATAAAGGCAATGGTATTTCCAGCGCCTTTTCGCATATATCGCACGGCTAAGAGCTGTTTGCTCTTGCCGGACACAAGTCTGGGTAATAATAAATCCGCAAAGCGTTAAAAACGACCTTTGCACACAAAGGAGCCAAAGATTATGTCAGTTTTTCGTATTTATGTCGAGAAGAAAACCGCTTATGCTGCACAGGCAGACAGTATGTGTAGTGACATCAAAACTTCGCTGCAAATGCATGCACTGCAAAGCCTGCGCTTCATCAACCGCTACGATGTAGAAGGGTTAACAGAAGATCAGTTTGCGTTAGCGGTCAGCAATGTATTTTCCGAGCCGAGCGTAGACTTGACCTACACCGAGCTGCCGGAGACTGGTGAGCATGAGTATATGTTTGCAATGGAATACCTGCCGGGTCAGTTTGACCAGCGTGCAGACTCCTGTGAGCAGTGTTTACAGCTTCTGCTTCAGGGCAATCGTCCGACCGTTCGCAATGCAAGAATTGTAATTCTTTCCGGCGAAAATTTAACTGCTGATGATGTTCAGAAAATTAAAAATTATCTTATCAATCCGGTTGAGAGCCGTGAAGCGTCTTTTGATCGTTTGGAAAGTCTGGATGCTGTATATGAAACGCCGGATATGGTTAAAATCTTAACCGGATTCATTGAACTGGATGAGGCAGGCCTCTCTGCATTCGTTAAAGAATATGGCCTTGCAATGGATGAGGATGACATTGCATTCTGTCAGAAATATTTCCGTGATACCGAGCATCGTGACCCGTCTATCACCGAAATCCGTATGATCGATACTTACTGGTCTGACCACTGCCGTCATACCACCTTCTTAACCCATATTGACAATGTTGATATTCATGATCCGGAAATTGAGAAGATGTTCCAGGAATATCATCTGGTGCGCGAAAAACTGTATAGTGGTCGCAAAGACAAACCAGTTACCCTGATGGATATGGCTACCATTGGTGCAAAATGGCTCAAAGCACAGGGAAAACTGACCGATATGGACGAGTCTGAAGAAATTAATGCCTGCTCTGTTAAAATCAAAGTCAATGTTGATGGCGAGGAACAGGATTGGCTGTTGATGTTCAAAAACGAGACGCACAACCATCCAACCGAGATCGAGCCTTTTGGTGGCGCAGCTACCTGTTTGGGCGGTGCAATCCGTGACCCACTGTCTGGTCGTTCCTATGTATATCAGGCAATGCGTGTTACCGGTGCAGGCAATCCGCTGACTCCAATTAGCGAGACCATCGAGGGTAAACTGCCACAGAAGAAAATCACCACTGGTGCAGCAAGCGGATACAGTTCCTACGGTAATCAGATTGGTTTAGCGACTGGTCAGGTATCGGAAATCTATGATGACGGCTATGTGGCAAAACGCATGGAGATCGGTGCGGTTGTTGGTGCAGCTCCAGCAGAGAATGTTATCCGTCTGGTTCCAAGTGCAGGTGACAAGATCGTGCTGCTCGGCGGAAAAACCGGCCGTGACGGCTGTGGCGGTGCTACTGGTTCTTCCAAATCTCATACTTTAGACTCTTTGGAGAGCTGTGGTGCTGAGGTTCAGAAGGGTAATGCTCCAGAAGAAAGAAAATTACAGAGATTATTCCGCAATCCGGAAGTTACCCAGTTGATTAAACGCTGCAATGACTTTGGTGCAGGTGGTGTTTCGGTTGCAATTGGTGAACTGGCAGACGGTCTGCGCATCAATCTGGATAAAGTTCCGAAAAAATATGACGGTTTAGACGGCACTGAACTTGCTATCTCCGAATCTCAGGAGAGAATGGCATGTGTTGTTGCTGCAGAAAATGTTGATAAATTTATTGAACTGGCATCCAAAGAGAATTTAGCAGGTGTTGAAGTTGCTTATGTCACAGAGGAACCGCGTTTGACCATGACCTGGAGAGATACCGTTATCGTTGATCTTTCCCGTGAATTCTTAAATTCCAACGGTGCACCAAAAACTACCGATATTGTGATTCCAGAAGTCGCTCCGTTACAGGCAGAATTTGATCGTAAAAACACCGAGGCTGACTGGATGGCACATCTGTCTGATATTAACATTGCTTCTCAGAAAGGCTTATCTGAGCGTTTTGATGCTTCTATTGGTGCAGGCACCGTATTGATGCCGTTTGGTGGTGAACATCAGCTGACCCCAACCCAGGCTATGGCTGCAAAGATTCCGGTTCTGCATGGTCAGACCAATACCTGTTCTTTAATGGCATGGGGCTTTAACCCGGCAGTTTCCAAACAGAGCCCATATCATGGTGCGATGTATGCAGTAATCGAGTCTGTTGCAAAATTAGTTGCAACCGGTGGTGATTATCATCAGAGCTGGCTGACCTTCCAGGAGTATTTTGAGAGAACCAAAGGTGATCCGAAACGCTGGGGTAAACCGATGGCCTCTCTGCTGGGTAGCTTAAAAGCACAGTGGGAACTGGGAATCGGCTCTATTGGTGGTAAGGACTCAATGTCTGGTACCTTTGAGCAGATTGATGTTCCGCCGACTCTGGTATCCTTTGCAGTATCGGTTGCTCCGGAAGAAAGAATTGTTTCTCCAGAATTTAAACAGGCAAGTTCAACTGTTGCTATGATTCTGCCGAAATACAATGAAAATGGCATCCCGGATTTTGACAGCATCAAAGAAGTATTTGATACCGTTCAGCGTCTGATCCGCCATGGATATGTCAACGCTTGTTCCACCCTGTCCCGCGGCGGTGTTGCTGAGGCAATTGCAAAAATGACCATGGGCAATCATATTGGTATGATTATGACCAACCAGCCGGATAACAAGGTTCTGTTCAATCCGGTATATGGTGGTTTTGTACTGGAGTTAAACAACCCGGATAAAGTAACCAAGGATATGGTTGTTCTGGGTCGCACCACTTCTAAATATATCATTGCAATCAACAATGAGCAGATCATTCAGGTGCGTGATTTACAGAAAGGTTATGAGGAAACACTCGAGTCAGTATTCCCATATCACAGTGAGAAATACAATACACATGAGGTTATCAATACCATCAGTACCCATATCAAAGATAGTGAACGCATTTCCTCTCCGATTAAGATTGCAAAACCGAGAGTTCTGATTCCAGTATTCCCAGGTACTAACTGCGAGTATGATACTGCACGCGTATTCGAGCGCGCAGGCGCAAAACCGGAAATCTTTGTTATTAACAACCTGACCTCTGCGGCAATCGTTGAATCCGCAAACGAGTTTGCATCGCTGTTAAACAACTCCCAGATTTTAATGGTTCCGGGCGGCTTCTCTGGCGGTGACGAACCGGATGGCTCTGGTAAGTTTATCTGCTCCTTCTTAAAAACTCCGGTGATCCGTGAGGCAATTTCCAACCTGCTGGAAAACCGTGACGGTCTGGCACTTGGTATCTGTAACGGCTTCCAGGCGCTGATTAAATTAGGTCTTGTTCCGTATGGCAAGATTGTTGACATGGCAGATGATGCTCCGACCTTGACCTTCAACAAGATTTCCCGTCATCAGTCGATGATGGTTCGTACCCGCATCTGCTCCAACAAATCTCCGTGGTTGTACAATACCAATGTTGGCGATGTTTACACCGTTCCGATCTCTCACGGTGAGGGTCGATTTGTTGCTGAGAAATCTCAACTGCGCCACTTAATCGACAATGGTCAGATTGCAACCCAGTATGTTGATTTGGCTGATCATCCGACAGATAATGTACGCTACAATCCGAACGGTTCCTTAATGGCAATCGAGGGTATCACTTCTCCGGATGGCCGTGTACTCGGCAAGATGGCTCACAGTGAGCGTATTGGCACTGGTATCTGTAAAAATGTTCCGGGCGAAAAAGATCAGCAGATCTTCCTTTCCGGCGTTGAGTACTTTACTAAGTAATCTATTATGATTATTTTATCCGCCTGTCTTATTGACGGGCGGATTTTTGCTTTTATTTGATGTAGAATCATAAAATATATAGATTTTCCTATATATAATGATTGACAAGTACGGTAAGATGTGATATACTATACTTGAGTTAGTTACAGCTAACATGTGTAAATGATTATCCGTGAAAGCGGATTTAATTTTAATATTTTAGTTAGTCATGTATAACTGAGAGGAGATGTCTATCAATGAGTGTTGTAATTGTAGGTGGAAATGAATGTATGGTGCGTCAATATAAGGATATATGTAAATCTTTTAGCTGCAAAGCAAAGGTGTATCCGAAGATGACAGGGGAAATCAAATGTCTTGGAAGTCCAGATCTACTGGTGCTGTTTACCAGTACTGTTTCTCATAAGATGGTGCGCACAGCACTTTGCAGCACAAGATCGGATAAAACAAAGGTTGTGCGCAGCCATAGCAGTTCGATGTCTGCATTGAAAGGAATTTTAGAGGAACACGCTCATGTCTGAACAGATGCTGATACAAAACTGTTCCCCGACTTTGGCAGGACTTAAGACAGGAAATATGTTTTCATTTGCCTGTGATTCTACTGTTGAGGCATTCAAATGGATGAGAGGGATGAACAAACGACTGGTTCCCAAAGGTTTGCGATTGCTACCGTTACGGATGTGCAAGGGGCGTATGCTTGCTTATCTATATCGCCCAGCATATCTGGAAAGGGATATAAAAAATGAGACGGCACACCGTTTACTTTCGGCAAACGGATACCCGGATGAATGTGATGGGTGTATCATCCATTTGATGGAAAGGTTACGCCAGTCGAAAGAATTTCCACATGAGATCGGACTGTTTCTGGGATATCCGCCAGATGATGTCTGTGGGTTTATCAACCATAAGGCAGCATGTGCTAAGTGCGTTGGATGTTGGAAAGTGTATGGCGATGAACAACAGGCACGCCGTAGGTTTGCACAATTTGATAAATGTACACGCATTTATAACGGATTGTGGCAACAGGGCACAAGTCTGGAAAAATTAGCAATAAGAAGTTAGCCTTGAATAACGAAAAGCCACAAAAATATCCGGGCAGTTTTATGCTGTCCGGATAAATTATTATTTTTTATATCCATATACGACTCTTGCAATACCTGCAAGATCATTGGCAGTTTGAATATCAGTAAATCCATTTTGCTGCATCAGCTGTTTTACAGATTCTGCCTGATGAATACCAACTTCGAAAGCCAGCATACCACCTGGCTTTAATTTGGGACTCCACAGTTTCGGTATAAAACGGTAGAAAAACAAGCCGTTTTCTGGTGCATATAGGGCATCTTTCGGTTCAAAACAAACCTCTTTCTGCAAATTTTGCATATCTGCTTCATTCAAATATGGCGGATTGGATGTGATGCAATCAAATGTTTCATCTGAAAATTGCTCGATTGTATCTGCACACAGCGCATCCGCGAGCTTTGGAATGAGATAATCTGCATGATGAGAGGTGATATTTTGGGTTAAATAGGCATACGCTTTTTCAGAGTATTCTATGGCGTATGCTGTTTTAATTTTCAGGTTTTCCCCGATCGCAATTGGGATACATCCAGTTCCAGAACATAAATCCAGATAAACTGGACTGTTTGCTTTTTGTAGATGGGATAGTGCTGTTTCCACCAAGATTTCAGTATCCTGACGCGGAATTAAAACCCCTTCACCGACTGCAAAATCAAGGCCGTAGAATTCCCATTGGCCTAGTAAATATTGCACTGGAACACCGATTAAACGCCGTTGAATCAAGGATTGCAGCGTTAGAAGCTTATTTTCCGGGAACGGGTCACCCATTAAAATTTGCATATTGGATAGGCTGCTGACCGATTCGATCAGTAGTTTTGCCTCATATTCCGCCTCCTCTATGCCATTTTGTGCAAGTAGGGCGGAAATTTCTTTTTGTTTTTGTTTTGCAGTTACCACTTGGAATCCTCGCGGTTTTCTGGCAGAACCGGTTTAATAGCAGAGATTGCGACCTCGAGCATTGAGTCATCTGGCTCGTTGGTGGTTAAATGCTGCATCCACATACCCGGTGCGGAAAGAATATGGGTAAACCAATTGTCATATTTTCCAGCAAGACGAATTATTTCATACGAAAGTCCCATGACCAGCGGAAGCATCAGAAATTTAATCAGTACACGCAGAAGCGGACTGGACCATGTAACAACCGAAAAGGCAATGACACTGATAATCAAAGTGATAATCAAGAAGCTGGTTCCGCAGCGCGGATGGAAGCGTTTGAATTTTCTGACATTTTCAACGGTTAAGTCCTCGCCGGCTTCATAGCAGAAGATCGTTTTATGTTCTGCTCCATGATAGGAGAAGGTGCGCTTAATATCTTTCAGCTGGGAAACTAATAACATGTACAGGACGAAAATAGCAATTTTGATGATACCCTCGATCACGCTGCCGTATTTGGTAAGATCAATCCATTGGCCAAGGATCGAAGCAATCAGCGACGGAAGATACATAAATAAGAACATGGAGGCTGCGACGCCTACGACAGTTGCAAATATCATGATAAATTTGGTTAATTTATTGCCGAAATGGTCAGTCAGCCACTTCTCAAATTTGCTTTCTGGCTCTAAATCATCGGTCATGCCAGAGAGTTCGACCGATTTATTTAAGCTCTGATATCCAGTGACAAGGCTGGAAATAAAGCTGACCACGCCACGGATAATCGGGATTTTTTTAACAGCAGATAGGATTTTGCTGTCCTTTAGTTCCCATGTTTCGGAGGCAATGGTGCCGTCCTCTTTGCGCACCGAAATAGCGGCATGGGTTTTGCCGCGCATCATGACGCCTTCTATAACCGCCTGACCGCCAATCATGGTTTTGAAAGCAGGACAGCTGTTTTTATTTTTTATGGATTTACTCAAAATTACATCCTCATTTCTTGAAACGTGGGTCGTAGAAGGATTCATCGTTCTGTGCCTTCTTGCTCTTGGTATACATCAACTTATGCATTGGAATGATTTCGTTATAGCCTAAAATATAGGAGACACCCGAAATGACGGTAATCATGCTGCCTGCAATCAGGATAACAAGCAGCATCCACCAGTCAAAGTTAAACAGGTACATTGAATCGCACATCATATTGATAACCGGCCACACTGGTGGTGCCAGCCATTTGAAGATAATCAGAATATTGTAGCCATAGCCAAGCTTTGCAATAAACATGGATAGAATCATGACCCACCAGAAGATATTGCCGATGGCACCAATTTTGAATCCAGTAGCATAGCTTTTTTGTATATGTCCAAATTTAACGCGATTGGAGTCACGGAATCCCATATCCCATGCGCTTGCAAATACAGTAGCATAGTACGCAAATCCAAGTGCAAAGAACATAATCCATCTGCCCCAGCCGTAATTCAGCGTGAATGCCAGTGAAATCAGCAGAACCACACAGAACAGCCAGCCGCCGAGCTGTGCCGAATACAGGCTGATGCCGCGGCGCAGATAAGAATATCTGTCCTGATAGATTTCTTTCAAGTTTTTCATATTGATTTCCTTTCTATCATAAAGCAGTTTTATTTCTTTTTGTAAATATAAAGCTGGCATTTAATCATGCCGTTATATAACTTGCGGCGTTTATCGGCTCTTCTGCCATAAATCTGTTCGAAATGTTCATGTGGAGAGATGATGGCAATGTCACAGTTAAAGTTTTTAAAAGTTTGTCCCATCTGTTTGTACAGTCGTTCCGCTTCTTGTAATTCCATAAGACGCTCGCCGTAAGGCGGATTGCACAGGATGATTCTGCGGGTATCGGTATCCGGAAGAACAAATTCCCGAACATCGCCAGTCGCAACAGACAGACGGCTTAAGACGCCTGCTTTTTTTGCGTTTTCTTTGGTGATAAACACAGCATTCTGGTCGATATCTGAGCCAACACCACGGAACTGGCAGTCTTTGCGAACGCGTTCAATCCCTCTGCCGCGTTCCTCCTGCCATACGCTATCATCAAACAATCCCCATGCCTGTGCTGCAAACCGGCGGTTGATCCCCGGCGGAATCTGAAGTGCCTTTAATGCGGATTCGATTAAGAAGGTACCAGAGCCACACATCGGGTCGAATACTGTTGCATTACAGCCACCATAGATGCCAGCGAGGTCGATGATACCTGCCGCTAAGGTTTCCTTGATTGGTGCTTCGTTTGCACTTGGACGATAGCCGCGCTTGTGCAGTCCGACACCAGAGGTGTCCAGCATAATGGATGCTTTATCGTTCATGATCGAGAATTGCAGTTGGTGTACTGGTCCGGTTTCGGCAAACCATTCAACATGGTATGCTTTTTTCAGGCGTTCTACCGCTGCTTTTTTGATGATTTTCTGACAGTCCGGAACGGATGCCAGTTTGGATTTTAAGGACCAGCCTTTTACTGGGAATGCATCCTTGCTGGCAATAAAATCTTCCAACGGAATCTTTGAAACACCTTGGAACAGATCCTCAAAGCTGTAAACCGGGAAGGATGCCAGTTCGATTAAAACACGCTCCGCGGTGCGCAAACAGAGGTTTGCACGAACTAAAATATGTTCGTCACCAGTAAAGAAAACCTTGCCATCCTCTGCTTTGACATCCGATGCGCCAAGGGCTTTTAATTCACCGGACAGCACACTTTCCAGCCCAAAGTGACAAGGGGCAGACATTCGATAATTAGCCATAAATATTCCTCAAACTTTCTTTATTATATCCTAATTGATTGCGACAGATGTCGCCTATTGATACCATTTTTGGTTTTGCATAGACTAGGAACAAGTTGCTACTGTATACAATAAAATTAGTGACAGCTGAACTGTTTTGGGTATGCCTTTCTATGATATGCGGTTATTTCTTTTTATGAAATTTACTTCTGATTTTTTTGATAAATCCTGAGAATTTCTCTGCGATTTTATCCGTGAATTTATCAGTAGTCAGTTCTATACCCTGCCGCTTTGCAATGATGTAGCGGATCGCGAAGAATATTACAAAGAAGATTAGAATGCTGGCGATAAACATTACCAGCACTTTTTTTGTGTTTTGGATGACTGTAATTTTGTTGGTGGTGATGCTTAGTTCTGGAAATTTTTCGCTTGTCATGACAGCATATAAGGTGTCATCCAAAGCCAGTCCTTCCAGGGTGTAGGTCTGGTCTTTTACCAATGTAGCATTTATCGGAGTTCCGTCCTCGTAGAACCATTCCACGGTATCTGCGCCATAATAGTCCATTTTGACTTTCGTATCAATCTCCAAAGTATTCACCTGACTATGCGCAATAAAGAAGGTATCCTTCTGTGGGACATAGTCATATTCTTTTGCACAGTTGAGAGCCGGAAGGGTAGAGAAGGTCAGATAATTATTCTGACACTGCACTGAATGTAGGGTATGCTGCGGCAGAACCAGTTTTTGAATGGAACTGTTTTGGCAGTTGACATTTTGAAGGCCAGTGCATTCGGATAAATCCAGCGATAAAACAGAGGAATTTGTGGCTTTCAAATCGGTAAGTTCAGTGTTTTTACCTAATACCAGCCAGTCGATTTCGGTGCCGGAAATATCAACCGATTGTAATTTGTTCATTGAAGAAACATCCAGTTTACCGCTTATTTTCGGAGAATCGGATAAATCAATAGAAATAACCGCGTACGGCTTGGTATCACTCCATGTGATGCCAGGGTATTCCCATGGTTTGGTCAGATCAATATCAATATCTGCATATTCATGGTTTTGTACCTTGGTTTTACCATCTTCGAGCAGGAGTTCAAACCGGTAAAAATTTAGCAGAGCTGCAAGCTGCGCTTCATTATAATCTTCGGTGCTGCCTGATTGATTGGCAGAAGCAGGAAGGGCAAGAGAAATCACTGTAAAAACCGCTAAAAACAGGGCACAGCATTTCTTAAAAATCTTCATGTCAAGTAGTTACCGCCTTTTTTCATATTTGTATGCCTTCTATAATATTAGGTCATAGAGTGATACAAATTTATTATAGCAGAAAAATGTTACCTAATAATGAAGAAACAGGTAGATTTGGTGATATTATTTGTCTTTTCTTGTCGTTTGGAAAGGGGGAAGAAAGTTCGTAGAAAAAATCAGCTATTTCACAATCCCATACAATTCGATTTGTGATTTTGTAGGCATTTTAACAAAAGCAAATTTTAGTGTAGAAAAATCCTAAAAAGGATATGGCAATTTATTCTATTTTTGATGGTGTAAT
>JAHHTP010000019.1 GCA_020024615.1 Oscillospiraceae bacterium
CCCTATATCATACTATTTTTGAATTTTTATATGGAAATAATTTGATATTCTTAAAATTTAACATCAAAATTTGATTTTAATCTTGCTAATTCACAATAAATAGGCAGTATTTTGGTGTTTTTATTTTCCTTTTTACGACTGTTTTGTCGATTATGAATTTTTAGTTAATTATAATTGGTGACAAAAATTACGGGGGTGTCACCAGTTGGCAACACCCCCGTAGAAATTATTTGATTAAAGCTATTCAGCGATTAAGCCCACCACATACCAGTATTGCTTTCCTGAATAACGGTTTGTTTTAAAGTATTGATGGCAGTTAACAGACCCTCTTTCTGGGACATTAAACTGTCTTCATGTTCGATACTCATAACATGATCGTAACCAATTAAGCGTAGAGCAGAGGAAATGTCTTTCCAAAATGCCAGATCATTGCCATAGCCAACGCTACGGAAGATCCAGGAGCGGTTTAATTCATCGCTATAATGCTTGGTGTCCAGTACGCCATTGACTGCGATGTTATACTGATCCAGTTTAGTATCTTTTGCGTGGAAGTGGAACATAGCGCCCTCTTTTCCGATCTCCTTGATTGCTGCAATCGGGTCAATACCCTGCCAGATCAGGTGAGATGGATCGAAGTTGGCACCAATTTCCGGACCAACAGCACGACGCAGTTTCAGCAGAGTTTCTGGATTGTAAACACAGAAGCCTGGGTGCATTTCAAATGCAATTTTGGTAACACCATGAGCACGGCAGTATTTTACTTTTTCTTTCCAGAATGGAATCAGAACATCATTCCACTGGTAGTCCAGTACTTCTAAGAAGTCTTCCGGCCATGGGCAGGTAACCCAGTTTGGATGTTGAGATTGCGGGCAATCACCCGGACAGCCAGAGAATGTGTTGATGGTATCAATACCAAGTTTTTCAGCCAGCAGAATAGCTTGATCGAAATCGGCTTCGAACTGTTTTGCTTTTTCTTTATTCGGATGAATCATATTTGCATGACAGCTTAAAGCACTGATGATTAACCCATTTCCGTAGATTGCCTGTTTAAATTCTTCCAGTTTTGCGTCATCGTTTAATAATACAGCAGGATCGCAGTGTGCTTTACCAGGAAATCCGCCGCAGCCGATCTCAACAGCCTGAACGCCCTGTTCTGCTAAAAATTTGCAGGCATCGGAAAGCGGCATGTTTGCAAGAGCTACGGTAAGTACGCCAATTTTCATTTCTAAATTGCTCCTCTTAGTTTAATTTATCTTTTAAGAAATCCGCACTTAAGCGAACATCTTCCATCTGTTTATCAGGAGTGATTCCCGATTCTGCTTCAACAACAGCCCAAGCCATTTGATGTGCTTTTGCAAATTCCAGTACGCCGTTGGTATCGACCTCGCCCATGCCGACAGGAGTGCCATCATATTTGTCACCATCCTTGATGTGGAAAATATCCAGACGGTCAGCATATTTTTTCATGTAACGGACTGGGTTGACACCACCACGATATACCCAGTAGACATCTAGTTCGAATTTCAGGCTGTCCTTGGTAGTGTTTTCACCGAGGATATCCATTAAGTATTTGCCGTTGTCCTGCTCAAATTCATGAGAATGATTGTGATAATACAGCGTCATACCTTGTGCTTTTAATTGCTCAGATACAGCATTGAATTTTTCGGCGATTGCTTTTGCATCCGCTTCTGTTTTTAAATCAATCCATGGGCAGATAATACGGGTATTTCCTATTGTTTTATTATAGGCAACCATATGATCAAAGTCTTTCTCAATCGTCTCCCAGGGGGTATGGCTGCCCATAGCGGTGAGATGATATTTATCGAGCATTGCTTTCATTTCCTCTGCTGGGATATCGAAGAATCCTGCAAATTCAACACCTTCATATCCACATTCGGATACGAATTTCAGTGCTTTTTCGTAATCGGTTTTGCATATATCGCGCAGAGAGTACATCTGAATACCTAATTTCATAGTGTTTTCTCCTCAATCAGTCCTCAAAAACAACTGGTTTTCCAGTTTTAGCGGATTCGTAAATTGCTTCTAAAATACGGGTGACAACAGCAGCCTGTTCCGGTTTAACAACCAGTTCTTTGCCAAATTCTACCGCATTATAGAAGGTCTGGCATTCGATCTGGTGAGGAGTACCACCAGTAGTTCCTTCAAAGAATGCTGCACCTGCTGCTTCCAGATTAACATTTTCGGTGTACTGCATATTGTGATGAATGCCGTTGATACGCAGACCATCACGCATATCTGCACCAGCTTTGGTGCCGCATAAAGAAGTAGAAGCTTCGATAACATCAAGTGTATTTAATGCCCAAGATGCTTCCAAATTGATGGTTGCACCGTTTTCCATAACAATCATGCCAAATGCGGAATCTTCAACGGTGAATTTTTCTGGATCCCAGTTACCCCAAGCGTTGCCCTGATTGGTCTGGTTGGATAATTTTTTATAGGTAGTACCGAGAACCATTTTTGGTTTATAGTTATTCATTTCCCAAAGGGTTAAGTCAAGTGCATGGGTACCGATATCAATTAACGGACCGCCACCCTGTTCTTCTTCATTTAAAAATACGCCCCAGGTCGGAACAGCACGGCGTCTAACTGCATGTGCTTTTGCATAATAGATTTCGCCCAGATCATCTGCTTCAATGGCGAGTTTTAAGTAGGTGGAGTCAGCGCGATAACGGGACTGATAGCCGATGGTTAAGAGTTTACCGGTTTCTTTTGCAGCTTCACACATAGCTTTTGCTTCTGCATAGGTTTTTGCCATCGGTTTTTCACACATAACATGTTTACCTGCATGCAGGGCATCGATGGTGATGAAGCTGTGTTCTTTGTTTGGAGTGCAGACATGTACAGTCTGGATTTCAGGGTCTTTTAATAACTCTTTGTAATCTTCGTATACTTTGGCATCCGGGGTTCCGAATTCCTCTTTTGCTTTTTCTGCACGCTCACGAACGATGTCACAGAAAGCTACCATTTCTACACGGTCTCCTAAAGATTTGATGGATGGCATGTGTTTGCCGTTTGCGATGCCGCCGCATCCGATAATTCCTACTTTGATACTCATAATTTCTCCCTCACTTTTTCTTATAGTTCAATATCCATTTTGGATACAGACTCCCTTGTTATGATTTCATGCTTTAATAAAATACTGCTGCCCTGTTTTCCATGCAGAATATCGATTAAAGTATCGGCAGCTCGATAGCCAATATCTTTCTGTGGCTGAGCTACGGTAGTGATTTCTGGAATAAACATTCTGGCATTTCTGGTATTATCAAACCCCATCACCGAGATATCTTGCGGTACAGATAAATGGTGTTCATGCAGTGTTTTGATTATGCCGATAGCACAACTATCAGAAAGCGCAAAAACAGCATCCGGAAGATTGCTCGCATGATCACACAACATCTTTTCTGCACAGCGCATACCAGCCTGATAGCTGAATCCATCCTGATAAACAAGAGACGGATCAAATGCAATATTGTGTACTTCCAATGCTTTCTGATAGCCGATAAAGCGATTTCTTGATGAGGAAAACTGACTTCCTGCTCCAAAAAAAGCAATTTTTGTATGACCTCTTTGAATCAAAAAATGAACCGCATCTAAAGCAGCTTTTTCATTGTTGATTCCAATAAACGGAAGTTTTGAGCCTTCCACCGTTTCACAGGCTAGAACCGCTGGCTGTCCAGAAAGTTTTTGTTGCAAGGAAGTTGCATTGTTGCTGCTGGAAAGCAGAATGATGCCATCGACCAATCTTGTCCGCAGCATTTGCAGATAACTGTCTTCCGTTTCCAGAGAACCTCTGGTGCATCCGAGCATGACGATATAACCATCTTGTGTGGCACGCTCCTCAATACCAGCGGTCACGCGGGAATAAAACTGATTGGAGATGGTGTCCAGCAGAACCAGTATTTTTTTTGTTTCATTTTTGCGTAGATTCATGCCCAGCATGTTTGGAACATAATGCAGTTCTGCAATCGCTTTTTCTACGGATTGTTTGGTGCGCTGTGATACATTCGGGCTTTGGTTGATTACGCGGGATACTGTTGCTACTGATACATTTGCTTTTTTAGCCACATCCTGAATGGTTGCCATCTGTCATCCTCCCCCTCTCCGGCTTTGAATGTATGTAATCCGTTACATCACTCTTTAATACTACCATACTCAGCGTGTTTTTTCAAGGGGTAATTCAAAATTTTTTTGCAAAGAAATTTTAGGGGAAAGAAATTTTAGGAGATTGTACAGAATAGATAAATCCAGATAAATTTATGGGAATAAATATCCAGGAAACTGTTTGCGCACACGGTATAGAGTTTTTTGTGAATTCAGGGTGAAATAGCAGGAAAAGGATAAGGAAAAGCAAGCAAATTGACGGAACTTTTGTTTTGAGCATTTCTGTATAAAATGATAATTGAGAGAGTATGGGCAATATGTTATAATGGTATTATAAATAACTATTTTATAAAGAAGGAAATGAAAATAATGAATATTATAGTCGGACAGTCCGGAGGCCCGAGTGTGGCTATTAATGCTTCTTTGGCAGGCGTGATTCAGGCAGGCTTGAGCAATCCGAAAGTGGATAAAATCTACGGTATGCTACATGGTATTGATGGTGTACTGAACGATAATCTGGTGTTGTTGAATGACAGTGCAGACCGGCTGGATGAGCTTGCGCGTACCCCAGCAATGGCACTGGGGTCCTGTCGTGTTAAATTACCGGCGGTGGAAACAGATGATGCCATATATCACCAAATTCGAGAAACTTTGGAAAAATATGATATTGGATGTTTTTATTATATCGGCGGAAATGATTCGATGGATACCGTTGACAAGCTTTCCAGTTATTTTGCAAAGCACCATGTTCCGATTCAGGTTATCGGTATACCAAAAACTATTGATAATGATCTGTGTAATACCGATCATACACCGGGTTATGGTAGCGCGGCAAAATATCTCAATGACACTATGGAAGAAATTATCTGCGATTCCTGCATTTATCCGGTAAAAAATATCGTTATCGTAGAGATTATGGGTCGTGACAGCGGTTGGCTTACTTTGGCAGCAGGTATGCCGCATTTTCGTGGTAAGAGAATGCCACAGATTATCATTCTACCAGAGCATGTTTTTGACGAAGAAGCCTTTATCACTCGCTGTAAGGAACTGTTGGAAATTGATTCGACTGTCATCGTGGCATGTAGTGAAGGTATTCGTGATAAAAATGGAGAGTATGCTGGTCAGGCTACCAAGAGCGGCGCGGTTGATACTTTTGGTCATGCATATTTAAGTGGCGTCGGAAAATATCTGGAGGGACTGGTTTCCCGCGAAATCGGCTGTAAAGTTCGTTCAATTGAACTGAATATCATGCAGAGATGCAGTTCTCATCTGGCTTCTACCTGCGATTTGAAAGAGGCGTTTGAAGTCGGCATGGAGGCGGTAACTCGTTCGATTTCCGAGAATTTAACCAGTGTAATGTTTGGATATGAGCGTGTAAGCGATCAGCCTTATGAGATGAAGGTTATCTATCATGCAGTCAGTGACTGCGCAAACTATGCAAAGATGGTTCCGCAGGAATGGTGCGATACCGACAATAAAGAGGTACAGAAAGAAATTCTTACCTATATTGAGCCGCTGATAGCAGGAGATGTTCCGGTTCTGCGCAAGGCAGATGGCTCTCCGGATTATGTTGTTTTTTACCGTAATTAAAGTAGTAGTGTTACCCATAAAGCACTGAAGATAAAACAGGCGATATCTCCAGCAAGACAGCAGGGAATGGTTTTTCCTGTCTTCTTGACAGATGAAGCCGCATAATAGACAGTTAATGTATAGAAGGTCGTTTCTGAGCTACCCTGTAGTACAGAGGCGACTTTTCCTATATATGAATCTGGATGGAAGTCTTTTAATAAATCTTCAAAGATAACCAGCGCCCCGCTGCCAGATATCGGACGAATCAGTGCCAGTGGCAGTACTTCTGCTGGCAGATGCAGCCAGGATACAACAGGGGTCAGACATCTAACCAGAGCATCAAGTCCTCCGCTTGCTTTGAACATTCCAATACAGGCGGTTATACCGATTAAAGTTGGTAGCAAAGAAAACGCTGTTTGCACACCTTGTTTTGCGCCAGATACAAAACTATCAAATACCGGAATTTTTTTCCATACTCCGTATAATATTATCAGTACAATTACAAATGGTATGATATAACTGGTCATTGTAGTTGTTTCTTTCTTGGAACAAGTATCCATACTGTCAGCACAACGATGGTTAATACACACAGTGAGGTGAGCAGCGATGCAGGAAGAATGGAAAAAGGAGAACAGCTTTCATATTGGCTGCGCAGAAATGCCACTGTTGTTGGAATCAGCTGTAAGGAAGCGGTATTAACGGCTACCAGCATCACCATAGAAAAGGATGGTGTGGCTGCATAGTTGTTGAGTGTATCCAGTCGTTTGATAGCAGCAATTCCAAGAGGTGTTGCCGCATTGCCAAGACCTAGTAAATTGGCCGTGATATTCATGCAGATCAGTTTCAGGGCTTCTCTATCCTTCAGTTTGCCAAATAAAAGGCAGACTGGTTTTGCAAGCAGTTTGGTAAGCAGCTGTGATAAGCCGGAATCTTCCGCAATTTTCATGATGCCGCTCCAGAATCCCATACTACCCAGAAGGGTGAAACATAAAGTCACGCCATCTGAGCAGCTTTGCAGCGCTGCATTGCAAAGGTTATCCATTCTGCCGTTGATGCAGGCGAACACAAAAGAAGACGCAATTAAAACAATAAAAAGCCACTGCATACCAATTCCTCCATTCGTTGATAGAGAATATGCAATGGCTTTTCTTTTTATGATTATCGTTTGTGCTTGTTTTTCCAACAGGAAAATTTATTTTTTTGATGGTTAACTATTTTTTTTATAACATATCCAAAGTTATGCTGCTGAATTTCTTCTGCGCTGGGATAGGTGGTTTTCGTAATCCAACCCCCTGTTTCAGGATTGATTTCGAATAACTCTTCATATGCAGTATCGTCGACAGGAAGATCCTTGTCAATGGCTTTTCGGGCTGTATGCTCTTTAAAAATGCTGTAAAAGAATGAAAAGATCGGCAGACCGAGAACCATACCCGCAAAACCGAATAGCCCTCCACCAACCAGAATAACAACTACCACCCAAAATGGATTCAAACCAGTGGAATCACCTAAAATCATCGGACCGAGTACATTACCATCAAATTGCTGGAGCAGTAAAATTAGAATACCGAAGTACACTGCCTGCCACGGATCGATCAGCAATAATAGCAAACAGCTTGGGATAGCTCCGATAAACGGACCAAAGAAAGGGATCACATTCGTAACACAAACAATGACACTGATTAGCACCGCATATGGAATTTTGAAAATGCTCATTAAAATGAAGCAGAGGATGCCAATGATAATCGAGTCTAAAATTTTACCAGAGATAAAGCCTGAAAAGATGTTATCGGCTCTTCTGGCGAGAATAAAAATGCGGTTTGTGGCTGGTGCAGAGAAAAAGGTGGCGGTCAGACGCTTGCAGGCAAACAAAAGTTTCTTTTCATACAGCATAGCGTAGATTGCAATAATCAGACCGATCAGCGAATTTTTAACTCCAATGACAACATCAATAACACCAGATGCAATATGTGTCATATAACTGGTAATCAGTGGAATTAGGGATTCTTGTACGAAATCTTGAAAAGAATCTGCCGCTGTACCAAGGATTTTATTGACAATCGTAACAACCTGTGGATAATCGACCAGAAGCTGATTAATCCATCCAGTCAAAGATTTATAATAACTGTCAAATTCTGTAGCGAGCTGCAAAATACTGCCATAAAGCTGTGGGATGATTAGATAGAAGAATAAAATCAGTCCAAGCAGGAATGTGAGCATTGCCAGAATGGCAGCCCATGAATGAGCTTGTTTTTTTGGATTTTTCATCCATTTACATTTTCCGCTGAAAAATGGATATAGGCAGGTATATTCATAAAATTTTATCAGCGGTTTTAGCAGATATGCCAAAATAAGCCCGAATGTAACCGGGAAAAACACGGTGCTAAGGGTCTGTATGAATTTTTGAATTGTTGTCAGATTCTTTAATATATAGTAAAAAACAATGCTGCCACAGATCACACAAAGAGCGGTGATTCCCCAGTAGAGGTATTTTTTATCCCATTTATATTTAATAGGCCATACTTCCTTTCTTTAATAGAATTTATAGGACTCGTTTTAACCATTGTTCAGCCAGAAAAGCATGGCCAACATCGTTTGGATGCACACCATCCGCCGAATATTCTGCCGGGGAATGTTGGGAACAGGCTTCTTGATACAAACCGTCAAGCGGAATAAAGATTGCTGAAAATTCTCTTGTAAGCTTTCTTATAGAATTGATCTTCGGGTCGAGATCCACACGCCATTCTTCTTTTGCTGGATCAACCGGAATTAAGAAAGGTTCCAGAATTATGATTTTACAGTCCGGTAATTTTTCTTTTACTTCTGTTAGAATTTCACGGTAGGTCTGTTCAAAGCTTTCCACCGTGGTAGGATCGGAAGAATCGTATCTTCTCCAGGTATCATTGATACCGATTAGAATGGACAGAATGTCTGGTTTTAATGCAATGCAGTCCTCTGTCCAGCGAGCTTTCAGGTCTTTGACACGGTTTCCACTGATACCTTTATTGATTACTTTGATGTTTTTGTCTGCGCAGAAGGTTTGCAAATAAGCATAAATCTTGGCTGGATAACCCGGACCTAAGTCCTTGGTTTCATAATCCCTGCCAGCATCGGTGATACTATCACCCTGAAATAAAATGGTAATGTTGCTGTCTAACATAAATAATCCCCCCATTTTGGAATACGGTTGTCACCGTTTATTTTAATTATAGCAGATGTCACATGGGAACGCAACCTAAAAAGCGATAAATTTTGTGGCAGACAGCAATGCCGAAGCAATTTTATATTGCTTCGGCATGATTTTATTTTGCGTATTCAATTGCTCGGCTTTCGCGGATAACATTAACTTTAATCTGACCTGGATAATCCAGTTCATTTTCGATTTTTGCAGCAATATCTCTTGCCACAAGAACCATTCTATCCTCTTTAATCTGATCCGGATTGACAATGATACGAATTTCGCGTCCTGCCTGGATTGCAAAGGATTTTTCAACGCCATCAAAGGAATTAGAAATTTCTTCGAGTTTTTCCAGTCGTTTGATGTAGTTTTCTACATTTTCGCGTCTTGCACCCGGTCTTGCCGCAGAGATGGCATCGGCTGCCTGAACCAGACATGCGATAACCGTTTTCGGTTCTACATCACCGTGATGCGCTTCGATTGCGTTTAATACAACCGCATTTTCTTTGAACTTACGGCATACATCAACGCCCATTTCCACATGAGAACCCTCAATTTCATGAGTCAGGGCTTTTCCGATATCGTGTAAAAGGCCTGCACGACGAGCCAGTTTTGCGTCAACGCCAAGCTCACTTGCCATAATACCAGCAAGATAAGCTACTTCGATGGAATGGTCTAAGACATTCTGTCCGAAGCTAGTGCGGTAATGTAGACGACCCAGCAACTTAACCAGTTCTGGATGGATTCCATGAACATCAAGATCCATAACAGCGCGTTCACCCTCTGTACGGATTTTCTGTTCAACTTCTCGTTTTGCTTTCTCAACCGATTCTTCGATACGGGTTGGATGGATACGACCATCAGAAATCAGATGTTCCAGTGCAATGCGTGCTGTTTCGCGGCGAACCGGGTCAAAGCAGGATAAGGTGATTGCTTCTGGCGTGTCATCAATAATTAAATCAACACCAGTCATGGTTTCGATGGTACGAATGTTGCGTCCCTCACGACCGATGATACGGCCTTTCATTTCATCATTTGGCAGCGGAACAACTGATACCGTAATTTCGCTGACATGTTCCGCAGCACAACGGGTAATGGCAAGGGAAATATATTCTTTTGCCTTGCGGTCAGCTTCGTCTTTTAACTGCTGCTCGTAAGCGGTGATTTTCAGTGCTTTTTCGTGAACCAGTTCTTCTTCCAAACTGTCAAGCAACTGAACTTTTGCCTGTTCGGTCGTTAAACCAGAGATATGTTCCAAACTTTCCAGCTGGGAACGCTTGATGATTTCGATTTCAGATTTGGTTTCCTCTGCCTGTTTGAGTTTTTCATTGAGGCGTTCTTCTTTTTTCTCAATCTGATCTGTCTTACGGTCTAAGTTTTCTTCTTTTTTGGTAATACGGCGTTCTTGTTGAGAAATTTCAGCACGGCGTTCTTTGTTTTCTCGTTCTGCTTCAGAACGCATTTTGTGAATTTCATCTTTTGCAGCTAAAATGGCTTCTTTTTGTTTGTTTTCAGCTTCTCTGGACGCTTCTTCAACAATTACTTTTGCCTGTTCTTCCGCTGAACCGATTTCAGATTCTGCGATTTTCTTTCTGTATGTGATGCCAGATTTAAATCCGATAAATCCTGCCGAAGCGGCAGAAACGGCAAAAACGGCAATACAAATCAAGACAACTGTGACTGGCTGCATGGTTTTTCTGATTCCCTCCTGTTTCAATTTTTGTTGGTTGTATGGTTATATTTTGTATTGCTGATACGCTCTGCCGTATCTTTTTTTTGACAATCCGCAATTTATCAAAGGTTCAGGATTTCTCCTCAACTAAACGGGAAAAGCGGGTGAAAAATATCTATCAACAATCAAACAGACATTTTTTAGAAATATCTGCATATAAATATACTCTACATTACTATTTTATTACGAATTGCGCAATAAGTCAAGACTAATATGCTATTTATAAAATTGTTTTTTCGGGTGAAAACTACCTTCGTTAAATTGATAAAACAACTTGCATAATCGATGGAGGGATGATATAATTTGTTTAAATGAAAAATCATAACAGGGAGGTTTTCCTTTGGAAATTAAAATTAGGAAAAAAAATAAAAAGTGTTGCGGTGTTAAGAGATCACCTGTCGCATGGAACGAAAATCCAACCCGTGTGATCGTTATTAGCTTTGCCGTTTTAATTGCATTCGGCACATTGCTGTTGATGATGCCGTTTTCTTCGGCAGACGGAAGCTTCACTCCGTTTTTGACTGCATTATTCACCGCTACCAGTGCAACCTGTGTCTGTGGATTGGTTTTGGTAGATACAGCCACCTATTTTTCGGTTATTGGACAAAGTGTGATTCTGTTTCTGATTCAGGTTGGCGGTCTGGGTCTTGTTACTTTCGCAACCCTATTTAATATGATGCTGGGAAGAAAGATGCGATTTCGCAGTATGTCGATTGCAAGAGAATCGGTTTCAGCGTCTTCTTTTTCGGATATCAGCTATCTAATTCGTACGATTTTTATTTTTTCAATCAGCTTTGAATTTCTTGGTGCAGCGATTTTGTGTATGAAATTTATACCTGAATATGGGGCATACGGTGTATTCATTTCGGTTTTTTTAAGTGTTTCAGCATTTTGTAACGGCGGGTTTGATATTCTTGGATTTCAGACACCTTTTTGCAGTGTCACAAATTACGCGGATTCTCCACTTGTGCTGATGACGCTTGCAGCTCTCATTGTTTGTGGTGGACTTGGCTTCATTGTATGGCAGGATATTTACCGCTACCATAAAACCCATCGGCTTTCGCTTCATTCTAAATTGGTTATTATTATGACTGCCGTACTGATTGTTGGAGGAACACTGTTAATTGCATTGGCAGAATGGAATAATCCGCTGACGATTGGGGAGATGTCATTTTGGGACAAACTGTATAACAGTATCTTTTTGAGTGTATCCACTCGTACAGCAGGATTTAATTCTTTTTCTGTGGCCGATATGCAAGATGTCACAAAAGGAATTTGTATTATTTTAATGTTTATCGGTGCCTCACCGGCTTCTACCGGCGGCGGAATCAAAATTTCCACTGCTGTAGTATTGGTGATGACGGTTTATAGTGTATTACGGGATCTGCCAGATACCATTGTACATAAGCATAAAATTGATAAAAATACTGTTTATAAAGCAATGACCGTTGCGGTGCTGGCAATGTTTGCAGTCGGAATGCTCTCTCTACTGATAATTTGCGCACCACAGCAGGAGCATGTATCCCTGTTGGATGCCGTGTTTGAGTCTACTTCGGCATTTGGTACAGTTGGTATTTCCAACGGCGTAACTGCAATAGTGAATACTCCGGCTCGAATTGGTATTATATGCATCATGTTCTTGGGGCGTGTCGGTCCGGTTTCACTTGGACTTTCTTTAACGATGCGCAGTGAGCGTGCAAAAGAAAAAACCGCATATCAGCAGATTCCGGAAGGAAAATTGTTGGTTGGTTAATATTTAGAAAATACGAAAAGCCCCGACAGGATTTTGTTTCTGTCGGGGTAATTTTATGGTATATGGTATTTTATTTTGCCCACCAGTAGCCTGGATCGGTTTGACCTCTTAAAATAGATAATGATTCGTCAATCTGCTGTCTTTCGTATAGCATATTAATGCCGTATGATTTTGCATCGGTTTCAAAGGTATCAAGCAGAGCATTTCTTTCTTGGCTGCCTTTTGGAGTTAAGAGAATGCGCAGATAGCGAACTGCCAATTCTTGGAATTTGATGCGTTCTAATATCTCATCGTTTGCCGCCAGTTTTTTGGCTTCTGCAAAAATTTCTTCACAGCGTTCCACCAGTTCTATCTTATGCCATGGTTTATCAGGATGGTTGAAGCAGTATAAGTGGCATTTCGCATCAATAACAGCCTGATATACCGTTTCGAGGTATTCATTGATGCAGCCTGCTGCGTCACCGTAAACGGCAGCTAAAAATTCGGTTCTGAGTTTTTTGACATCACAGTACGGGTCCCACATTGCTTTGGAAAGGATGTAGGCACGCAGGTCATTCATCTCACCGCCGCATACAGCGTTCGGACCGGAACCCTGTTCAAACAGGCCACGCACATTGTTTTCATAGAAGAAACGGATGTTTTCAGCCAGAACATGGAAATTCGGGTGCGGCATCCAGAAGTGCGAGAAGTTAGTGACATAGTCCCAGATATAGATATTATCACATTGTTTTCCCCAACCGATGATATCATCTCTAAAGCTCTGGGAATAATCTTTTCTTGGTGCATCTGGATCATCCACAGTGCATTCAGACAACGGATGAACAAAGCAGCATTCAATGGTACAGAGACGAACACAAACATTTTTACGCGCTCTGACATGTTTCGGTGGACGACGCGTGTACTGATATGCCAGTGTGTCAATAATAACATCTGGGAATTCCTTCTCTACTTCTTCCGCAACTGCATTGACAAAGTGCAGGAGAGATCCAGATTGAGAACCTTCATATTCATCCAAAGCACGGCATTTTGCACAGGTACAGCCGTTGTAGTTGTCCTGCTGGGAGATGGAAAAGATTTTGGCGTCCGGCTGTTGACGGATATCCTCAAGGACCTGTTTTGTGACGAGTTTTAGTACATCTGGATTAGTTAAGCAGAGTTGTGTCTTTTCACGGATGCGCTCGCCGTTGATTTCAGAGAAGTATTCTGGGTGCTCATCAAAATAATCGTCTGGGTTTAGCAGATGATGGGTTAAGGAATGAACAAAGTATTTATCGCCATAGTCAGTTCTGCCTCTGTATCGTTTATTGGTTGGTGCGTTGATGCGGCCGTTGATTTTGCGTTTTGCAGCATAGACCGGATTGGCAAGTTGATACATATTAGCAGAACGATATTCAATCATCGGAACTTGTTTGACTTCAAATCCTTCGATTTCCATTTCACTATGTTGTGGAACAACTTCAACTTCTGGGCTGAAGAAACGGCAACCTAATTTTTCTTCTAAAAATTCGTAAATACCAAATAAGGTGCCGCGTTCATGGGTACCAGTGATGTAAATGGCATTTTCTTTGCAGATCATCATAAAGCCATCATCGGTCAGATCGTTATCCGGAATAAAACCGTCTGTTTTGCAAGCAGAAATGCCCACAAAGATGTTGACCATATCCTCACATTTGCGATCAGATATGATAAACGGATGACCTGCCATACGGGTTAAATAGGAAGAAAGTTCTTTTGCAGCATAGATTTCGGTTTCGCAAGCATCTGCTGCTAAAACGATTGTGGTATTGGAACTTTTTTTGTTCCAGAGTGTGAGCGTCTGATTCATCATAAATTCCTCATTTTCTTTTTTATTTCCATGCCATACCATTATTTTGTGCTTTTAAAGTTAAAGCTGCATATCGGGCAGCAAGATCTTTTTTGGATACAGCCTTGCTGAATTTTAGTTTTCCTGCGATACGGTCATCAAATAGCGGTACAGACTGTGTGGATATATTGTATATGGCAGCAGCTGCTTCAAAACAACAGATATCAGCATGATACTGCACAAACCGCTGCAAACAAGTATCAAGAGAGGATGCGTTTTGCAGGATATTGAAAAACAAAGCACAATGTTCTGTCGGTGTTGTATCTGGCGTAATCATAGTGGTTTGATTTCTGTTGTTGATGCTATTGATAAAATCCAATGGCATGCCATATAACGCAGCTGTAACTGCCTGTTTTGGTGGATTGGTAAAGGCATATGCGATGGCTGTTGTAAAAAACACAGCAGCATTGAGCATTTCTCCATATGCAGTAATGCGGGCATCTGTGTATGCTTTACAGGCAGCAGATTGTGCATTATCTGCAAAGGCAAAGGCCCAACTTAAAACTCTGCATACTGTATGCATTTGATAGGGAGAGAACGCTTGATATTGCCCGATTTTTAAAGCTGGACAGCCATCTTTTACTGCATTTGCGGCAATCCATTCGGGAGAGTTTTTCAAATTGATAAAACTTTCCCAGCAATTTAAGATTTCTGGAATACCGATTCCGTGCTGATGCATTTCCAGGGTCAGCAATGGCAATTGCAGATAATCTGCTTGCGTTAAAAGATCAATCGGGAGTGAAAGGTTTGCTTTTTGCAAAGCATAGTGTTCTCCATACAGCAGCCCATCTATTGCTAATTCTATTTTAGGTGCAAGATTTTCTGCCGAAGAAAAAGGTTCTGCCACGTGGAATAGAAATGGCGCAGCGGACAGGTTGGCCTGTGTTTTATCGCAGAATTGATGTAGCAACTGTGATAGGAGAGAGTCTTCGCTATTGATGCAACTGCTTAAAATTACCGTTCCTGGAATCATTTGATGGATGGTCATCCGTTAAACTCCCATTAAAACACAGGTTTTCAAAATAGCAATCTGTGTTTTGGCATCTTCAATTTCACCGGACATGACCATTTCTTTCAGCTGTACCAGGGGAATGGTTTCTACTTCCAAAAATTCATCTTCATCCAGATGCTGTTCTCCATAGTGCAGACCGCGTGCCAGATAGATATAAATGCATTCAGTATCATAAGCAGGGGTTGGATACATATGTCCCAGAGGGATCATGTGATCAGCGGTTGCACCCACTTCCTCTCTTAATTCGCGAATACCACATTCAAGAGGTTCTTCGCCATATTCTTTTTTGCCTGCTGGAATTTCCAACAGACCTTTTTGGAATGGGTAACGGAACTGTCTGACAACATGAACTTTCAAATCTTCGGTTAACGGTACAATACAGACACCACCAGAATGTTCGATTACCTCACGATAGGCAGAAGTACCGTTTTCCAGTTGAACATCATCAGTATGTACGGTTATGATTCTACCTTTGAAAACAGTTTTCTGAGAAATGGTTTTTTCATTTACTACCATAACAAGCTCCTTTCTAAAAAGTAACTGCTGATAGTTTTATGATATCATGTTACCATATAAAATGCAATCATTTTATAAAAAAATCCCGCCATTTAACTTAATGGCGGGATAAAGTGTCAGAAATTATACAATCTGTACCATGATTACTCCGTTAACATTGGAACCGTCTAGGGAAATAACTTTAACAAAAACATAACCAGCGGAAATGTTTTGATCTGTTTTCTCTGTGGTTAAAGTGGAGCCGCTCATGCTTGCTTTGATTCCTTTGGAAGCATTAACAACCTCGTATTTGTATGTCCGATAGGTTGCGTTGCTCGGATTTACTTTAAACTGAGAGGACATATTGACAGACTCACCGAATTTTGCAACAACAACATCTTGTTTCGGCTCAATCGAAGTGATAGAAACAAATGTTTTGGTAGTCTGGCGTTTCGCCCATGCAGAAGATAACGCTTTATTGTTGGTGTATTTGCGGATGGTGGAATAGGACAGTCTGTTTCCGCACAGATTTAATGCATAGTAATCAGAACCAGTGCATTTTAAGTACTTCATGGAAGTCAGGTTTGGCATAGAGCTGTTGGTCAGTTTGTTGTTGGACAGATCCAGTTTGGTTAATCTAGAGCAGTTCTTAATATAGGAAGAAACGGATTTGACCTGGTTGTCAGAAATATCAAATTCTTTTAAATATCTCAGGTAACCGATATCTTTTAAGACAGAAGCCAGTTTATTATGGGATAAGTCCAGTTTCTGGAGTTTTCTGTTATACTTGAAGGAATAACCTGGGAAAGAAGTTAAAGAGTTGTAGCTTAAATCCAGTTCGGTTAGATTGGTCAGATATTTTAAGTAGTAGGTGTATTTCTTGGTAGTAGTAGTGTTGTTGACAATTTTATTGTGGGAAACATCCAGTTTCTCAAGAGCTTTCATATAGCCGATAACGCTTGGGAAGGTGCTGAATGCATTGTTGGACAGATCCAGTTCGGTAACTTTAGTCCAATATTTTGCGGATGAGGTCAGGGAAGCCAGTTTGTTTCCGCTTAAATCAACGCTTTCCAGATTTTTTAATCCGTATACAGAGCTTGGCAGAGCACTGATTTTATTGTAGCTTAAGTTTAATTCTTCCAGTTTGGAGAGTTTACCGAGATCGGAATGAACGCTGGACAGCGCGCAGTTCTGAATGGTTAAAGATTTCAGATTTGGAAGATGGTGAATGCCTTTCAGGGAAGTAACTTTCTGATTTACAATGTTGATATCTGTAACTTTGCTTGCCTCGCTAGCGGAAAGCTTTCCGTCTTTGTTTGCGTCATAATGAGCCAGTACATCCATATATAGATTTTTATTGTAAATACCATTTGCATCATTGGTGATATAACCAGAACTTGCAGCATTAGCTGCAAAAACAGGAATCATGGAAGCAGTCAAAGCGCCTGCTAATAAAGCACTCATTGCTTTTTTCAAGAATTGCTTTCTCATGGAATACATCCTTTCTTTCATTGTTTTTCATTTGAAATTATGATATAATTAGTGTGGCAGAATTGCCAAAAAAGGAAATGCAGAAGTGCTCGTGCCGCAACTCACGAAATTTTCTGTCCGTTTACTATAGTATTCGCAAAGCAGGCTTTCTTTTTTGGGGAAAAGACTTGTAAAAAATATTCTAATATTTATATTTAAGGAGGATTTTTTATGGATGCGCGCATTATGACCTTTAATATCCGTTATGACAATCCGTATGACGGTGCAAACTGCTGGAAACGCAGACGAGATTTTGTATTTGAAATGTTAAATGCTCAGTCACCAGATATCCTGTGCTTACAGGAAGTATTACCGCATGTAAAACAGGATTTGGAAGAATCTTTGCCAGCATATAATTTCTGTGGCTGTGGACGAAGCAAAGAATTGCAGGATGAATATAATCCAATCGGCTATCGTAGAGAGCGGTTTGACCTGCTGTTTACCCAGACTTTCTGGCTGGGGTGTGAACCACAGACACCAGGTTCCATGAATCCATATTCGGTTGATCTGCCACGCATCTGTACGCAAGTGATTCTGCGTGATAAAAAAGAAGGTATCATATTTTCTGTTTACAATACCCACTTGGACCATATGTCGGTACAGGCTCGCATCTGGGGTATGGCAGTGATTTTTGCACAAATGCAGAAATATAAAGACTTGCCGAGTCTTGTTACTGGTGATTTTAATGCTTCTCCAGATGGTGAGGAACTGACTTATTTTAACACTTACAATCCGCTGTCACTGGTTGATTTCAGTGATACTTCGAGTTTTCCAATTACTTATACCTATCATGATTTTACCGATCCAAAGTCAAACTGCAAGATTGATTATATTTTTGCCACTTCGGACATTGAAAAGGTAGATTATAAGACTATTCGGGATACCAGAGATGATTTGGAACTGTCCGATCATTATCCGGGTATCTGTAACTTTATCCTAGCAAAGGCATCATTTAATTCTTAATAAATTGTTAACACTACTGCGTGGATGGCGATTTTCTTGCGTATTTATGATATAATAAAAATGATTACTAATAGCGTTGCGGCGTGGTATGAAGGTACGCCGCGGCCGGAAAGGTGTTACTTCATGCAGTTTGAAAAATCATGCGGCGCAATCGTTTATCGTAAGTTTCACGGGAATATCGAGCTTTTGCTGATCAAACACGCAAATGGTGGGCATTGGTCATTTCCGAAAGGTCATGTGGAAAATAATGAGACCGAAGAAGAAACAGCGAGACGCGAGATCTTTGAAGAAACCGGTCTGGAAGTGATTTTGGATACCAGTTTTCGCGAAGTGGTGACCTATTCTCCAAAAAAGGATACCAGAAAAGATGTGATTTATTTTCTGGCAAAAGCAGTTACATATGATTATATCCCACAGGAGGAAGAAATCTCTCAGATTAAATGGGTGGAGATCAGCCGTGCGCACAGCATCTTAAGCTATGATAATGACAAACAGCTTGTTACTAAGGCAAAGCCACTAATCAAAGATATGATGTGATGCAAAAACATTTTGTTAGGACGAACAGCGTAAAGACTGTTCGTCTTTTCTTTTGTGGGTATAATCTAATTTCCTTGTGCATATCTATCTTTTGAATAGAATAATTCATAGGGAGGTTTACCGAATGAAACGATTTTTAAGTATGCTGTGTGGCCTTTGCCTGCTACTTAGCGGATGTAGTGCAGTG
Organism: Oscillospiraceae bacterium; assembly: GCA_020024615.1. Lineage (GTDB taxonomy): Bacteria > Bacillota > Clostridia > Oscillospirales > Ruminococcaceae > JAHHTP01. Next base: position 18,940 of record JAHHTP010000019.1, read on the forward strand.
GACAAAGGCATGTACAAAGAAGTAGAGCAAGCAGTGCAGACAACATTGGACAGTTCGGGTGGTATGATGCAGATGGAAAGCAGTACTTCCGACGGAGAAAAGCTGTCTTTGCAGTTTAGCTATTGCTATACCGAGGACGGTATCATGCAATATTGTGTGGAACAGACAGACCATACCGGAAGACGGGTATTTTTAGAGCATAATGATGGTAAAATTTTGCAGCGTTGGCTGCTTGGACACGGCAGTTTGAGTTTTGATGAAACCAGCACGGAATTTACTCGTTATACCAAAGAAAATCCATATCAGTATCTCGCTTTGCTTTCTGCTTTTCCAGATAAAAAGACGGTTTTATCCATGACCAGTACAGTAGCAGATGGTGCAACAGAGTATCTATTGGAGTTAGATCCTGAAAAGGTATCATCAGAACAAAATCCGGATGCTGTATTGAGCAAGCGCACGCTGCGCTGTGTGATATCAGAGGATGGAAAGTTGAAAGAATATGAGGAAAATAGCACCTATACCGATGCCGATGGAAAAGAATCATCCTATCAGTTATGCATGACTTTGTCTAAACTTGGAGAGATCAGCGAAGTTCCAATGCCGGAAATTAAATAGTAAAATATTTCTGTGCTGACATCTTCTTGCCATATACAATTCCCCCTTAGTATGGTACTGTATACTACCATATTAAGGGGTTTTTATTATACAAAAAGCGGTACAGCATTTCACTGTACCGCATAAAGGTTTTAATTTGAAAACGATATTAGTACATACCGCCCATGCCACCCATGTTAGCGGCAGCCGGAGCAGCAGCTTCCGGTTCTTTGATGTCGGTAACCAGACTCTCGGTGGTTAGTACCATTGCAGCAACAGAAGCAGCGTTTTGTAATGCACTTCTGGTAACTTTGGTTGGGTCAACGATACCATTGGACATCATATCACAATATGTTTCTGCATAAGCATCAAAGCCATAACCAACTTTATCAGCAGTAATGATTTTGTCAATGATAACAGAACCTTCTAAGCCTGCGTTTTTAGCAATCTGACGAATCGGCTCCTCAAGTGCGCGGATAACAATGTTGATACCAGTTTTCTCATCACCTGCCGGAGTTGTATCAGCCAGAGCTTTAACAGCCGGAATTGCATTTAATAATGCAGTACCGCCACCTGCTACGATGCCTTCTGCAACAGCTGCTTTGGTAGCTGCCAGTGCGTCTTCGATGCGCAGTTTTTTCTCTTTCATCTCAACTTCGGTAGCAGCTCCAACACGGATAACTGCAACACCGCCTGCTAATTTAGCAAGACGCTCCTGTAATTTCTCACGGTCGAAGTCGGAAGTGGTGGTTTCAATCTGAGCGCGAATCTGACCAACGCGAGCATGGATTGCATCTTTGCTACCTGCACCGTCAACGATGGTGGTGTTTTCTTTGGAAACTTTAACCTGTCTTGCACGGCCAAGCATCTGGATGGTGGTTTCTTTTAAGTCTAAGCCAAGTTCTTCGCTGATAACAGTACCGCCAGTTAAGATAGCGATATCCTGTAACATTTCTTTTCTTCTGTCACCAAAGCCTGGAGCTTTTACTGCTACACAGTTGAAGGTTCCACGCAGTTTGTTTACGATTAAGGTAGACAGAGCCTCACCTTCGATATCCTCTGCGATGATGACTAATTTTTTGCCAGCCTGAACAATCTGCTCAAGCAGAGGGAGAAGTTCCTGAATAGCGGAGATTTTCTTATCGGTGATTAGCAGATAAGCATCATCCATAACAGCTTCCATTTTCTCGGTATCTGTTACCATGTACGGCGTGATGTATCCGCGGTCAAACTGCATACCTTCAACGGTATCACAGGTGGTTTCAGCAGTTTTGGACTCCTCAACGGTGATAACACCGTCTTTGCCTACAACATCCATAGCCTGTGCGATCTTCTGGCCAACTTCCTCATCAGCAGAAGATACGGTAGCAACACGCTTGATGTCTTCGCTGCCATCTACTGCTTTGGAATTTTTGATAACTTCTTCAACAGCTGCGTTAACTGCTTTCTGGATGCCTTTTTTAACAACCATCGGATTAGCGCCTGCTGCTACATTTTTCATACCTTCGCGAACCAGAGCCTGTGCCAGTAAGGTTGCGGTGGTAGTGCCGTCACCTGCTGCATCATTTGTTTTGGTAGCAACTTCTTTTACAAGTTGTGCACCCATGTTTTCAAATGGGTCTTCCAGCTCGATTTCTTTTGCGATGGTAACGCCGTCATTGGTGATTAACGGTGCGCCAAATTTTTTATCCAAAACAACATTGCGGCCTTTCGGACCAAGGGTAATCTTAACGGTATCTGCCAGCTGATCAATACCAGTCTGGAGAGATTTTCTTGCTTCTTCTCCATAAATAATCTGTTTTGCCATGATATATAACTCCTCTTTTCTGTAAACTTACTCTACAATAGCCAGGATATCAGCCTGACGGATAATGATATAGGTAACGCCGTCGAATTTTACTTCGGTACCAGCGTATTTGGTGAACAGAACATGGTCACCTACTTTTACTTCCATTTTTACTTCTTTGCCATCAACCATGCCGCCCGGGCCTACTTCAAGAACTTCTGCCATCTGCGGTTTTTCTTTTGCAGCACCTGTTAAAATGATGCCACTCTTGGTGGTTTCTTCTGCTTCGATCATCTTGATTACAACACGATCGCCTAAAGGTTTGATTTTCATATATTACTCCTCCTTCAAATTTTTATATATGTGGGTATGATACACTTTTGCACAGATTAGCACTCATCTTACTCGAGTGCTAATCCCGATAATTATATTGTACTCATTTTTTTCAGTTTGTCAACAGGTAGATATGAACTTTTTTTAAAAATACATAGGATAATAAAAATACACTTCTTAAAAAACAGAATATTTATGTTATAGATATTGACTAACTGCAATAAATACGGTAAAATGATAGAGTAAGGTTTGTATGTCTGTAATATAGCAGTCTTATACAAAAGGACATGAGAATAGAAAGCGCATAATGGAAAATGAAAATATTATTAATTGGCGATGTTGTCAGTACACCAGGATGTCAGTATCTTGCACAGCAGCTGCGAACAGTCAAGCAAAAAAATCAGATTGACTTGGTGATTGTAAACGGTGAGAACTCAGCTGTTGGCAACGGAATGCTGCCACAGTCGGTAGATGCTCTTTTAAATGCTGGAGCTGATGTCATTACCTCTGGTAATCATGTATTCAGACGCTGGGAAATCTATGATTATTTAGAAGATCATCCGTATGTATTGCGTCCGGCAAATTATCCTGCGGGAACAGTTGGAAATGGATATTATATTTATGATTGTGGAAAATATTCTGTTTGCGTGATTAGTTTGCTTGGTCGGGTATTTATGGATAATTTGGATTGTCCATTTGCAACGGCAAAGCGGATTATTGAACAGGAAAAATGTCGATTCAATATCATTGACTTTCACGCTGAAGCGACTGGCGAGAAAATGGCACTTGCATATTATCTTGACGGAAAGGCAAGCTGCATTGTTGGAACGCATACCCATGTACAGACAGCTGATGAAATGGTTCTGCCTGGTGGCACCGGATATATCAGCGATCTTGGAATGACGGGACCAATGGACACGATTCTGGGTGTGACACCGCAAAATGTGGTGGATAAGCTGGTAACTGGAATGCCGAGTCGCTTTCTGGTACCACAGACTGGTCGCTGTAAGATGGAAGGTGTAATTGCCGATCTGGATGATCAGACAGGTAAGTGCAGACAGATTGAGCGTATTCGGATTTGTGAATAAAGGAGCTTGTTTTTGAACAGGAAAATTTTATGGAGCTGGTTTCTTGTATTCTGTTTGCTGTTTACAGGTTGCAATACGCCACCTGTGCAAGAAGAAACTAGTAAACCAGTGACGGAAAGTAAATTGGAAGAACAGCCACAGCAATCGACCGCAAAAGCAACCAGTTATCGTTTCTATTATGATAGCAGTGACAGTTTCCACCCATTTCAGGCAAAGACACAGACACAGTGTGATTTGTTTCCACTGCTTTATGACGGTTTAATCAAAGTTTCTCCAGAATATAAACTGGAATATCAGATTGCCAAATCGGTAAAAGTAAGCGGAAATACCTGTCGTGTCACTTTGAAGGAGGATACTGTCTTTTCAGATGGAACTTTCGTTACGCCCAAAGATGTTATAGATTCGTTGGAAATGGCTATGCAAAAGGGGAGTTTGTACGCTGCCCAACTTTCCGGAGTGAAAAGTATCCAGAAACAAAATGGTGATATTGTAATTGAATTGAAAAAAGCGAATCGCTTTTTTGCTTATAATTTGGATGTACCTATTATTAAAAGTGGTGTAGCTGAGAAAGAACTCCCTGTGGGATGTGGACGGTATGTTTTACATAAAAAAGGGAATTCTTACAGTATGAAACCGAATGTGGACTATGGTTCCAGCAAAAAATTGCTGGATATCGAACTTTCGCCATTAAAAAGCAATGAATCCAGGCTGTATGCTGTAAAAACCGGTGCAATTACTGCTTATGTGGAGAATTCAGCTGAAGATGCCGTTTCTACAACCGGTACATGGACAACATCAGTAAATTTGAATCATCTTGTGTTTTTGGGAATCAACCCAAAGAATAGCCTTTTATCTGCCCCGGTTGTGCGGCAGGCGATTCTACTTGGGATTGATAACAGCAGCATCCTGACGCAGGCGTATGGTTCACAGGGAATTACGACAAATACACCTGTTAATCCGCAGCTGACCAATGTGATGGAATATGATTTTTCGCAGCAGGAACAATATAATCCCGAAAAAGCGAAACAGATTCTGGAGGAGGCGGGCTATCATGTCACCGATACCCATATCAGGACAAATGATTCTGGAAAACAGCTTTCTTTCAATCTGATGATAAATAAGAACAATTCATCCCGATATTCGGCGGCTTATCTCATTAGTGGCATGCTTGAGACGATCGGTATTGAGGTAAAAATCGAGCAGGTTAGTTTTGACGAGTATGCAGAGCGGATTGCATCGGGAGATTTTGATTTGTATCTTGGAGAAACCAGACAGAAGCTGGATTCTTCTTTGGATGTCTTCTTGACCGGCGCAGCAAGTAGCGGGATCAGCAAGGGGAGCAAACAATCTTTTTATTCCGCGGCAAATGCTTTTTTACAATCCCCAAAAGGTGAAAAAGTATTTTTTGATACATTTTTTAATGAGGTTCCAATGGTTCCGCTCTTATACAGGAACGGGCTGATGATATATAGCAAGAGTGTGCATAACACGGTTATTACCGCACCGCATGATATGTTTTACAATATTGCGGACTGGGTGTAATATCTTTGTGCAGGCACAGATAAAGTAAGATACTCTCTAGGAGGTTAAAGAATTATGTTAACTGCATCTGTTTTCCGCCAGGCTGTTGTATCCGGCGCAAATAACATCACCAATTATCGTCAGAAAGTTGACGAATTAAATGTTTTCCCGGTTCCGGATGGTGATACTGGTACCAATATGTCTATGACCATCAATGCTATTATTCCGGCACTTGAAAAACTGGATGAATCTGCTTCCGCGGCAGAGGTGGCTGCCTGTGTTGCTTCTGCATTGCTGCGTGGCGCACGAGGCAACTCCGGCGTTATTTTATCTTTGCTGTTTTCCGGTATTTCCAAAGGTTTCAAAGAGCATCAGGAAATCGATTCCTATGCATTCGCAGATAGCTTTGGAAAAGGTGTTGAGGCTGCATATAAAGCTGTGATGAAACCGACCGAGGGCACAATTTTAACCGTAGCTCGTCTGGCTGCTGAAAAAGGTAAAGAAGCAGCTTTATCCACCAATGATATTGGAATGCTGTTTGATATCATGCTGCGGGAAGCACAGAAAGCACTGGAAGATACACCAAATATGCTTCCAGTACTCAAAAAAGCAGGTGTTGTGGATGCTGGCGGTCAGGGACTTGTTTACATCATGTCCGGTATGCTGTCTGTTATCCGGGATGGTATCATGGTAGAAGCATCTGAATCTTCTGATGTTACCGTTGAAAACTTTACTACAGCTGTTGCAGAATTTGATGAAGAAATCAACTTTACCTACTGCACAGAGTTTTTATTGGATCGCACAGCAGATTCTGATGAGAATGAGCTGCGTGAATATCTGATGACGATTGGCGACTGCGTAGTTGTTGTCGGCGACGAAGAAATTATCAAAGTTCATGTTCATACAGAGGAGCCGGGCAATGCGCTTCAGGCAGGCTTAAAACAGGGTGCACTGATTAAAGTAAAGATTGAAAACATGCGAAAACAGCATGAGGCTGCTATGGAACAGGCTGCTGCTGATAAAGAAGCAGAAGAAGAATATCCAGCAAAACCGGAAAAACCAATAGGATTTGTTGCTGTTGCAGCAGGTACTGGCATGCAGGAATTATTTATAGAGCTGGGTGTTGACAAAATGGTTAAGGGTGGTCAGACCATGAACCCGAGCACCGATGATATTTTAAGAGCAATTCAGAGTACACCAGCAGAAACGGTATTTGTACTTCCGAACAACAAAAATATCATCATGGCGGCTGAGCAGGCTGTTGCACTTGCAGACCGTAATGTTTGTGTCCTGCCGACTAAGACCATTCCGCAAGGCTTGTCTGCAATGCTTGCTTATGATCCGGATTCTGTTGCAAGTGTCAATCATGAAAATATGATGGATGCTGTAAAACATGTTCAGAGCGGTCAGGTTACTTTTGCAGCTCGTGATTCTGAGTTTGGCGGTCATATGATCAAAAAAGGCGAGATTCTGGCAATGGAGAACGGCAAACTGTCCTTTGTTGAAAAAGACATCAACAAAGCTCTGGTTAAAATGGCGCGTGATCTGACCAAGGCTGTGGAGGATGGTTTCTGCATGACTTTGATTTATGGTGAAGATGTTACAGAGGAGCAAGCCAATGCTGCACTCAAACAGCTTGAAAATAAATTCGATGATTATGAAATCAGCTTAGTAAAGGGTGATCAGCCGGTATATTACTACATCTTGTCCGTTGAATAATCCATCTGAAATCATCCTATCAGCTGCTGCCTTTTTAAAAAGGTGGCAGCTTTTTGCAATAAGGAATCCGTATGATTAAGTTAAATGACCCGATTACTGTCATGCCGGGAGTTGGACCTAAAAAAGAAAAAAATTTTGCCGCACTTAAAATTCGGACCGTATATGACCTTCTGCACCATTATCCGCGCGGATATCTGGATTTGACCCAGGCTGTTCCGATTTTTATGGCACAGGACGGAGATACTGTATGTATTCGTGCGGTAATTACCCGAAAGCTAACCGGAGCATATCTGCCGAATCGCGGAAAGGGCAGAATGCAGTTGTTCAAATTATATGCGGCAGACGATTCGGGAAGTATGACAGTAAGTTTTTTTAATCAGCCGTATCTGTTTTCATCACTGAGCAGTGGAGAAACATATTATTTTTATGGAAAATTCACGCGAGGAGAACACGGTGCGCAGATGGCGTCGCCGCAATGTTTTCTGGCGGAAACGGCACCACATGTTTTGCCAGTCTATCCACAGACAGCTGGCATTAACAACAAATTTTTACAGGAACTTGTCAAAACAGCCTTTGTAGAATGTAAAGATCAACTTGCTGAACCGCTTCCGTCTTTTATGCGGGAAACATTATCGCTACTTTCTATTGAACAGGCGGTTTCTCAAATTCACTATCCCCAAAATATGAAGCTGCTTGATGCAGCAAAACGCCGGTTTGCATTTGAGGAGATGCTCTGTTTTCAGCTGGGGCTTTCCCAGATGCGAAAAGAACGAACTGAACTGCAAAGTATACAGCTTTCAGATATGAGTCTGACTCCGTTTTATGATACGCTTTCATTTGAACTGACGGATGCACAGAAAAAGGCAATCGGTGACTGTGTATCGGATTTTTCTGGAACGGTGCCAATGAATCGTCTGATACAGGGAGATGTTGGTTCGGGAAAAACGATGGTGGCTGCTGCAGCAATTTATCTAATGGCGAAAAACGGATATCAGAGTGCGTTTATGGCACCGACTGAGCTGCTCGCTGTGCAGCACTATGATAACTTGAAAAAGCTATTTGAGCCGCTTGGAATCGAATGTGTGCTTTTAATTGGTGGATTAAAGGCAAAAGAAAGACGCTATGCACAGGAGATGATACAGACTGGCGCAGGAAAAGTGGTAATTGGTACGCATGCGCTGATTTCACAGGGAGTAGAGTATGTTAAACTGGGACTTGTCATTACAGATGAGCAGCACCGTTTTGGTGTGAATCAGCGTGGATTGTTGCAGCAGAAAGGTGAACATGTGCATACGCTGATTATGTCGGCGACACCTATCCCACGAACACTTGCCTTGCTGGTTTATGGTGATTTGGATGTATCCATTATTGATGAGCTGCCAAAAGGCCGCGTGCCGATTGAAACATTTGCATTGCCAAATGAAAAGCGTGTTCGTGCGTTAAAGTTTGTGATGAAAGAAGTGCAGAAGGGGAGGCAGGCTTATATTGTATGTCCGGCTGTCGAGGATGGTCAAACCGATCTGATCTCAGTCACAGCATATGCTGAGGCGTTACAAAAAACGCCGCTTGGAGTACTCAACACGGCTGTACTGCATGGTAAAATGAAATCAGCAGAAAAGGATGCGGTTATGAAAGCATTTTCTTCTGGTGAGGTGCAGGTTTTAATTGCAACGACCGTTATAGAAGTCGGCATTGATGTACCGAATGCCACAGTGATGCTGATTGAAAATGCAGATCGTTTCGGTTTATCTCAGCTGCATCAGCTGCGCGGACGAGTGGGGCGCGGCAGTGAGCAGAGCTATTGTCTATTGCTTGCTGCTCATGCAACTGACCGGATTGAAATTATGACCAAGACCAATGATGGTTTTGAATTAGCGAAAGAAGACCTGAAGCTGCGCGGTGCGGGTGACTTTTTCGGCGATCAGCAGCATGGTTTGCCGCCATTCAAGCTGCAAGAAGCGATGAATGATCCACGATTGATTGAGCAGGCGAAAACGGCTGCCGATGAGATTATTGCAGAAGATCCCGAACTGAATCAACAATATGTTCTGCTTGGAGAATCAGTCAAACGCTTATTCTCCCGCAATGAGCAGGAGAGTTTCAACTGAATATAAAAATAACGCCCTATCCTTTTACAGAATAGGGCGTTTGCTTATAATAATATATTTTTTAATTCATCAAAAGAAGTGACATGATAGGTGATCGGGATATTTTTTGGTGCAGGTGCCTTGTTGATAAAGCAGGAGTCGATTCCAGTGTTATAGGCTCCTTTCATATCAGAGGATACCGAATCGCCGATAAGTAATATTTGTGGTTTGCTGATTTCAGGATAGGTTTCAAAGACCTTGTCAAAAAACTGTGCAGACGGCTTTTCTGCACCAATTTCTTCTGAAATAAACAGGTGTTCAAAATATGTTTCCAAGCCGGAAAGTTTCATACGACTATATTGTACACTTGCTGTGCCGTTGGTGACGATGCATAGACGATATTGCTCTTTTGCGGCAGCGCAGAATTTGTCTGCTCCATCAAGCAACTTTCCACATTCACCAAGATGTTTAATGTATAAATCACACATTGATAAATAGTCGATCTTTTCTGGAAGGGTATATTTTTGCTGCTTCATCCATTCACCGGTACGCTGAAAACGCAGAATTTTCAACTGCGAACGGGTGACAAGTCCTTTTTCAAGATCCTTCCAAAGTTCATCATTGCATTTATGGTAGAATGCATAGATGTTTTCGTTATATTCCCAGCCGCAATCGGAAAATGTAGCGGAAAGGGCATGACGCTCTGCTGCATCAAAGTCAAGCAGGGTATTATCTGCATCAAGCAGCAGTAATTTATATTTGGAAAGCATAGCATTACCTCCTGAAAAACAAAAAACTGCCGCGGGAAATTCCTACAGCAGTTAATATGTTCGTTTTTAAGCGAATTACTGTGCACGCTGAACCAGGTTGGAACGCAGGCAGCGAGTGCAAGCATAAACGCGGCATGGGGTGCCGTTTACCACTGCTTTAACGCGTCTTACATTCGGTTTCCATGCGCGGTTGGATCTTCTGTGGGAGTGGGAAACTTTGATACCAAAGCTAACACCTTTGCCACAAATATCACATTTTGCCATTATCTGCACCTCCTTTAAGGATACACCGTCAAGGGGACGGTAAATTCATAAGTCAACATTTAATATCATAGCAGATTATCTGTAAAAAATCAAGTCCTTTTTAAAAATTTTTCTGAGAAAAGTGATTTTTATCGTTGTGTACGGCCGTTTTGCATACCATTTGCCAGATTTTCAATCTCCTCACAGCTGTTTAACGGAAAATCTCCCTCAATAGAATGTGCCAGAACTGCACTTGCAGTTGCAAATTCAACAGCCTCTAGTAGAGATTTTCTTTGATCTACAGAATAGATAAGGCCTGCTGCGAATGCATCACCACTACCAATACGATCCACAATCGGAATGCGATAACGACGAGAGAATGCCATTTGTGCGTTGGAATAGAGCATCGCACTAAAATAATTATCGTTTGCACTGATGGTACGGCGGATCGTGATTGCTACGGTTTTGACTTTAAATTTTTCTAAAATCTGGTTGCAAATTTGGATATAACCTTCTTCTTTAATGTTGTCACCATCAATAAATTCATGACTCGGGACGATGCCAAACAGCAGTTTTGCGTGTTCTTCATTGATGATGCAAATATCAACATACGGTAAAAGTTCAGACATAATCTTGCCAGCTTTTTGTGTGTCCCACAGTTTCGAACGATAGTTGACATCACAGCATACGGTAATACCGCGTTCTTTTGCTTTTTGAGCGGCTTTCTTTGCAATTTCCACTTGATTGTCGGACAGAGCCGGGGAGATGCCAGTGAACACAAAGTATTTGGTATCATCTTCAAAGATGGTATCCCAGTTAAAATCCTCTACCAAGGCCTGAGAGAAAGCAGAGTATTTGCGATCATATACGACCTGGGAAGAACGCTGTGCAGCACCACGCTCCATGTAGTATGTACCAATACGCTCACCGCCTCGAACGATCTTACTGGTGCCGATACCGTAACGGCGCAGTTCATTAAATGCCGCTTGTCCGATGGCATGCACCGGAAGTTTGGTGACATAATCGCAGGATAATCCCATACGGGTCAATCCTGCCGCAACATTTGCCTCTGCACCGCCGAACTGAATTTCAAAGGAGGTGGCCTGTTCAAAACGCTGATAACCCGGAGGTGTCAAACGCATCATAAATTCACCGAAGGTAACTACTCTAGCCATTGCTTATTCTCCTTTTCTGACGGATGCAGCAAGATCTGCTGCTGCTTGACTCAGTGTGCTAATTTGTGCATAATCCTTATTTTTCAACATCTCTTTGCTTAACATAAAGCTGCCGCCACATGCAGCAATTTTATCGAATTTCAAATATTTTTCTAGATTATCCATCGAGATGCCGCCGGTCGGCATGAAAGAGAGCATCTGATATGGTGCGCTCATAGCTTTGATCATGGCAAGACCGCCTGCCGCTTCTGCTGGGAAGAACTTGACTAAGGTTAAGCCCTGGTCGATGGCTGCTTCTGCCTCTGTCGGGGTGCAGATGCCTGGAATCATTGGAATGCCGCGTTTTTTTGCTGCCGCTAGGGTACGCGGGTTTAATCCTGGGCTGACTAAGAAATCAGCACCTGCATCAGCTGCGGCATTAACTTGTTCAACTGTTAGAACAGTACCTGCTGCAACGATCATTGTAGGAAATTCTTTTTTGATGGCTGCAATCGCATCCGCTGCAATGGCGGTGCGAAAAGTGACTTCTATTGCTGGAAGATTGCCGTCACAAAGTGCCTTAGCAGTTGGGATAACGGTATCCATATCATCTAAGGCTGCTACTGGCACAACTGCGATTTTACGCAGACAAGATTTTAATTCTGCCTCGTTCATATAATGCATTTTTATAAATCCCCCTGTCATAAAATGGTTTGGTTTTATTATAGCAGACATTCACCCATAAAACAAGGTTATTCCCGCTTGAATTTACGGATTTCCTCATCAACAGGGCGTTGACGAACTTTATAAAACAGCCGGTTAAACCGTACTTGTGCTAGATTGACGCCGTGTGCAAAAGTTAGAATAAAAGATGGGTTATTGCTGCGTAGAATTTTACAGACTGTTTTGCTGTATGGAATTTCAGGATTATAACCAGAAAGAGCGTCTTGTACCTGCGGTTGGGATAAAATGTGCATGATATAAAGCATTTTATCTCGAATTTCCATGGTACAGTTCGGGTCATATAGTTGTGAAAAACAATGTACAATACTTTCCACATAGATATGATTGATACGGTATCTAGCGCGTTCGTTGTATTTGCCCCATTTATGGAACATCTTGATCAAATTCTCATGGATCTCGGTCGCAACATCAAACCGCTGCATGGAAAAAGGCCCTTGCAACTGTTCTTCTTCCCGAATGACATGCTGATACATTGGACGGTTGATGAAAGCAAAATTTCGAATATGTTTTGCGCATTCAACATTGAATAGGCGGTCTTCCAGATGGGCGTATTCCTGAAACTGGATGCCAAACCGCTGCAAAAATTCTGCGGAATAGATTTTATTATATGCTTTGTAAACTTGACGCTTTTCGATTAAGTCAAGAAGTCGATTTTCGAAAGCTTTTTTAGTCAGGGCAATGAAATCTTCATAGGAATAGGTTTCAAGTTCCTGTCTTGCTGGACGGGGCATGCCGCCTTGCGCTTGCAGAAAAATATATCCACATCCTGCTGCATCCAGATGATAACGATTTGCAAGAGCGTAGAGCATCGAAAGCATCTGTGGAAGCATGCGATCACCAGCCTGCATGAAGGTGACATATTCTCCTTTTGACTGCTGCATCGCTTCATTTTTAATGGCTGCTTCGGTCAGACCTTTGGAGTCGATAATGCGAAGTCGAGGATCATTTTCGGTTTCTTGTGGGAGCAGGGTTGCCCATTCACCGATTTCGGTATCACCTGCTGCCAACACTTCAATTTCTTGAAGATCCTGGGAGAGAAGATTGAATACCGTTTGATAGGTCTGGATACTGTCCGGAATAACCGGAAGAATCACGCTGATTTTAACCATTCTATTAGCCTTTCTATGCGTCTTTGCTGTTATCGTTTAATAAAACAGATTCTATGATATAACGCGGACGGTGTTTGGTTTCATAATAGATTTTGCCGATATATTCGCCGATCACGCCGAGTGCCATGAGCTGTAAACCGCCGATGAGCCACACCGAACCGATTAAGGAGGTCCAGCCTTCTACGGTGTTACCAATAATATTTTGTACAAGACAATAGATTAAATATCCGATGCCGAATAATCCGATGATAGCACCCAATGTCAAAATCAAGCGTACTGGTTTGATAGAAAAGGAGGTAATGCCATCAAATGCAAAAGCCAGCATTTTTTTCAGAGGGTATTTGGATTCACCGGCGAATCGTTCGCCACGCTCGTAGTAGACGGTTCCGGTTTTATAACCAAGTTGTGGGATGATGCCGCGCAGGAACAGATTGACTTCGCCGTACTGTTCAAGTGCATCCAGAGCTCGTTTACTCATTAGGCGGTAGTCAGCATGATTGTAGACAATATCCACACCGAGCATCGCCATGAACTTATAATACCCTTGTGCAGTCATGCGTTTGAAAGCGGTATCTTTTTTACGGCTGGAGCGCACACCATATACAATGTCACAACCTTCGGTATATTTTTGAATCATTTTAAGAACTGCATTGATATCATCCTGAAGATCTGCGTCCATTGAGATGACGATATCAGCGTGTTTCTTTGCGGTCATCAGACCGGCAAGCAGGGCGTTTTGATGGCCGCGGTTGCGCGATAGATTGACCCCAGCATATAATGTATCCTGTTCATGCAGAGTGGAAATGATCTGCCATGTTTTATCTTTTGATCCGTCATTCACAAACAATATTTTGGAGTTGGGGTGAATTAATTTGCCGAACATCTGTGTATAAAGTTTTTTTAAGCGGGATGCGGTTTCCGGCAACACTTCCTCCTCATTATAACATGGAATTACCAGATATAAAATCGGCAGATTTAATATTTCCATCATAAAAATTCCTTTCTATACCGAATGATTCTCGTTTTATTAATCAGATATTATGAAAAATTATCTCATTAACCTTTACCCCGAATGCCTTCTTTTTATATTATTATTGCAATTTTTACTATCTTTTTCAAGTCTTTATTTTG
>JAHHTP010000002.1 GCA_020024615.1 Oscillospiraceae bacterium
CAATGGAGAAGTCGCCTAGCCCGGTTTATGGCGCACGACTGGAACTCGTGTATGGGCTTATACCCCATCGAGGGTTCGAATCCCTCCTTCTCCGCCACAAGGACAGGTTTCAATTTGAAGCCTGTCTTTTTTATTATATAAAAATTTCAAAGAATGCTTTATGCAACACAAAAATAAAAGTTACTATATTTTTGATTTTAATGAAATCTGAAGTTTAAATCAATCAAACAAAAAACCGATACTCTAACGAGTATCGGTAATATGATAAACTACAATTTCGTTGTCCTTCGCACCCGGGTGGCCCTGAAATAGAAGCCGCCCGCATGCAAAGAAACGACAGAAAATGACAAGAAGTCCGCTATGTTTATTACAATTATATCATATACCATTTTTACCTGTTTGTCAAGTGTTAAATCAAATCTTTTGGATTAAAATTAAAATGTTATGCAAGAAATAGAATTTGCGAAAATTTGAAAAAACACTTTACAATTCGTTTGAGTTATGCTATACTTATTAATGCTTGCCATGGCTCTGGGTGTAAGCCTCACAAGACAATCTGATATCATATCCGATTGTCGAGGAAAATTCCCTTCCCTTATGCTATGACAAAGCGAAATATTTTAATGAGGTGAATGTATCATGATGAGAAAAGAGCAGAAAAACGAAATTATCAATGCTTACAAAATGCACGAAGGCGACACCGGTTCTCCAGAAGTACAGATCGCTGTTCTGACTGCAAGAATCAACGAGTTGCAGGCTCACTTTAAAGCACATCCGCACGACCATCACTCCCGTCGCGGTTTGTTAAAAATGGTTGGTCACAGAAGAAACCTGCTGGCTTACCTGGCTAAAAAAGACATCGAGCGCTACCGTGCAATCGTTGAAAAATTAGGCTTAAGAAAATAATTTTGACACTGTTTGGCAGGGCAAAGCACATAAATTGTTTTGCCTTGCCTTTTTATTCAGTTTGCACCTGATTGACATGAACAGGCATTAGCATAGCTTCAAGTTCAAAATACGTTTTGAGTTTGAAATTGTGCTAACCTGATTCAATAGATCAGCAGACTGAAAGTCATGTAAAAGGACTAGAAAGGAATTTTCCAAATGTTTGAAAATCATCGCATTTTTGAAACCACCTTTGCCGGCCGCCCATTCAAAGTAGAGACCGGTAAAACTTGCGGACTCGCAAACGGCTCCTGCTGGGTAACCTATGGTGAAACCGTTGTTATGGTCAATGTTACCGCTTCTCCGGCTCCGCGCGACGGCGTGGATTTCTTCCCGCTGTCTGTTGATTATGAAGAAAAATTATACTCGGTTGGCAAAATCCCAGGCTCCTTCTTAAAACGCGAAGGCCGTCCAAGCGAAAATGCAACCTTAACCTCTCGTATGGTAGACCGTCCGATTCGTCCGCTCTTTCCAAAAGATATGCGTAATGATGTTTCGGTTGTTATGACGGTTCTGGCTACCGATATCGATAACTCTCCGGAAATTGCAGGTCTGGTTGGCACCTCCATCGCAATCTCCATTTCTGATATTCCGTGGAACGGCCCAATTGCAGGCGTTTCTGTTGGTCTGGTAGATGGTGAGCTTGTCATCAACCCAAACAGAGAGCAGCGTGCAAAATCTGACTTGGATTTAACCGTTGCAGCTTCTGCTGAAAAAATTGTTATGATCGAAGCTGGTGCAAACGAAGTTGATAACGAAACCATGCTGAAAGCAATCGAAACTGCTCATGCTGAGATCAAGAAAATGGTTGCTTTCATCCAGAAAATCAAAGATGAAATCGGAAAACCGAAATTCGCTTTCGAATCTCAAGAATTGCCTGCCGAAATGTTTGCTGATGTTTGCGCTATCGCAGAGGAAGACACCAAACTGGCTCTGGATACCGACGATAAACTGGTTCGCGATGAGCGCTTACAGCCGATCTATGCAAAAGTTATGGAAGAACTGGCAGAGAAATATCCGGATTCTGAAGCAAAACTGGATGAATGCATGTATAAACTCCAGAAAAAAATCGTCCGTAACTGGCTGTTTGACGGAAAACGCGTTGACGGGCGTGGCATGAATCAAATCCGTCCGCTGGCTGCTGAAGTAGCACTGCTGCCGCGTGTTCACGGTTCTGGCTTATTTACCCGTGGTCAAACACAGGTTCTGTCTATCACCACTTTAGGTTCTTTAAAAGATGCACAGCTGCTTGACAGCATTGATGAAAATGTTGAAAAACGCTATATGCACCAGTACAACTTCCCGTCCTACTCCGTAGGCGAAACCCGTCCAAGCAGAGGCCCGGGCCGTCGTGAGATCGGTCACGGTGCTTTAGCAGAGCGTGCGCTGGTTCCAGTACTGCCGAGCGTTGAGGAGTTCCCATATGCAATCCGTGTTGTATCTGAGGTTCTGTCCTCCAACGGTTCTACCTCTCAGGGCTCTATCTGCGGTTCTACCTTGTCCTTAATGGATGCAGGCGTTCCATTAAAAGCTCCGGTTGCAGGCATCTCCTGTGGCTTAATCACCAAAGAAGACGGTTCCTTTGAAACCATGGTTGATATTCAGGGCTTAGAGGACTTCTATGGCGATATGGACTTCAAAGTTGGCGGTACCCACAAAGGTATCACCGCTATCCAGGTTGATATCAAGGTTGACGGTCTTACCATGGACATCATCCGTGAAGCATTTGAGAAAACCGAAAAAGCAAGATTCTACATCTTAGACGAAATCATGGCTAAAGCAATCGCTGAGCCACGTGCTGATGTAGCTGTTTCTGCTCCGAAGGTTTGCCAGTTCGAGATTGCTGTTGACAAGATCCGTGAGGTTATTGGTTCCGGCGGTAAAGTCATCCAGAAAATCTGCGCTGACTGTGAAGTTACCATTGATATTGATGATGACGGTAAGGTTGTAGTTATGGGCACCGATTCCAACAATGTAAAACGTGCTCGTGCTATCGTTGAGTCCATCGCAATGGTACCAGAAATTGGTGCCATCTACAAAGGCCGCGTTACCCGTATCATGAACTTCGGCGCATTCGTTGAGTTCGCACCGGGCAAAGAAGGCTTAATCCATATTTCTAAACTGGACAAACAGCGTGTTGAGAAGGTAGAAGATGCCGTTAATATCGGTGATGAAGTTTTGGTTAAAATCATCGAGATTGACGAGAAAGGCAGAATTAACCTCTCCCGCAAAGATGCTTTAGCAGATATTGAAGCTAAAAAAGCAAGAGCTTAATCTATTATAAAATTAGTAGGGCAAGGATTATTTAAAATCCTTGCCTTTTTTGGAGAACATAATGAACTTAAAAACAAATCAATTTACCTGCATCGCTTGTTATAACGGTTATATCACACAAGCTATTATCAATATGCTCCCTGCTCTGCTATTTGCAACCTTTCATGAGCAGTTTGGCATTAATCTTGCGCAGATTGGACTTCTGACTGTTATCAATTTTACCGTTCAGATTATAGTAGATTTTATTGGTGCAAAAGTTGTCGAACATGTGTCCATTCGTTTGCTGATGGTTTTATGCCACATAATTTCTACAATCGGGCTGATTGGGCTGGGTATCTTTCCGTTTATCCTGCCACCATACGCTGGAATCGTACTTGCCATGAGCATCAGTGCTATTGGCAGCGGTATGCTGGAAGTCCTGGTCAGCCCGATTATTGAATCGCTTCCAGGTGAAGCTAAAGCAGCAGCCATGAGCTTGCTGCATTCCTTCTATTGCTGGGGATGCGTAGTGGTCGTAGGACTCTCTACCATTTTGCTTGCGCTTCATCTTCCATGGCAGTATCTACCGATGCTGTGGGCAGTGATACCACTTGCTGGCATCTTTATGTTCAGCGTTGTGCCACTATATCCGCTTGCAGGTGAAGAAAAAGCATCCATGCGTGCCCTATTCCAAAAACCAATATTCTGGCTTTTAATGCTGCTAATGATCTGTGCTGGTGCATCTGAACAGGCTATGTCACAGTGGGCATCCTACTTTGCACAGATTGGACTTGAAATCAATAAAACGATTGGTGACCTTGCCGGTCCGATGGCATTCTCAATTCTGATGGGTCTTTCCAGACTACTTGGTGCAAGAAAAAGTAGTAATACCCCTATTCTGCGTCGTCTGGTGTTCTCTGCCGCATTCTGCATTTTTTCTTATTTGTTGACCATCTGCTCCCCGTACCCAATTATCAGCCTAATTGGCTGTGCTTTATGCGGCTTCTCGGTCGGCTGCATGTGGCCGGGGACTTTCAGTCTTGCTTCTGAATGGTTTCCCAAAAGCGGTGGCATGCTGTTTGCGCTGCTTGCCCTTGGTGGAGATTTGGGCTGTGCAGCCGGACCAGGTATTGTCGGTTTTGTTTCGGATGCCGTATCCTCTTTTGGCGAATACAGTGCTTTGAAAATCGGCCTTCTGGTCGCTTGTGCTTTTCCACTCATTATGCTCCTTATTTTATCAGTCAAACGCAAAAAATATCAGTAACAGAAAACGCATCGGATTATTTGCCCGATGCGTCTTTTTTATGCAGGCAATAATCCTGCAAAATAATATTGAAAATTTAATTATGTACTTCTTCTGCTTTCAACTGTGCAAGCAGTGCATCCAACTTACTACCCATTGCTCCACCAATGGTAAAGGTTTCATGTACTGGTTCGGATACAATACATTTCAAATAAGCAGTCCGTTCTTCAAACCGCTCCCTATCAGCCGCAAGCTGCATCAATCTGGCACAGTTTTCTGCATCAAAGCAGGCATCATGCAGCTTGCCCTCGACTGATACATCCACACATCCAAGCGCGCGATCCAACGATATAATCTGATGAATACCAATCATACGGGAAAAGACTTTTTGAAAATCCATCCAACGGGAAAATGTTCTGGATGCTCGTCCATCCCATATCCCTTTAAATCTGCACTCTCGAATCAGCTGCGTACGATCAGAAGTGCTCCATTCATACATTTTAACATGATCCTCGCTGCCAATCCAGTCCATAAACTGCACAATCGCATCTTCAAATATCGGTGCATCCCGTAGCATTTCCATGGAAATACCCGTTAAATCGCGTACCGCCTTTATAATCGTCATATGGTGAACTGGTCTGACAAGCAGTGAAAAACGATCAATCACCTCATAATTATCATTCATTTTGACCGCACCAATCTGTATAATCTCACTGTGCAGCTTCGCACGAGCCGTTTTGTCCTTCTCATATACTTTATTCATCTCAAAATCTACAAAAACGCGTACCATCTGCTTCGTTCTCCTATCAACAGTTTTCTTTTATTATATCATATTGTTACAAAAAAACAAGATACTGCAAGTTGTTTCCAGCAGTTTGAATTGCTTTTTTAGATGGATTATGGTACAATGGAAACAAAGGAGTGTGAAAATATGAAATTGATGATTGCATCTGATATTCATGGTTCGGCATACTGGTGTCGGAATTTATTGGAATGCTATCAAAAGGAACAGCCGCAAAAGCTGGTTCTATTGGGAGATATTTTATACCATGGTCCGAGAAATGACTTACCACAGGAATATGCGCCAAAAGAGGTCATTACCATGCTGAATCCGATGGCGGATGAATTGCTTTGTGTACGCGGAAACTGCGATACTGAAGTGGATCAAATGGTGCTTTCGTTCCCAGTTCTGGCAGATTACGCGTTGCTGTATTGGGAAGAAAAAACATTTTATTTAACCCATGGTCACAAATATAATGACGATGTTTTGCCACCGCTACAGAAGGACAGTGTGCTCATGTACGGCCATACCCATGTGCCGAAAGCTGTAAATTATGATCATTATACCAGCTTTAATCCGGGTTCTGTTTCGATTCCAAAGGAAAATTCGCCGCACAGCTACATGATTCTTGAAAATGGTGTTGCATATTGGAAAGATATTCAAACCGGAGAAGTCTATAAAAAGGCTGATTATTGATGAAGATCTTTATTTCGCCCGCCAAGAAGATGCGGGAGGACAATGATTTTATCCTACAGCCAACTGTGCCGGTATATCTGGACAAGGCAAAACAGCTTGCTGATTATTGCAGAAGTTTGCCCTATGAACAGTTGAAAATCTTGTTGGACTGTAACGATAAGCTCACTGCATTAAACTATGAGCGGTATCAGCGGCTGGATTTTTCTCGCAATGTTTCCCCTGCGATCTTTGCGTATGAGGGAATTCAGTATCAGTATATGGCTCCACAGGTGTTTGAAACGCCGTATTTTGATTATATTCAGCAGCACCTGCGGATTTTATCGGGGTTATATGGTATTTTAAAGCCGTTTGATGGTGTCATACCCTATCGTTTGGAGATGCAGAGTAAACTAAACGCACCGTTTGCAAAGAACCTGTATGCGTTCTGGGGTGATAACTTATATCGTGAAATAACAGCAAATAACGAAGTGTTAATTAACCTAGCATCTGTTGAATATGCCAAGTGCATCAAGAAGTATTTAAAGCCATCTGACAGGATGATTACCTGCGCCTTTGCGGAAATTGAAAACGGCAACCCCAAAGAAAAAGGCGTGTATGTTAAGATGGCAAGGGGCGAAATGGTGCGTTATCTGGCTGAGATTAACGCACAAAGTCTGGAACAGATCAAAGGATTTGACCGGTTAAACTATCATTTTTCCGAAGTTTATTCGGATGAAAATACTTATGTTTTTGTAAGAGAACAGGCGATAAAAGCCTAATTGGAGGATTTTTATATGAATAAATATTTTGCAGGATATGTGACTCTGCGCGGTATTCAGAATGTTACCGACACGCAGGCAAAGAAATTGACCCATCTAAACCTCGCATTTGCACCTATGAAAGACGGCAAAACCGCAATGGAGCTGGATGAACGCCAGCTGAATGAGATTGCCAGACTGCGCAGAGCAAATCCGCAGCTTGCAATTTTGGTTTCCACTGGCGGTGGCGGTGACAGAGGACATGGTGAAGCCACTTCCACACCAGAGGGCTTAGAGAAGCTAACCGCTTCTACGATTGAACTGGTGGAGAAATATGATCTGGATGGTATCGACTGCGACTGGGAGTTCCCAGGTGATACCGGTATCATCGAGGAGAAATATCAGCATACCGCATTGTTTGCAGATTATCGCAAAAAGTTGGATGCACTTTCCGAAAAGACAGGTAAAAAATACTGGATGACGACCGCTGCCGGAGCTGGTGAGTGGTATTTAAACCGCACTGAAATTGATAAGAGCCATCAGTATCTGGATTTTATCAATCTGATGACCTATGATTCCAACACCGATTCCTGCATTGCTGGCCATCATACCCACCTGCATGAATCCAAAGCACCGGGTTGCCCGCGTGTACAGAGTGCGGAGCATAATATTCGCATTATGGTAGAAGCAGGGGTCCCGATTGAAAAGATTCTGATCGGTGTAGCGTTCTACTCCCATCGTTGGGATAAGGTGCCGAATGTTAATCATGGACTATATCAGGAAACGCCGTATAAAAATATGTTTGGTCCAAGCTATACTGAAATCATGCTCAAATATGAGAATCAAATGGGCTTCACCAAATACTGGGATGAGGATGCCCAAGCGCCGTATTTATTCAACGGAGAAACATTTATTTCCTATGATGACCCAAAATCTACCCGTCTGAAATGTGAATATGCTTTGGAGCAAGGCATGGGTGGTGCATTCTACTGGGTGCATGATTGTGACGCAGGCAGCGTCCTGTTTGACACAATTTATGATACATTAAATTTAGGGGGAAAATAATATGAAACTTGGCATTATCAGCAAATGGCATGTCCATGCAGAGGAATATGCCAAATGCTTTTCCGAGATGCCGCATGTTACCATCAAATCGGTGTGGCATGAGGAAGCAGCGGAAGGAAAAGCATGGGCAAAGCAGTTAAACGCTGCGTTTGTGGAAAGCTGGGAAGATATCATCAATGATTCGGAAATTGATGGTGTTATGATCACTTCTGCAACCACACTGCATGAAAAATACATGATTGCAGCTGCAAAAGCAGGAAAAGCAATTTTCACCGAGAAGGTTCTCGCAGCAGACAATGCATCGGCTGAGCGTATTGCAGCAGCAGTAAAGGAAGCAAAAGTGCCGTTCTGTATCGCACTGCGCCGCCGCACGGAAGGCCGAGTCCGTTATGCAAAACAGTTGATGGATGAGGGTATAATCGGTAAACTGACCCATATGCGTGTCAGAGATGCGCACAACGGTGCCACGGCTGGCTGGCTGCCGGATACCTTCTATGATGACAGTCAGACTGGTGGCGGTGCTATGATGGATCTGGGCGCACATCCGATGTATCTGGTCAATTATTTCATGCCAAATGCAGTTTCTGTTGTGTCGATGTATACCGAATACACTGGTCATGGCACTGATGATAACTGTGTCAGCCTGATTAAAGGTTCTAATGGTGAAATCGCTGTTGCTGAGACGGGATTTGTATCTGCAAATTCTCCGTATTCGGTTGAATTAAACGGCGAAAAAGGCTGTATCCGTTTTTCTGGTTTGGATGAGGGCATGTATGTCAACGGCAAATATATCAGCAAAAAGGAAATCCCGGAAGGTGTTAAACTGCCGGTTTACTTATTTGCTGATGCGGTCGAACATGGTAAAGAACTTGAATTCGATATCGATTCGGCGGTTGCACTGACCCGACTGATGGATGCAGGTTACCGATCTGCTAAAAGTCATAAAGAAGAATTGGTATAATTCTGGTAACTATAATATGGATAAGGTTCACTATTTAGGTGGACCTTATTTTTTATGTAAAACAAAACCGCCGCAGGAAAATCCCACAGCGGAAAATATCATACTATATAAATTTAGCCAAGTCTTGCTTTTAATGCATCCAACTCGCTGTTGAGCTCTTTCGGCAGTCTATCGCCAAACTGGGTATAAAACTCAGCGATGCCTTCTGCTTCCTCTTTCCAGAGGTCTTTATCAACAGTGAGGAGGCCTTTTAAGGTATCCATATCAATGCCGGATCCATCCAGATTGATATCTTCTGGTTTTAGCTCGTAACCGATTGCAGTTTCAACAGCATCAGCAGTGCCTTTGCAGCGGTCAACAATCCATTCCAAAACACGCATGTTGTCACCGAATCCCGGCCAGATGAAGTTGCCTTCATCGTCGGTTCTGAACCAGTTAACATTGAAGATCTTCGGTGCTTTGTCACCGAGTTTTGCACCCATATTAATCCAGTGCTGGAAGTAGTCACCCATGTGATAACCGCAGAATGGACGCATTGCCATCGGATCGCGGCGAACAACACCAACTGCACCAGTAGCAGCAGCAGTGGTCTCAGAAGCCATGATGGAGCCTACAAATACACCATGATTCCAGCTGAAGGATTGGTATACCAGCGGAGCAGTTTTGGCACGACGACCGCCGAATACGATTGCAGAAATCGGAACACCTGCTTTAGAATCAAATTCCGAGCTAATGCATGGGCAGTTAATAGCCGGTGCAGTGAAGCGGGAGTTCGGATGTGCACCGTTGGTGGTAGCGGTAGAGCCATCCCATTTCTCACCAGTCCAGTCAATTGCATTAACTGGCGGATTTTTGTCCAGTTTTTCCCACCATACAGTGTTGTCATCCAGATTGTGGCAGACATTGGTAAAGATGGTATTTTTACGGGTGCTTGCCAGTGCATTCGGGTTGGATTTCTCATTGGTACCCGGTGCTACGCCAAAGAAGCCATTCTCTGGGTTGATTGCCCACAGTCTGCCGTCCTCGCCCTGACGCAGCCATGCAATATCGTCACCAACGCAGAATACTTTGTAGCCTTTTTCAAGGTACTCTTTCGGCGGAATCAGCATAGCCAGATTGGTTTTACCACACGCAGACGGGAATGCAGCGGAAATATAGGTGATTTCGCCCTGCGGATTCTGTAAACCTAAGATCAGCATATGCTCAGCCATCCAGCCTTCGTTTTTACCCTGATAGGATGCGATACGCAGTGCGAAGCATTTTTTGCCCAGCAGTACATTGCCGCCGTATGCAGAGTTGATGGACCAGATGGTATTATCCTCTGGAAAATGACAGATATATAATTTCTCGTTGTCGATATCTGCTTTGGAGTGCAGACCACGAACAAAATCGTTAGATTCATCTCCGAAATTGTCCAGAACTTTCTGACCCATCCTGGTCATGATGTCCATGTTCATAACAACATAGATAGAGTCGGTCAGTTCGATACCAACTTTCGCAAGCGGGGAACCAATCGGACCCATGGAATACGGAATAACATACATGGTACGGCCTTTCATAACGCCGTCAAACAGTGCGCCAACCTCTTTATATGCTTTCTGCGGATCCATCCAGTGGTTGATCGGACCTGCATCTTCTTCTTTACGTGTACAAATATAAGTGCGTCCCTCTACGCGAGCAACGTCAGTTTTTTTAGTGCGGTGCAGATAGCAGCCAGGGAGTTTTTCCTGGTTGAGCATCTCCATCTCGCCGGTAGAAACAGCTTCAGCTTTTAAAGCATCCATCTGAGCGTCGTCACCGGTGATCCAGACAACGTTCTCTGGTTTACATAAAGCGACCATTTCATCAACCCATTTTAAGATGTTCTGGTTGTTTGTGTAATTAGCCATGTGTTTAGTAAACTCCTTTCAAATATGCGGAAAGTGCCTCATTGAGCTTGAATCTCAACTTTCCTCAAATAGCATTATACGGAGTAATTTGCAACTTGTCAAGTGGATTTTTTCATTGTTTAAATTTTAATAATTTTGTCATTTTTTGTACATTGAAAAGTAATTTTTAAACAGATTCCATTTTTGATTCAAATATGATATAATATTTTTAAAAAGGAGAAATATCATGAATAAGAAAGAATTATATCAAAATATGCTCAAACAGCTGTCTGCGATCACCAACGGCTGCCACTATGTGACCACCAACTGTGCCAATATGGCGGCACTTTTGTATGATACCCTACCAGATTTAAATTGGGCAGGGTTCTATCTTATGGCTGATGATGCATTACAATTGGGGCCATTCTGCGGCAAAATTGCATGTCTGCATATTCCACTTGGAAGAGGTGTATGTGGAACCGCTGCACAAAACAGAACAACCGAAATTGTGAAAGATGTACACCTGTTTCCTGGACACATTGCTTGTGACAGCGCATCTGAATCTGAAATTGTAGTACCTATCATCCTAAATGACACGCTGTATGGCGTTTTAGATATCGACAGTCCGATTAAAAACCGATTTGATGATATCGACAAACAGTTTCTTGAAAAAGCTGTACAATGCCTTACAGCATCCTGTGACTGGGAGAACTATCGGTTTCAATAATCTAAGCACAACAAAAACCTGTCAGGATTTTTCCTGGCAGGCTTTCTTTATATTCCATATTTCCCCGTTGATGCATCCAAAAAGAATGGTAGATGCGGCGGCATCCAGGTAAACACGATAAACAGGATACCTGTCACGATAATCAACACAATACCAATCCCTTTTCCCAAATTGCTTTGCACAAAAGGACAGCCACATCCCAATGCTGCCACAAGCTGACAAAAAATACAGGCTGTTATAAAAATTGCAATATCCATCCACATCCAATCCCGTCCGATAATTCCGAAATAGGTATAATACGCAGATGTGATCCACCATAATCCCAACAAAATGCCATACAGCTGCGCTGAGAAATAGCCTTCTGGTATTTGAGTCCAGCGTTTGAGGCACAGTGTTGTAAATAAAAACAATATGATTTCGGGGAAATATAATAATTTCAAATGCTCCCAGATGCTTTCATTTATAGGAGCGACAAGCGCAAAAAAGCTATTTGTCCAGTCATTGACAAAATGAGATACAAACCCCATTGCAATTAAAAATATTATTGATCCAATCCAAAATTTTAATTGATCTTGTTTGATTCGAATCATTGCATTCACCCCCAAATTAGAATATGGTGGTATTCTAATTTTATGCAATACTTTAAAATAGAAAACACTCCTTCTTTTGAAGGAGTGTTTCAAGAAGTGGAGTATCAGGGGCTCGAACCCTGGACCGACCGGTTAAGAGCCGGTTGCTCTACCGACTGAGCTAATACTCCGTATCCTCATCACCTGAGAACATCATTTATTATATCACAATTTATAAGCTTTGTCAACTATTTTTTGATAAAAATAATATATTATATTTACAGTATTTTTGTGCAACATATTTTCTAACAAAAAGGGACTATGAAGATCATAGTCCCAGAAAACCTAAATCAATACGGCTCTATTAAATTTCTTCGAAATCTACATCCTCAGATAAGATTTCTTCATCCGCATCATAGTTTTGTTCACGCAAAACTTTTTCCAAAGCACGATAACGTGTTTCAGTAATAACAGCCTGGGCCGCTTTGACCAGACCAAAAATAATACCTGCTGCTGCTGTAACAGCACCAATGATAATGAGCGCAACCACCCAAGGATTCTGCTGCTGACGTCTAACTTTCATACGGATGCCTCCTTATTATTTGCGGTAAACCGCTTATTTACTATTCTTTTTAGAACCTTTGCGATGCTTATTTGCTTTGAAATCCTGCCAAGTAACCCACAGCGGACCAGCAATGCATACAGTAGAATATACACCGGAAATCATACCGATGATAATCGGGAATGCGAAACTGATGATGGACTGTACATTAGCAAAATATGCAACCAGGCATACAACAAGCATGGTAGCAATGGTAGTAACTGAGGTATTGATTGAACGACTTAAAGACTGATTGATACTTAAATTAAACAGGTCTTTATCCGACATTTTATTGCCATAATGCCGTTTATTCTCACGCGCACGGTCATAAATAACGATGGTATCGTTAACAGAGTAACCTAAAATCGTTAACAATACGGCGATAAAGTTATAGTCCAATTCAATGCGGAAGATAACAAAGGTACCAAATACAATTAACAAGTCATGCAGCAGCGCAATGATGGAAGTGATACCTGCGGACCAACCGCTGATCTTTTTGAATCGAATCGCAACATATACAATCAGGATAACGCAGGCATAAAATACTGCCAGCATACTTTTTCCTAAAAATTCAGAACCGATAGACGGCTGAACATTGGTAACAGATAACAAAGTCAGTTGTTTACCATATTTTTTAGAAACAGCATCCTCTAAAGCAACCTGTTCTTCTGCGGAAAGGCTTTCTTTATCAGCAATGGTGATGTCCAATTCATCCGGATTATCACCAAAAGACTGTTTGGTAGAAATGGTAACATCTTTCCCAATTGCTTCCTCTACCACAGCTTCGAGTTCATCAAACTTTGCCTCATCGGTATAAGAATAGGATACAATCGAACCACCACGGAAGTTGATATTCAGTTTTACACCGAAAACTGCGGTGCAAATTAGAATGATTGCCATCAAGCTGGCAGAAATAATGAAGAAGATTTTCTTTTTACCGATAAAATCGATATTAAATTTGCAGTTGTTGGTTATACTGTTCATGCTTTTTTCCCTCCATATAATGCCGGTTTACGGAAGATCTTAAAGCGGGACAGCGATTTGAGCATCAATCTGGATGCTACGGTGCCGAAGAACAGGTTTGCAACAACACCTACCAGTAAGGTATAACCAAAAGAGTAGATTGTACCTTCTGCGGATGCACCAAACATAAAGTATAGCGGTTTGAACAAATCGGATAACAGAGTGCCAGTTGCACCAAAGGTACCCATTAAGATCAATGCAATGATTGCAGTTGTAATGTTACCATCTAAAATAGCGGAGAATGCATTCGAGAAGCCGGATTCAACAGCACCATCGATAGATTTTCCGACATTCAATTCCTCTTTAATACGCTCAGCAGTAATTACATTCGCGTCAACACCCATACCAACTGCAAGAATGATACCTGCGATACCTGGTACAGTCAAGGTAAAACTGTTGATTCCCGGGAAGAATCCGGTCAGAGCAGCAATAGAAACGCCTACCTGTCCTGTCAGTGCAATAACCGCAACAAAGCCCGGCAGACGATAGTATGCACACATGAACAATGCAACTATAATGAATGCGATAATACCTGCATTGATCATTGCAGTTTTAGCACCTTCACCTAAGGTCGGGGTAATAACAGAATAGGTCTCCACATCCAACGAAAACGGCAGTGCACCACCGTTAATCTTGTTTGCCAGTGCGGTTGCACCCTCCTGATCAAAATCACCTGTAATCATTGCTTTACCATCAGTAATAGCAGTATTTACAGTTGGTGCAGAGAAGCAGTAATCATCCAGCCAGATGGAAATAGTGCCATTTTCTTTGGATAATCTGGCAGTGGCATCAGCAAATGCTTTTTTCCCAGACTCATTCAGCTCCAGAGAAACATACCAGCCTGCACCACCATTGGAATCCAGCTGACCATATACACCGGCTGCCTCTTTGACATCTTTACCTTCAAGAACAACGGTGTCTTTGGTAACACCAGTCGGTTTGCCTTCATCATCGGTTTCGTTGCCTTCACGGAAGGTTAGAACAGCGGTATCACCGAGTTCCTCAACAGCAGCAGACGGATCAAAATCCTTTTCATTGCTGTTCCACGGGAATCGAACAATAATACGATCCGCCATGGTATCAACAAATACCTCGTAGTCGGTTACATTCATGGCAATCAGACGCTGACGCATAACCTCAGCCGCCGACTCCATCTGTTCCTCGGACGGGTCAATGTCTTCCGCCGGAGAGAAAATTGCCTCAACACCGCCGCGGATATCGATACCCCAACGAATGTCGCTGCCGCCCTTAACAATAACATTAGTGTTATCGCCATAGGTAGTGGTAATACCGGTAAACGCAAGTACAGTAAATGCGATAATAAGTATTGCCACTATGAAAAACACAGGTTTTCCAACGCGTTTCATAGTTAATAGCCTCCAATAATAGTTTTACCATGCTGCTCCTTCCACATATCCTATCTCTATATATCATTTATAACAAAAATTATATTCTATACAGTTGTTGCAGTTGGTATTGTTTTTATTATAATATATTATTCGGTGCAAGTCAATATTTTTTTGGTAAAATCCAAATTCTCACAAACTTTTCACCAAATTTTCGATTCCTTCTCGATTTAAACGACGGGTGGTCCACTCATCCATTGCACTACTGCCCAGTGCCTCATAAAATGCAATCGACGGAGCATTCCAGTCCAGCACACTCCACTCCAGCCTCATACAGTCTTCTTGAATCGCATAATTACAAAGTTCTTTGAAAAATGCTTTACCGATGCCTTTGCCACGATACGCCGGACTGACATACAAATCTTCGAGCCAGATTCCCTTTTTCCCAATAAAAGTCGAATAGCTGAAAAAGAAAATAGCATAACCAACTACTTCTTCATTTACCTCACAGACCAACACCTTTGCAGCATGTTCTTGAAAGATAACCTCTTTCATCCGCTTTGGTGTGTTGATCATCTGATCTTCCAAATGCTCATATTCTGCCAGCCCAGTAATCAGCGAAATGATCGCTTCACAGTCTTGCTCTTCTGCAAATCTGATTTGAAAATCCATAATTTCCTGCTCCTTACACTTTTTCCTCTGCCAATATAATCTTTTGTCCGCTTTCTGCTGAAAAAAAGACAGCTTCAATCAGAATCCTTAAAAATCCCGCAATTGGCATGGCCAGTACGGCACCAACAGTGCCAAACAAACGAACCGCAGCAAGCATTACAAAAAGTCCGGCCAATGGATGAACACCAACCGCATCTGCCTGCAATTTCGGTCCAAGAATTGATTCTTCAATCTGCTGCGCTGCGAATAAAATTAAAACAACCGCAGCCGCCAACCAGATTCCACCTTCAAAATATGATACTGTCACCGGCAGAATTCCGGCAATTAGCGGCCCAATATATGGAACAAAATCCAGTAGAAACAAAATCACCACATAAAGCAAAATATTTTCAAGACCGAGTAGCAGAAATCCAATTCCACAAAACACGGCAGCAAACAATGCCAGCAATAGCCGACTACGAAAATAGCAGCGAATCATCTTTCCCGTTTGCAGCGCAATCTTCTCTACACCTGCTTGGTGAGAAAGCGGAAACAACCGAAAAATTTTTCGATATTGCTCAGCCGGTTCCAACAGAAGATAGAAGATCGAAATCAATACAACTCCTATCGCTGCAAATATAGACATCAGATTCTGTGCCGCAGTCGTCAGCTGTGCGATGACAGGCCGAATCCAATCTGCAATACTTTTTATCTGATCGGTTCGCTCAATCCCCAAAAGCTGTAAAAGCTCGCTCCCCTGCTTCTGATATATCTCCCATTGTGCGACAAACGCCTTCGCTTGAGAAATACACACTGGACATGCAATCAAAATAATTCCTGCAAAAACCAGCAACAGAACAAAAAGTGTTGCAATTACTGCCACCGACCGTCGTAATTTCAATTTCTTTTGAATCCAATCGGTCAGCGGACACAGTAAAAAAGCGAGCAATGCAGCAAGTGCAAACTGACTGCATAAATCTGGAAAGATAATCCACAGCAATATGAGAACAATAGGTACAATCAGAAAAACTTTAGAAGAATCAGACATCACATAAAAATCCTGCCATAAAGCGGCACCACAGCGATCTGTGGGAAGGTGTGTTTACGGTTCTTCCTTATTCTTCGTCAGGAGTCTCCCAGTTATGCCATACCTCGGTAACATCATCGTTATCATCCAGATATTCCAGCAAACGCTGCATTTTAACAATACTATCCGGATCGGTCAGCGCAGTATAGGTATTCGGAACTTCTTCAACGCCAGCAGACTCAAAAGTATAACCTTTTTCTTCCAGTGCTTCGCGTACAGCAGAACAGTCAGCCGGATCGGTATAAACAATAACCACACCATCTTCACTGATTAAATCAGCTGCACCAGCCTCCAGTGCATCTTCCATCAGTTTATCCTCATCAATTTCTTCCGCATCAATGGTAATAACACCTTTGGATTCAAACATGAAAGATACACAGCCAGTGGTGCCGAGGTTTCCACCAAATTTATCAAAAATATGTCTGATTTCACCCGCAGTACGGTTGCGGTTGTCGGTTAAACCTTCTACAATAACAGCAATGCCGTTCGGACCGTATCCTTCGTATTTAACATCCTCATAGTTGGTTTTATCAGCACCGCCTGCTGCTTTTTTAATAACGCGGTCAATGTTATCATTCGGCATATTTGCCGCTTTTGCTTTTGCGATCAGGTCACGCAGTCTTGGGTTAACGGTCGGATCAGCACCGCCTGCCTTAACGGCTACGGTAATCTCTTTGCCAATTTTTGTGAAAATTTTTGCTCTTGCCTGGTCAGCAACACCTTTTTTTCTTTTAATAGTACTCCATTTAGAATGTCCGGACATAATATTTACCTCCCTGAATAATTTCAATTTATCTTGCAATACTACTACTTGAAGGGGCGTCTGGTATCGCTTCTTTCGGGAATCTTCCCGCATTTTTCATCTTACTGATAGGAAAGGAAGAAAAACATGAAACAGCAGAACTCTAAAACATCCGCATCCAACACCACCAGTTCTCAGGATAAACAGTGCAAAGACACTTCCCGTGCAGTGAAACAGCAGTCTCAGAACAAACAGGGATATTCCTCTGCAAAACAGTCCAAAAAAGACAGCTTTGACAGCCTGTTCTGATTTTCTCCTTAACGCAAAGATGCAGATATGCCATTAAATGGCATATCTGTTTTATTTTTCCAATGATTCTATAAAACCTTCTCCGTAAATTTCAGCTGAAGTTGTTACAATAATAAAAGCTTTGGGATCAATTTCCTTAATCTTACGGGTCAGCGTGACATATTCCGTTTGAGAAACCGCAGAAATAATAAACGGTCGCTTCTCGCCAGTATAAGCACCTTTTCCGTCCACAAGAGTAGCTCCGCGTTCCATACTGCCAGTAATATACTGCGAAATCTCATCACAGTGTTCTGAAATAATTAGCATGGTTTTGCTTACATCAAATCCATATATCACCGCATCCATGCAGCGCGCACAGACAAACACATTAATTAACGCATATAGTGCAGCCTCTAATGTTCCATAAATTACTGCTGAAGAAGCAATAATGATAAAGTCTACCAGAAGAATGACACTGCCCATCCTTAAATGCGGCATCTTCTGCTGTACGATTTTACAGATAATATCAGTACCGCCAGTAGAACCTGCTCGCCACATAATGAGTCCCAGTCCCAATCCGATCAAAACACCACCAAACACACTTGCAAGCAACATATTTCCAGTATATTCCGGAATATCTGCCAACACATAATCTGCAAATATGGTAAACAGAACTAGCGAAAGACCGGTTTTCAGCATAAACTCCTTGCCTAGCTTGAATATTCCTAGAAATACCAGTGGAATGTTTAATACAAAACTTATATTACCAATACTAAAATTCGGAAACAGATAGTTGATCAGAGTAGCAATACCCGAAACACCGCCTGGTGCAATATTGTTTGGTGCGGAGAACACGACAACCGAAACTGCGTATAAAAAAGTTCCGATCACTATCATGATGACATCCCAAAGCATCACCATTGGTCTGGACATCGGCTTGTCAGTCCCTTTGCGTGTAAACATATATCTGCCTCCCTATTTTCATTATGGAAAAATCAAAGAAAATAATGCATCAATTCGATCAAACTCGCCTTTTAAATAGAGCCAACCAAACAATGCCTCAAAACCGGTTGCACGCCGGTATTCGGTCATATCCGCATTTTTTGGGATACGACCTGCAACATTTCTGCCGCGCTTGTATACATCAAATTCTTCCTCAGTCAGATGCGGTTCTAAAACCGCCATATCCTCCGATTGCGCATGCGCACAAACCAGAGAAATGGTCTGCTGATGCAGATTTTTAACATGCAGATTTCCCTGCTCCATCATTTTGCGGCGAACCAACAACTCAAACACGGCATCTCCCATATACGCAAGCGCAAGGGAGTTATACTGTGAAGCCTCAAGAGGTTTGCCATTCGATAACTTTTCTAAATCCATCAAGCTGTCCTCTTAGTAAACAAATTCAAACTGGAATCCGAAAATATCGACGGTATCGCCTTCTTCAATGCCCATCTGTTCCAGCTTGTCAATAATTCCGCTTTCACGCAGCACCCTCTGGAAATACTGCAACGACTCATAGTCATCCATATTCACGCCGTTCATAACCTGTTCCATAAACGGTGCATCAACATAGAATACAGCATCTGGACCACGTACAATTTCAAATCTGCGGTCATTCTTATTGTCCAAAACAACTGGAGCCGGTTCAGCCTCGTATTCAATGATCGGCGGAAGATCTTTCAGTTGATTTGCAATCTCATTGACAAGCGGTCTAATATTCTGCGTGGTTGCAGCGGAAATTTCGAAAAAGGGATAACCCTGACCTTCAATATAATCCTTAAACTCCGCAATCTGCTCCTCAGTTGCCAGATCACATTTATTTGCAACTACAATCTGTGGGCGTTCTGCAAGCTGTGCGTTGAAGTTATAAAGTTCACGATTGATGATTTCGAAATCCATTCGCGGATCTCTGCCTTCCGAACCGGAAACATCAACTACATGAACAATCAAGCGACAGCGGTCAACATGCCGTAAGAAATCATGTCCCAAGCCAACACCATCCGCAGCACCTTCAATCAGACCCGGAATATCTGCCATAACAAATGAAGTATCCCGGTCAACTTTTACAACACCCAATACTGGTGTAATGGTGGTAAAATGGTAGTTTGCAATAGCAGGCTTTGCAGCGGAAACCACTGAAATCAGCGTAGATTTACCAACATTCGGGAATCCAACCAAGCCTACATCAGCCAGCAGCTTTAGTTCCAGATTTAAAACCAGAGATTCACCCTGCTCACCCGGTTTTGCAAAACGCGGAATTTGACGGGTGGAGGTAGCAAAATGCTGGTTACCTGCACCACCTTTACCGCCCTTTGCAATCAGGATCGGTTCATCGGTAGAGCAGTCAGCAATCAAACGGCCGGTATCTGCATCGCGTACCAAAGTGCCACGCGGTACTTTGATAATCAAATCTTCGCCGGACTTACCAGAGCAACGTCTGGCAGCTCCATTTTCGCCGTTAGATGCAGCATATTTTTTTCGGTAGGAGAATTTTTCCAGTGTATTCAAATTCTGGTCAACTTGAAAATATACACTGCCGCCCCTACCGCCGTCACCGCCATCCGGACCGCCGTTTGCAACATATTTTTCACGATGGAAGGTAACAGCACCATTACCGCCGTTACCGGCACGAATATAAACGCGTGCTTTATCAATAAACATAAAAATCCCTCACTTTCCGGGATCAAAGAAACATATCCTTTTCCGATATATCCATACAACGATGTACCGAAAGAGAAAAAACTTATGGAAAAATAAGAAAAGGAGCACACACTTACGCGTACGCTCCTTGAAAATTTCGGTCGTCTTACTGTACAGCGTAAACGCTTACTTTCTTACGATCACGACCCAGACGCTCGTACTTAACAACACCATCAATTAAAGCGAACAGAGTGTCATCGGAACCTAAGCCAACGTTTTCGCCCGGATGAATGTGGGTACCACGCTGTTTGTACAGGATGTTACCTGCTAAAACTTTCTGACCATCGCCTTTTTTCGCGCCCAAACGTTTGGACTCGGAATCACGGCCGTTCTTGGTAGAACCTACACCTTTTTTATGTGCAAAGAACTGGATATTTAACTTTAACATTGTTTACACCTCCATGTCTTGTATACGAATGTTTTTTGGGAACTGCTCTTGCAGCAGTTCGATCTGCAATCGCATGGATTGCAGGAGCAGTGCGCTTTCAGAAGTTGTTTCTTCCACTTTAAGCTGCACTTCATTCTCACTGACATTAACCGCCGCACGGATTTGTGCGATCTCCGTAATGCCATTCGCTGTCATATTAACCGCCGTGGTGACCGCCGCACAAACAATGTCACTTCCACTGTCTGCATAACCGGCATGTCCACTTACCGAAAATCCGATAAGTTCTTCCCCTCTGCGGAAAAATCGCGCTTTAATCATTGCATTAAGCGTTGATAGCTTCGATCTTTACCTGAGTATACGGCTGTCTGTGACCTTTTTTGCGTGCGGAGCCTTTTTTCGGTTTGTAGGTGAAAACGGTGATTTTTTTGCCTTTGCCGTTTTTCACTACGGTAGCTTTTACAGAAGCACCTTCAACATACGGAACACCAATTTTGGTTTCTTCGCCGCCAACAGCAACAACTTTGTCAAATACAACTTCGTCGTTAGCCTCAACTGCTAATTTCTCGATGAATACTACATCGCCTTCGGTTACACGGTACTGTTTGCCACCGGTTTCAATTACTGCGTACATAGGTTAAGCACCTACCTTTATCTTAGTCTCGCTGCGCTTTTAATAATCGGTTCCCGCCGGAATCTACAGATTATCGGGTGGTATCTTTGCTTAACGCAAAAAGATACGCTTGCAAGAACCCGGCGCAAGCGGCATATTTATAATATCATAAGAAAGCCGGATTGTCAAGGGATTGCCTTTAAAAACCCTAAAAATGAGCAAAAAAAAACGGGCGATAAAACACCGCCCATTTGTGCCTTTTTCACAATAATAATCCGAAAATAATCTCGTCTTATTCCTGCAAAAAGCCATGTCCCCTAATTCAGCATACACACAATGGCATATACCGTTTTCGCTTTGATTTTCCAAAAAGAAAATACTACGAAAATCTGATGGGAACATTCCGATTGGCTTCTTGCTCGCAACAATGGTTCCTTATGGAAGCTGCCCATCCATGCAATAAAATAAACATTCCGAACCCTGATTTCAAATCACTTCGCGTGATACGAGGGGGGGTACCATCTGCTTAGCAATCATCATCAGACGGGTGATTCCGCTTTCTGTGAAACAAGTCCAGGTGCGAGGGGGGTGCCCCCTTTCTATATTTCCAGAACAACGATAATCTGTTTACTTTATCATGCTCGTTAATATTATAATACATTTCTATTAAAAAATCAACCTGTTTTTCATGGGTTTTTCGAATATTTTTGAAAAAATCCCGGCAAAATTCAAAAAAATCTGCGTTTTCCTGTTTCTCGCCTCGATTATAACTAATAAAATGCGCCTTTTCTGATCCAAAACCATATAAATATGCATTGTTTTTTTTTATAAAATATGATACAATAATGGAGTATGAGAATTGTGCAGAATGAAAGGAGTGCCATAAAATATGATACAAAACTGCAATATCATTTTTCTCATGACACATTTTCAGTGCAGGAATATAGTAAACTGCTATGCTGATAGGCTAAGAATAATAAAAGGAAAGGATTCTATATGAGTTCAGATAAAAAATCTCTTCTCCAACAAATGAAGGATCTCTTTTCCATACAAGATATGACTGTGGGAAATCCGATGAAAAATCTTCTGCTGTTTTCTATATCCAATGCTCATCCGAAATCTCGCACAACAACTATATAACACTGTCGATTCCAGTGTCATAGGTGAATGCATCGGTGACAATGCGTAGCTGCAGTTGGCGTTGCTGGTCCGATTGTCAATTTATTGCTCTGCCTGTTTATTGGCATTTCAGCTGGTGTGGGAATTATGGTATCCCAGCATTTCGATGCCAAACGCAAGGAAGGCTTGTCTAAACCATCGGTATCTGTATTACCATGATTCTAATCACTTCTGCTCTTGTTATAACGATTGGTGTCCCGCTGACAAAACCGATGAAGTATCTTTTGAACACACCCCTGGAAGTATTCGATATGGCATGCATTATCTGATCATCTTCATTTGCCTACCATTTGGCAAGTGGCATACCAAAGGCATTCTAAGCCAATTAGAAAACGATCAGCCCTCCTTGGACTGATTTTAATAAACTTATCAAATATTATTAAAAAGAAAGAGGAATTACTTATGCGTAAAATCATTTTAACCTGTGATAGTACTTGTGACTTAGGCGATGAACTGGTTGCTAAGTTGGGCGTAACTTTGTATCCGTTCCATATTATCTTAAAAGATCAATCTTATAAGGATAATATTGATATTACCCCGGACGATCTGTACAAAGCATACTGGGAAGAAAAAGAATTGCCAAAAACTGCTGCTGTCAGCATTGGTGAATTTACCGAATTTTTCCAAAAATTTGTGGACGACGGTTGTGATGTTGTTCATGTCACCATTGGATCCGGCATTTCTTCCTCCCCGAACAACTGTAAATTAGCAGCAGAGCAGTTTAATGGACATGTATTTGTAGTTGACTCCCGTTCTCTGTCTACCGGTTCTGGCATGCTGGTGCTGGAAGCAGCAAAACGCATCGAAGCTGGTATGGAAGCAAAACAGGTTGCTGAAGAAATAGCCGCTCTGGTTCCAAAAACCAATGTATCTTTTATTCTAGATACACTGGACTTCTTACATGCAGGTGGACGCTGTTCTGCAGTTGCAAAACTGGGTGCAAACCTGCTGTCCTTGAAACCGCAGATTTTGGTATTAAATGATGCTGAAAACTGTGGTAAAATGACTGTTGGCAAAAAATACCGTGGTAAATTGGATAAAGTATTGGCTCAGTATGCTAAAGAAACCCTTGAAAATCATCTGGATGACTTAGTATTGGACACCATTTTTATCACCCATTCTGGCATTTCTCAAGAGCGCATTGATCTGGTAAAAAAAGTAGTACAGGATACAGCAAACTTCAAAAACATTTATGTTACAAAAGCTAGCTGCACCATTTCCTCTCACTGTGGTCCAAATACGCTCGGTCTTTTGTTCATGACAAAATAAGTTATTTCAGCTTAGAAAGGGCTAACCGTCTGATTGTTGATTTATAACATGTGCTGGCTGTTCTTTTGGATGAACAATAATACAAAACATCTCCTCTCATGCATAATGCTATGAGAGGGTTTTCCTTTTTAAAACAAAAACTCCCGTCTTTTATAGACGAGAGCAACAAACTATTTTAATTAGGCTTCTACCGGAAAGAATGCTTCATGAATTACATTGCATGCTTGTTTTGCTTTATCTTTATCAATCAGAACGGAAATTTTAATTTCAGAAGTGGAAATCATCTTAATATTGATATTTGCCTCGGATAAAGCACCGAACATCTTCGCCGCAACACCTGGATTGGACTGCATGCCAGCACCAACAATAGAGACTTTTGCTACATCGGTGTTGAATGTAACATCGCTGATCCGTAGCACTTCTTTATTTTCCTGTATAACCGTCATTGCATTCAACATGCAGCTCTCTGGAACGGTAAAGGTGATATCTTTAGTTCCATCACGGCCAATTGACTGCAAAATAATATCGACATCAATCTTTTTGGATGCCAAGAGAGAAAATAAATTATATGCTATACCCGGCTCATCTGGAACACCCATTACCGAAATACGAGCAACATTATCGTCCTTAGCCACACCTTTAATTAACATTTTTTCCATTGTCGCTACCTCCTTAACCTTTGTACCAGGTTTATCTTCCAAGCTTGAAAGTACTTCCATATTTACATGATATTTCTTCGCCATCTCAACCGAACGGTTATGCAATACATTTGCACCCAGCGATGCCAGTTCAAGCATCTCATCATAAGTAATTTCATTTAGTTTGATTGCACCTTTTACATAGCGCGGATCAGCAGTATAAACACCGTCAACATCAGTATAAATCTGGCAGCAATCAGCATGGAGTGTAGCAGCCAGAGCAACCGCACTTGTATCCGAACCACCGCGTCCAAGCGTAGTGATATCATCCAGTCTGTTCACACCCTGGAAGCCAGCTACAATGATAATTTTATTTTTATCCAGTTCTGCATTTAAACGATCTGCATCAATATGACGAATTCTAGCATTGCCATAGTTGGTATGGCAAACAAAACCAGCCTGCCAACCAGTTAAGGAAATAACCGGATAACCCAGTGCCTCAATTGCCATTGCCAGCAGAGAAATAGAAATTTGCTCACCAGTGGAAAGCAGCATATCCATCTCTCGTTTGGATGCTTTTGGATTGATTTCATTTGCCTTTTCAATCAGATCATCGGTTGTATCACCCTGCGCGGACACAACAACCACAACCTGGTTGCCTTTGTTGTAGGTGTCGGTTACAATTCTTGCAACATTGCGGACATGCTCTGCATCTTTTACCGACGAGCCTCCGAATTTCTGTACAATCAGTGCCACGTTATTCTCCTCCTAAACTCTATCAATATCTGTGAATATACGGAATATACAAAAATAAGACATCATTGTCCTGTTATTAGAATACCACTTTTGTGCCTTGGTTGTCAATAGAAAGTTCTTTGATTTGCCAGCCATTTAAGCCCATATTATCCAAATATTCTCGCATTGTGGAGGCAAAGCACGTATCATGCCCATTGACAATTGCCATCAGTGTGGAACCTGCACCACTTAAATATACTGCATAAGCACCCAGATCATACGCTTTTTCAAACACATCATCTGCATGGGGGATCAGCTTAAGCCGATACGGCTGATGCAATTTATCCTGTACAGCTTCCCGGATATTCTCATACTTACCTTGTAAAAGAGAGGCGGAAAAAAGCGCAGCACGAGAAAGATTAAAGCGCGCATCCATATGCGAAATGGTTTCTGGAAGACATTCGCGTGCATCAGAAGTTTTCATCTCAAAATCAGGAATTAACGCCATAAATTTCAGCTGACGGAAAATCTCCTGTTTTACCCAGTACACATGATTTCCTTCAAACACTGCTGTCACAATGCCGCCAAGCAACGCTGGGGCAACATTGTCCGGATGGCCCTCAATCTTTGACGCGATATCAACCAGCTCATCGGTATTAAACGGTGTCCCCAACAATAAGTTTGCTCCGTATACACCTGCTATGATACAGGCCGAAGACGAACCCAATCCCCTTGTCATCGGAATGTTGTTTTTTTGATGAATCTTCAAACCTGACAGCGGTTTGCCGCACATATCATAAAGAGTCTTGGCGGAGGTGTAAATCAGGTTGCTTGCATCCGTCGGAACTGTCGTTCCATCAAGCGACAGAATATCAATCTTATCACTTTCTTCTATACCAACATAGTTGTATAAATTAACGGCCAATCCAAGGCTATCAAAGCCCGCACCTAAGTTTGCACTGGTCGCAGGAATCTGAATGTTAATCATGGTGTTCTCCCTCTTTGCTTTTTATTCCGGAATCTCTTAATACTCCAGCACTCTTATTTTATTCAACAATGTGCCTGCCGGTTCGACAGAAGCCACAAAATTCGCTGCATCTTTTCCGGCAATCAACGGTGTAATAAAAGCCACTTCGTTTTTCGGCTGATTTTCACGAGAAAGCACTTTCACATTGCCAAGCAATTCTTTTGTTTTTTCCATCAGCTTGTCCGTATTTGCTGCATCAAACAGCATGTAATATTCATGTTTTGCTTCATCAGCTGCCAGCAACTCG
The DNA here is from genome assembly GCA_020024615.1 of Oscillospiraceae bacterium. Classification (GTDB taxonomy): domain Bacteria; phylum Bacillota; class Clostridia; order Oscillospirales; family Ruminococcaceae; genus JAHHTP01. Next base: position 26,380 of record JAHHTP010000002.1, read on the forward strand.
TTGTGATCACTATCCTCCCAATATAAGAAGCTACAGTTATCCTCCATTGCAGCAGCATCAATCATATCAGAAACAACAGCGGAAGCAGTAGGAAGTTTTCCTGCACCCTTACCATAAAACAGCACATCTCCAGTTGCATTGCCACGAACCAGAATTGCGTTGAACACATCATTTACATGTGCCAGCTGACTGTCGTCACTGATAAATGCCGGGCATACCATACATTCCGATTTACCGTTTTCAGCTCTTTTATAATATCCAATCAATTTAATGACGCCGCCCCAGTTTTCCGCGTATGCAACATCAGTCAAGGTCAGATTGGTGATACCTTCGTTGGAAATGTATTCCGGATAAACATGTTTGCCGGAAGCAATAGATGCCATGATGCAGATCTTTCTGGCTGCATCTTCTCCCTCCACATCCGCTCTCGGATCGCGTTCTGCATATCCAAGCTTCTGTGCCATTGCCAGTGCATCTGCAAACGAAGTATTTTCCTTAATCATCTGTGTCAAAATAAAGTTGGTGGTACCGTTTAAAATACCAGCAATCTCGGTAATCTCATTGGCCGCCAAACAGTCATACATCGGATGGATAACCGGAATACCGCCACCTACACTCGCTTCAAAGAAATAGTTGACATGATGTTCTCGTGCCGTCTTTAATAATTCTGCACCTTTTGCAGCAACCAGTGCCTTATTAGAGGAAACAACGCTTTTTCCGCTTTCCAATAATGCTTTGGTAAATTCAAAAGCCGGATGAATGCCGCCCATAACTTCGGCAACCACTTTAATCTCATTGTCCTGTAAAATATCATTAAAGTCTTTGGTAAATCTATCCTTGTAAGCAAGATTGTCAAAATCTCTTAGATCGAGAATTTTTTTAACATCCAGTTCTTTTCCCAATTTCTTTGCAATATTGCTGGCATTGTTTAAGATCACTTCCACAACGCCTGAGCCAACAACACCATGTCCCATTACAGCAGCCTGTATCTTCATCTTTATTCCCTCCATGAAAATTCTTTGATAATTATAATCTTCGAACTGTCAATACACCGCGCAGCTGGCGCAGATGTTCCATCAATGCCTCATAACTTCCTGCCTTTTCCATACGCACCGTAATGGTGACACTGGCAACCGTTTCAGACGGAACATTCTGATTTAAAGTTATGATATTTGCTTTGAATTCATAAAGCACGTACAATACCGAAGATAAGATTCCCGGCTCATCCGAGAGTTTTAAATATATCGTAATGTCTTTCTGTGTTTGAATATCTTCGTAATATGTAATGCTATCTTTATATTTATAAAATGCACTTCGCGACACATCCGCCATTTTGCATGCTTCGGTTAAATTCTGCGCTTCATCCTTCAATAAATACTGCTTGGCGAGCAATACCTTTTGAAAAATGGTCGGCAGAACATTCTCATCGACCAATACAAAACGCTGTTCTTCTTTCATTAGTACGCCTCCTGTGAACAGTTGTGTTTATATGATATACGCTATGATACCATTTTTTCAGAAAAAATACAACCATTCAAAACAGGATAATATCTTTCAATTTCCATGTTTTTATAGAGTTATTCCATTATATGACATTTATTCTCTTATTTTTTATTGTTTTCTTTTGTAATCTTTTGTTTTCTGATATATTTATACATTTTGCACATAAAATCAAGCATATTGCTCCGGTATTCAATAATACAAGTGCGGTATTTACCATATCCGAAAACATCAAAATGCTCTCAGAAGACGAAAAAAAGCCTGCAAATCCCATCATGACAAAAACTATTATATAGATTGTTTGAATGGTTTTCCCTTTCCCAAATAAAAAATAAATCGATCTGCTTCCATAAAATCCCCATCCGAGTGCCGCCGCAAAAGCAAAGCAAAAAAGTGCCACTATTAAAAATATATTTCCAGAAACACCGAAAGCGGCTTCCCATACAGCCGCCGTCATACCATAACATCCATTCCCAGACGCTGTGACATCACTTACAAGCAAACTCAATGCGGTCACACTGCACATGATTATTGTGTCAAAGAATACCTCAAAAATCCCCCACAAACCTGCTGTGTGCGGTTCTTCATCTGCGGCAGCATGCACAATTGGGGCAGATCCCAAACCGCTCTCATTGGTAAACAAACCTCTGGTAAATCCACTTTTAACCGCCAAAATCCAGATACTACCGCAAAAACCTCCAGCCATCTGCCGCATACCAAATGCACCCATAATTATAGATGCTACCGCTTGCGGCAGCCTGTTAATCCGCAAGACGATCAATGTCAGACACCCAATCAGATAACCCAATGCCATAATCGGTGTCAAAACGCCTGCAATCTTTGTAATGCGCTTTCCTCCACCACACATCGCAATAAATAATAGCAAACAAAACAATCCTGCCACTATAAACATCAATCCATATAATGTTCTTCCAGAAACAGGAAGCTGTTTTATCACAATTCCCACAGCGTTGGTCTGTGCAGCATCTCCAATAAAAAAGCTTGCACCGATGCACAGAATCGCAAATATTTTCCCTGCCCATTTCGCATGCAGCAGATCCGTTATATAATACATCGGACCGCCATGATTCCCTTTCCTTGTTTTACAAGCAAGAAAAATTTCGGTGTATTTAACAGCCATTTCCAAAACCGCTGCCACACACATCCAGAATATCGCCCCTGATCCGCCAATTTCAATCGCTGCTGCTACGCCAATAATATTTCCTGTACCAATTGTTCCAGCAAGTGCTGTCATCGCAGCAGAAAAAGAATTCATTTTACCATCTTTTTTCTGTTTCTGAAACGGCAGACGCATACTCTTTGCAAAACACCGAAACTGCACCCAATGTGTCTTAATTCCGCATAATATCCCTGTTACAGTTAATAATCCAGCTGACATCGGTTCCAGCAACATATAAAATAAACTGCTCAAAACTTCCATTGCACACCTCCTGTTAAAACAGTGTATGCAAAATATGCTTATCCCAAAACAAAAAGCGGACATAAATCTCTGCCCGCTTATCATCATTATTTGATTGTTTTTGTTTTCTTGGAAGGCTGTGCCACCGGTATGTTACTTACTTTTTCAAGTTCCGGTGCATCCGTAAAGAGCGATTCCTGCTTCGCTTCGGTCGCCACATCAATTACATTTCCATCTTCATCCTCATAAACATACTCATACTCGTATTCATCTTCATCGTCTGATTGCACTGCATACGGGTCTTCTTCTCCGGACTGCTCATAGTAAGGTTTGATAATATGCATATACACATACGGAAAGTATAAATAAGATATCATAAAACCTAAAGTAGACATCGGGAAAAATAACAACACCGGTGCACAAAGTGGGAAGGTGATAAAAAACAGTAGTCCAAACACGATTAAAAATGCTGCAACAATTAAATTTGCCTTGAAACTCATAACTGACAGAATCAAGCTGTTTTTCAACATAGCAAATCCGTTTATCGCTACCTTTGCACTCAGCAACCAGCTGAAGAAAAAAGCAAACAGAAAAATAATTGAGAAAATAATCGAAGCGAATGCTCCGAGATAGATGATAAAGTTGCCTGAGCTAAAGTTGGCTGGGAAGAACCACAAGGAGTACAGCAGGCCAACTCCAATAAATACTTCTAAAAGGCCCCATAAAAACGAACTTTTAAAGTTCTTTCCAAAATTGGACCAGAAATCATGCCAGATAAACACCGGCTTTCTCTCCACCATATCACTTGTCAGCTTTAATAATGCCGTGGTCGCTGGTCCAAATGTAATTACCGGAATACAGGCAATCATATAAAGCATATTTAACAATATAAGCCGAAAGAAATTTCTAAAATACAACTCAAAAAATAGAAAAAAACGATTTTTGAGCGGTTCATTTTTGCTGACACCCTTACCTGGCTTTTGAAAATTGCAAAATCCAAAAAAACTTGCCACTTTAACATCCTCACTTTTCTTCAGGCAGAAAACAGCATTGCACCATACCACCTGTAACATACTGCCGCCGCTACACAGAGTAATAACAGCAGGAATAAATATCCTAAATTTTTCGCAGCACAACTGACTAGCTTCTCACGCAAATGTTCGGTTTCTCGCAGCTTCAGACAATTTTGCACACCTGCGATTCCTGCCGGAAGCAACAGCAAAAAATAGCATACAGCAAACGGTACATACCACACAGCAGCAAACAGATACTGCTGCTCTAAAAGCAGCCACATTCCATAACAGCCGCATCCTATTCCCGAAAATCCAAATAAAATATACACCAATGGCTGTCCGATCATCCAAAGTCCGGATATGTAGATTGCAATCATTAAAATCAATCCTGGCAGAAATAGTCTGCACCCGAACTTTACCAAATTCGATACAGTGCATTCCATTGCCTTTAGTTGTTCCCAAACATCGCCGATTAGAGATGCTGCCTTTCCAGCTGCATCAGAAAGCTGCATTTTTATCATCATGCAGCCACAAATCACTCCGATTAAATAAATCAAACCAAGCCAGAAACCCAATGATCGATTGCTTTTACTTTGCTCCATATTCTTTCCACCGCCTTTTGCTTTTGTACATAAAGTATACAGTACATTTCAGTACACAGTGCATTATATGGAGCAGCTGCTTCTTTTATAACCAGACAGCTTCTTAAAAATGTAAAGGAAGGGACAACTGCCTGCATCAGGCTGGTTGCCCCCATAAACTCCTATGTTCAATACGCAATCATCCGTAACTGTACCGGCGATTCTGCTTTTTCATTGCCAAAACAACCCCAAGTAGGCTGCCAACTATACAGCAGACAAAACTTCCAGCTGCTTTGATAGCAATCCATAACGAATCGGTCAGCAATCCATCCTGCACAAACGCCAGATGACCAACAACCAGCAGTACAATCCAGATAAGTCCGCTAATCAAACCGATCAGCAAACCCTTTTCCTGCATCATTCTGCCAGATAATAAACCGTTGATCAACCCGCCAAGCAAAACTAGACCGACACAAATTCCATTCAAGGCAGTTGCCGGAATATGGAACTTCGCAATCAGCCACGCGGCAAGCAGCAGCAAAATAACCACTGCCAAAATTCCACAGAAAAATCCTACTCCCACGCTACGCCAAAAACGCAATGCCAGTGGATGAGAACCTTTTGGTGAAACAGTCGGATGATTATGTTTATTCGCCATACCACATTCCTCGATTCCTATATTGTTATCTTCAGAATATGCAGCAACAGGCAAAATCATTCCGTCAGAACATTATTGAACAGAACCTTTTTTCTTATTTGCAGACTCAACCTTCTGCTCTTCGTGTACAGTTTCGTTTGACTGAATAGCCCAACGTTTTACACGGATTTTGTTGCGGTTGTCACCGGATTCCAGCAGAACAGTATCCTCTTTGATGTTAACAACAATACCCTCAATGCCACCGATGGTTACAACGATATCGCCAACCTGGATATTGTTACGCATAGACTGGGTTTCTTTCTCTTTTTTACGCTGCGGACGAATGATTAAGAAGTACATAACCACCAGCAGCAGTACAAAAGGCAGAAGTGTTGCAAGCATAGACATCGTACCGCCTGCTTGCGGAGCAGCAGCTGTTAAAATAGTGCTAATATTCATTGATAGCATCCTCCATAAAAAATCGATATTTCTATTATAACAAATTTAACTGGAAATTACAATAGGAAAACCTGTAAATATTTTATAACAATGCTTCTTTTACCTTAGCAACAATATTTTCTGCGGTTAAACCATATTTCTCAAGCAGTTCAACAGCCGGACCAGACTGGCCGAATACATCATTGACACCAAGTCTTACCACTTTGGTCGGATGTTTTTCGGATAACAGCTCTGCAACGGCACCACCCAGACCACCGATAACATTATGTTCTTCAGCGGTTACAATCGCTTTTGTTTCCTTTGCAGCCTTTAAGATAATCTCTTCATCCAGCGGTTTAATGGTATGAATATTGATGACACGGACAGAAATGCCATCCGCTTCCAGTACTTTTGCAGCTTCCAGTGCTTTACCAACCATTAAGCCAGTAGCAATTACAGTAACATCGTTACCTTCTTTTAAGGTAACACCCTTACCCAGCTCAAATTTATAGGATGCCTCATCGTTAATGACATCAACAGCCAGTCTGCCCAGACGAACATAAGCTGGACCATCATAATCAGCCAATGCAAAAATAGCAGCTTTTGCTTCAACATCGTCAGCCGGATTGACAATGGTCATGCCCGGAATGGTACGCATTAAGGCAATATCCTCACAGCACTGATGGGAAGCACCATCTTCACCAACCGAAATACCTGCATGTGTAGCACAGATTTTTACTGGAATGTGCGGATAACCGATCGAGTTACGGATAATTTCAAATCCTCTGCCTGCCGCAAACATAGCGAAAGAGCTTGCGAATACTTTTTTGCCGCTTGCTGCAAGTCCTGCTGCAACACCCAGCATATTACACTCTGCAATACCACAGTCAATAAAACGCTCTGGGCACGCTTTTTTAAACATACCAGTCTTGGTTGCTGCTGCAAGGTCAGCATCCAAAACAACGACATCCGGATCTTTTGCACCAAGCATTTCCAGTGCCTTACCGTAACTATCTCTGGTTGCAATCTTATTAGACATATATTTTACCTCTCCTATCTTTCCAACAATTACTCGTTCAAAAAGCTGTAAGCTGCTTTTAAATCCGCACAAGCCGTCTGATACTGCTCATCATTCGGTGCAGCACCATGCCAGCTGACATTATTTTCCATGAAGGAAACACCTTTGCCCTTTACGCTCTTCTGAACAATAGCAACCGGTTTGCCTTTTACTTCACGGGCAGCTTTAAAGGCTTTTTCAATAGCATCAAAATCGTGTGCATCGATAACGAATACTTCCCAGCCGAACGCCGCAAATTTTTCAGGAATTGGTTCTGGAGAACAAACTTCAGAAAGTGCACCATCAATCTGCAAACCATTATAGTCAATTACAGCAACAAGATTGTCCAGTTTATAGTGACTTGCGAACATAGCCGCTTCCCAAACCATACCTTCTTCAATCTCGCCATCGCCTAAAATGGTATAAACACGATAATCCTCATTGGATAATTTTGCGGATAAAGCCATACCACATGCAGAAGAAATACCTTGTCCCAAAGAGCCTGTGCTCATATCAATGCCCGGAATTTTCTTTTTATCTGGATGCCCTTGTAACATTGCACCGGTGTGACGCAGTTGCAGCAGTTCTTCTTTCGGGAAGTATCCCATATTTGCCAGCACAGCATATAATGCCGGAGCAGCATGACCTTTCGAGAGGACAAAACGGTCTCTTTTCGGATCTGTTGGATTTTTCGGATCTACATTCATCTCAACTTTATACAGATAAGTCAGTGTATCCGCAATGGATAAAGAGCCGCCCGGATGTCCGGATTTCGCAGCGTGTACACCATCAATAATACCCTGTCTGACTGCATATGCAAAAGATTGTAATTCTTTTTTCTGTTCGTTCGTCATAGAAACCTCCATAAATACTATCATTTATCACACCGCAAATTTATCTGCGGAGTCATATCAAAAGGATTGGTTGGGACGCAATGTTTTTAAAAACTGTTCAAAATAAGGTGGGAGTTCGGATTCAAAATAAAGCTTTTCACTGGTAATCGGATGGACAAAACCAATGTTCTTTGCGTGCAGACATTGACCATGAAGCGATGTAATGCACTTTTTCGGTCCATACACATCATCTCCCGCTACTGGGTGTCCCAGATATGCCATGTGTACCCTGATCTGATGCGTACGACCCGTTTCCAGCCGCAGCCGAACATGGGTAAATCCCTCATATCGTTTCAGTACTGTATAATGGGTAATGGCTTCTTTGGAATTCTGTGTGGTAACACACATTTTTTTGCGGTCGTTCTTGCTGCGTCCAATTGGTAGATTGATCGTGCCAGTATCCTGTTTCACGGTTCCATATACAACCGCTTCATATTCCCGTATAAAAGAATGTACCTTAATCTGTTCTGCCAGCCCAACATGTGCCTGATCATTTTTAGCAACAATCAAAAGGCCACTTGTATTTTTGTCAATACGATGTACAATCCCCGGACGGATCACGCCGTTGATACCAGAAAGACTGCCTTTGCAATGATACAGCAGCGCATTGACAAGGGTATGATCCAGATTTCCAGGAGCTGGGTGCACAACCATCCCTTTCTCCTTGTTTACCACCAGCAGATACTCATCCTCATAAACAATATCCAGTGGAATATTTTCCGGTTTTGCTTCAATCGGTTTTGGCTGTGGAATGGTAACAGCAATCTGTTGACCTGCACGCAGTTTGAAATTTTTAGGTTTCAAACTATTGTCCACCAGAACATTCCCGCTTTCAATCAGTTTCTGCAAAAACGCCCTCGAATGCTGTGGCAGCTCAACCGCCAGAAAAGTATCCAAACGGCTGGGATTATCCACCATCAAAATATATTCTTCCAGGGCGGATTCCATATCCTCATCTGTCAGCATCCATTCTTCATTTGTAATCATTGTTTCACCTTTTTGTTTTTTTCTTTACCGAAATCGAAAAAAAGGATATAAACTGCTAGAAAAATGGTTCCGCACACCACACAAATATCCGCAAAATTGAATACTGCAAAATTGATGATACGAAAATCAATATAATCAATAACATAACTGCGGAAAACACGGTCAATCAAATTGCCGATACCACCGCCTATGATCGTTGCAACCGACCAGAGTGCAAACTTTGATGTACCTTTTTTGGAAACGCAAATCCAGATAATACCTGCAAAAATTGAAATTGAGGTAAATAAAATTAAAAAGACATATTGTCCCTGCATCGCACTGAATGCAGCACCTCTGTTTTCCATGTAGGTCAAATGCAGTACATCTGGAATCACTCCCACCGTACTAACTGGTTTCAAATATAAATCCGCAAAATATTTAATCAACTGATCCACTCCGACCAGCAATACCGCATAAATCAGCGCGATATATTTCATGCTTGGGCTTTCCTTTCCGTGATTTAATCTACGCATCATTTGCCGGACCCGTATTTCAAATCGGTAAATTTGCGGCCATATACCGGTTTGGCTGTATTGTGAATGGTTCTTCTCACATCATCCGGTGTCAGATCGCCGTCAATCACCTGTGTTGGAATAACAGAAGTATCCTCTTTGAAATCTGACTCTGGAAAAGTTGATTTTTGCTCTGGAATTTCTTCTTTCGGCTGCTCATCCTCTGGCGGTTCTTCTAATTTTATTTCTTCCGGTTGCTCATCCTGCGGCGGTTCTTCTGTTTTTATTTCTTCTGGTTGCTCATCCTGCGATGGCTCCTCTTCTGATTTTATTTCTTCTGCCTGTTCCTGTGGTTCTTCATCCTCTATCTGAACAGCTACTTCTTCGACCACAATTTCATCTTGCACAGCCACTGGTTCTTCCACCATTGGCTCAACCTCTTGTGTAGTCTGTGCAAGTTCTGCCTGTGGCTGTTCATCCATTGGTACAGTCGGCAATGCTTCAGGCTGGTAGTCTGTTTCGCTTAAATCCGGAATACGGTTGATCAAATCCAGATGTGCACGGTAAAGCTCAAATAAATCCGCCTTAAATGTAGAGGCTGCAATTTTAGCATTTTCCATTGTTTTGCGCTCTATCGCAGATTTCTGTTTTAATTCATTTAATTCGGTTAAAGCCTTATCTTTCAATTCGCGAATCAGCTGCTCTGTCTGCTCCATTGCTTCATTGGAAATTACATGGGCCTTTTCCTGCGCCAGCGTAATGGTCTCAGCTGCTTTGGATTTTGCTACCGAAGCAATTTCTTCTGCTTCGGTCTCTGCGTCATTGATAATTTTATTTCCATATTTCTGCGCTTTAATCAATGCTTCCTGTACAGCGTCTTCACTCGCCTGATACTCTTCTACTTTGGCCGCAAGTGTTTTCATATCACGCAGCAAATGCTCCTGCTCTTTTTCCAAATTCTGAACATAGCTGACGACTTCTTGAAAAAAGGCGTCTACATCATCTGATTTATAGCTGCCAAATGCACCGCGAACAAATTGTTTTGACGCTATGGTTTTTGCATCCATTGGCGTATCCTCCTTACTGATATTTTAAAATCGTGACCGAAAGTCTGCCCTTACGGGTTGGCTTTGCATTCCCGATTCGATATTTTCCATATCCTCTTAACGAGATTTCCTGCCCTTCCCGAACCACCAAATCCGGTTTTGTTTCCACAATATTATCTATCCGGATATTTTTCAGATTCAGTGCTGTTACCGCCTGACTTCTGCTGGTGTGCATAATCTGAGCAGCGACGCTGTCAAGGCGCATCGAAGAAACCGTTATACTTTCCTGCGCAAAATCCGGTGCCGCTGAAAGTGGACAATATTCTACTACTTCCACTGAAACCGAAGCTTTCCCGACTGTATCAAGTTCAGCCATTACATATCCTGCCGATTTTTCATGCACACAAAGATATGTTTCTCCTTCGCCGATTACAATATCACCTATCATTTCTCGGCGAATCGAAAGTCCCATCAAGGAACCGAGAAAATCCCGGTGTGTAAGCTCCTGATTTAAAAAACGCTGATCATAGCAGAGTCTCAAAATGACAATCGGAAAATCCGCTTCATTAAAATCTGCCTTATCTTTTGCAAATGCTGCTATCATTCTCTGCGAATCAATACAGCCCCCATACGAATACAGGCAACATCCAGCATGCTTAGCAGCATTTTCTGCCATTTTCTGCTGCGGCAAGGTCAGAAAATCACTATACAAAACAATACCGCTTTTTGCTGCACGCATACTCAGATTTTCTAACTGTGCGGCAACATAAGCGGCTTGACGACTTTCTTCATTAGAAGCTGTCATGGTTTAATGCATCTAAAATGTCCAGATTGCCCAGTTCGCTGTCACCGATATTGGCACCACCTTCGCAATCCATATCAATGTTATCTGGCGTAACGATATAGGTCTGATCTGCAATCGGACTGATTTTTCCGTGGTTAGCGTAAGCAACGCCGCTGAAGAAATCAATAACCGTTTTGATAAACGCTTCGTCTCTACCTTCCAAATTTAATATAACGGTTTTCTTCTGATTGACGCGATCAGCAATCGATCTGATACAATCCAAAGAATCCGGTTTAAACAATAAAATCTGAGATCTCTCACCAAAGTTTTCCATCATGTTAGTTCCTCCCTGCGTTTTTCTATAATCGTTAATTGGTTTTGGGGCTATTGGCTGATTCTTAGGAGCAGTCCTGTTCCCAAAATGATGTGCTTCAAAAGCTGCGGATAAATTCGGAATCTCGTCAGATTCTGCTACTTCTTCGGGTTCCTCTTGCGAAACTGCCACTACCTCCTCATCATCCTCAAAATCTTCATTTTCTTCTTCAATATCATCATCTTGATGATTGTTATTCAACATATCCTTGATATTATCCATCCAACCCATGATAAATGCTCCTTTTTCTAATCACACAGTATATTCTTGGTTTGGCGTTGCAACAGTTCGTTGTCCAAAAATTCCTCGACCAACTCTAACCATCGTAGCCCCATATAAAACCGCCTGTGTGTAATCACCTGACATTCCCATGGAAAGATGTTCCATCAAAACGCCTGGAATATTTTCTTTTTTGATCTGCAGAAACAGCTGCTGCATGCGTACAAAACTTTCTGGTGTCTGTTTCGGATCAGGAATACACATCAGTCCCCTGACTGCAATACCAGGCAGCTGTGCCATGCTTCGTATCGTTGCTTCTGCACACTCCGGCATCAACCCAGATTTGCTTGTCTGTCTATCGATATTAATTTCAATCAATATCGGCATAACCTTTCCACATTGCACTGCGCGCTTTGAAATTTCCTGTGCCAATTCAAAGCTGTCCACCGATTCAATCATATCCACCAAATCAATGATGCACTTCACTTTATTCCGCTGCAAAGCACCGATAAAATGCACTTTCACATCATTCAAATGATATTGTTCCCGCTTCTGGAGAAATTCCTGTACTCGGTTTTCCCCGATCACGGATAAGCCGTCTGCAATAGCGGCATTGACAACCGTGGGATCAATGGTTTTTGTCACACCAATCAGGGTGACATCACCTTTGCTTCTACCAGCAGCCACAACAGCTGCATCAAGCTCATTTTTAACTTTGCGGTAGCGTTTTATCGCCAGCTGCTCAAGATCCCCCACTAATCAGTTCGCCTCCTACCACTACCTTATCATAAAGACTCACATATTCTGTATCCGTAGAAAATGCACTGATGATAATGTCCTCATCTTCATAAATCGGATCAACCTTTCGGAACAACAGATTATTTCCGCGTACAATATATACGCCCTTCTGCTTATCCTTAAAACGAATTGCAGCTTTGCTGATACCAATACCTTCATAAGCGTTTATTGTAATCGAAGCCTTTTCAAAACGGGCATTGATAAAATTTTTATTCATAATACTGCTTTTAAAGATTAGCAGTGTATTGCCATTTTGATTTTCTTCCGTTCGAACCAGTGTTACGGTATAAGTCTGCGGCGATAAACTTCCGAACTTCACCTGAACTTTTTGTCCAACATGAAGCCCACGGGTTAAATCCGAAGTCTCGGCAATCGCACAATAATACCAGTCATTGGAAGTGACAACTTTACCAATTCCAGCAGCTGTTCTAGACGGAGAAGCAAGAATCTGCTGTGCATCTGCAACAGAAAGTTTCCTGGCTTGTTTTAAAGAAAGGGCTGTTTCAAACCCGTCCGTCTTACCAGAAAAATAACCGTTTGCTGGCGAATCAATGTTGCCGATTACACTGGTCTGCGTACTCAATGTCGCAATCTTATCCTGAAGCTGCTTCATGGCATCATTATAATCGGAAACTTCACCCTTGCAGAGCTGCAATTTGTTCAGCTGATAGGTAAGACTTTCCTTTATCTCGATTGCTTTTACAAAATTCCCAGATTCCAGCTGTTCTACATATTCTAGCTGCAACTGTTCAATCTGCTTTACGATGATATCTATTCGGCTTCCTTTTACAGCTCCCTCTCCCGAAAGTGTTTTTAACTGCTCATATTCTCGGGTATAGGATTCTACAAGCTGTAAATTGATCTGATCCTGTTGCGAACCATAGATCGACAAAAGGTCACTTCCCTCACGAACTCGCTGACCATCCTCATAATTGCATTTCATAATTCCATCTTTATTGTCAGATACTACCTGCTCATCCCGCACAAAAAAACCGTCCAACACAATTTCATCCACAAAAGTTGTAGTCGCAACCGTTTCTGTTTCATATGGCTTATGCAGATAGGTGGAAAGATGATATCCCAAAAATATAATCACAAAAACAAGAAAAACCGTAAGCAGTGCTTTATGTATTCTGTTTTGCTGATTGGAAAAAATATCACTCAACGCCCTTACCCTTTTCCTGTTTTACGCAAATTTCATTATTCTTCCTGCTGCGCCTGCGCCATATTAACCATACGCGCCGGAATAACGGTGGAAACTGCGTGTTTATATACCAAACTCTGTTTTCCGTCACTTTCAAGCAGAATACAGTAGCTATCAAATCCTTTTACAACACCCTTGAACTGAAATCCGTTGGTCAGATAAATTGTGATCGGAATTCGCTCAGTGCGCGCATAATTCAAAAAAGTATCCTGTAAATTTTTTACCATAATAGAACCTCCTGTTTTTCCCACATACAAGTGAGGTTAATTTTTTTCAATCTAAAACTCATCCAGTATTTTTCAAATCAGATTATCTGAATAGTATAATTGTAGCATAAATCACCACAAAAAGCAATACAAACCCGAATTTATTTTCTGCCAAATATGGAATCGATTCGACCAACTGCTTCAGCAACCAACATTTTTTCGTCAGAATAGTCCTCTCGATACAGCCATTGAATCCCTTCCTCTTTTCGAAACCAGGTCAGCTGGCGTTTGGCATAACGCCTGCTGCTTTGCCGCAAATGTTCAAGTGCTTCTTCCAGACTTTGCTTTCCCATAAAATAATCGGCAAGTTCCTTATAGCCGATTGCCTGATATGCAGTAGGCATATTCTCTCTGGAAAGCACCTCCTTTGCTTCTTCCAACAGTCCATTTTGCATCATCACATCCACTCTTGTGTTGATGCGATCATACAACACACTGCGATCATGGCAATCCATTCCCAGAAAAGCAATCGGACCATACGGACTTTGCTGCATCCGACTTTCCGCCTGCATCTGTGTCATGGTTTTTCCAGTCAGCCTGTATACCTCAATTGCACGGACCACCCGAATGATATTATTTTTATGAATCCGATCAGCTGACTGCGGATCGATTTCGGATAAATACTGGTACATTTCTTCCAAGCCTTCCGGCGTTTTCGCATACTCGTACAGTGCACTGCGCAGCCTTTCATCAGTTTCAATCTCCTCAAACTGCGTATTGGTAATCAGACTGCGAATATACAATCCAGTTCCGCCTGCAACAATCGGCTGCTTTCCCCGGGAAATAATATCCGCGATTACTCTTGATGCATCCTGAACATACTCCGCCACCGAATATTCCTGTTCTGGCTGTACAAAATCAATTAAATGATGTGGAATATCTCCCATTTCCAATTTGGTCGGTTTAGCAGTTGCAATGGTCATTCCTTTATAAATCTGCATGCTATCTGCGGAAACAACTTCACCATTATAATGTTTTGCAAGCGCGATAGCAAGCGAGGTTTTTCCCGATGCAGTCGGACCTGCGACCACAATCAGTGGAATCGACATAACACCTTTCTCCTTTCTCCTTTATCCTCATACAATCCGTCCAAACTTCTTGTCCAACTCGGTCTTGGAAATCACCTGAATAATCGGTCTTCCATGCGGACAGTGCCGCACCGTATCATCTTTCAACATCTCTTTGGCTAAATGAATCAACTCATCTGGACGGCTAAAATCATGCGCCTTGATGGCAGCTTTACACGCCATACTGTGCATCAATTCGTCAATAAACTCCGGTGTAGTATCCTGTTTGTTCATAGCAATCTTCTGCGCTGTCTCCAAAAGTGGTTCAAACGGTGGAACATCCACTAAAATCGCCGGAACTGCACGGATTAACAGCGTATGACAGCCAAAATCATCAAACGAAAATCCCATCTTCTCCAAAGCATCCCTTCCAGCAAAAATCATACTGAATTCTTCTGCGGAAGTTGGTGCTGCAACCGGAACCATTAAAAGCTGCGATTCTCCCAGTTCATGCTGCCGTTTTAAACGATCATAGATGAGTTTCTCGTGGGCTGCATGCTTGTCAAACAGCACCATCTTGTCCCCAGACTCCAATACAACATAAGTGGCAAACAGCTCCCCAACATACCGGAATTCCTGTTCGGAGATATCATTCTCATTGGGGATTGAAAAATATTGTTCCTCTTTCGGCTGTAAAGCAACTGGTTCTTCCTGTCTACTTGTTGAAACAACCTGCTGCATTGGTTCTGGATATTCCACGATATCCTGTTTGAAATCCTCATTCTGATGCTGTGATTCCGGTAAAAACGGATTATTTCCCGCTATCAATGCAGCAATTTCATCCTCATTTTTCGTTTTCTCAGACATAATCAGAGGGTCTTCTTTATGCAGGGTAACATGCAGTGGTTTCTTTTGTTTTACAGTCACCGATTTCTCCATCTGTGGCGGTGACGGCGGCGTCTGCAAATTCTCATCCTGTTTTGATACATCGCCAAAAACATTTTGGTATTTATGTTCATTTGGTTTGGCAACAGTATTCTGCCGATCAAATTCCACCTGTGTTCCAGTCACTTCGTGTGCTGCCGGCGCAAGCGAAACGGTACGGTTCATCTGGTTCTGCAAGGCGTCATATCCAAGCAGTGTATTCTTCACTGCAAAATACATCGCGTCATAAACCGCCTTTTCATCCGAAAAGCGGATTTCGATTTTCGCTGGATGCACATTGACATCCACCATGCTGAATTCCATATCCACATTCAGTACGCAACCCGGAAATTTTCCGACCATGATGGTTCCCTTGTATCCGTCCTCTAAAGCGGCGGCACAGGTCTTAGATTTGACAAAACGGTTGTTGACATAAAAATGCTGCATACCTCTGGTTGCCCTGCCCGCATCCGGACGGGTAATCAGACCTTTGATATGAATTCCATTAAATGCGTAATCCACAGGTATCAGCGCATATGAAAATTCACGCCCGAACACCGCATACACGCTGTCAGACAGTTCGCCTGCTCCACCTCCTGAAATCTTAACCGTACCATCGGTGATATACCGGAAAGATACTTCCGGATGAGAAAGCATGATTTTCTCCACTACACTGGTTACAGCCGCTGTTTCCGCACCATCCTTCTTCAAGAATTTCAGGCGTGCTGGTACATTGTAAAACAGATTGCGAATAATTAAAGTCGTACCGTCCGGGCATCCAGTTTGCTCAAACAACACCTGCTGACCTGCCTTCATGCGCAGAATATTGCCGAATTCCTCATCCTTTGTCTTACTTGACATTTCCACTTCGGAAACGGCGCAGATGGAAGCAAGAGCTTCTCCACGGAATCCCAGAGTGGCAATCTGCTGCAAATCTGATTCATCTTTTAATTTGCTGGTCGCATGCCGCAAAAAAGCCACTGGCATATCATCCCCAGCAATGCCACTGCCGTTATCGGTCACACGAATAAAGGTGCGCCCACCGTTGCGAATTTCCACCGTAATATGATCGGCACCAGCATCTATGCTGTTTTCCAACACCTCTTTTACAATCGAGGATGGCCGTTCAATCACCTCACCGGCAGCAATCAATTCTGCAACCGATTGATCCAAAACTGCAATTTTTGCCATCTGCATTCCTCTTTCCGTTTATTTTACGCAATCAATTATTTTGCTGGTTGGCAAGTTCTTTCAATTCATAAATTAAATTCAGTGCCGCAATCGGCGTTAGGCTGTTGACATCCACACCATCCAATCGCTCCACAACTGGATTTTCAACAACCGGCGCAAAGCTGACCTGCATCGGCTCCTCCTGCTCCCCTGCATGGGTGGCGATCTTTTTGCTGCCATTGTTGGCCGTTTCGATTTCTGTTAATACCTCTTTGGCTCTGCGAATGATCTCATTCGGCACCCCTGCCAATTTTGCAACCTCAATACCATAACTCTCATCCGCACCACCACGCATGATCTTGCGCAGGAATATGATCTCATCACCGCGTTTTTTGCAGACAATATTATAGTTCTTTACACCCGTATACAGCTGTTCCAGTTCGGTTAGCTCATGATAATGGGTTGCAAATAATGTCTTGCATCCAAGCTTTCGGTTTTTGATGATGTATTCTACCACCGCTCTGGCAATACTCATGCCATCAAAAGTGGAAGTTCCTCTACCGATCTCATCTAAAATAACTAAGCTATTCGGTGTCGCATTCTCCAAAATATGCGCAACCTCTGTCATTTCCACCATAAAGGTTGACTGACCGGAGGTCAGATCGTCTGATGCGCCAACACGGGTAAACACCTTATCGCAAATCGAAATTCTCGCATACTGCGCAGGAACAAACGAACCAATCTGCGCCATAATCACAATCAGCGCAATCTGCCGCATATAGGTGGATTTACCTGCCATATTTGGACCGGTAATAACCATAACCTTGCTGTCAGTACCGTTTAAGGTGGTATCATTCGGCACAAACATATCACCGTTTAACATCTGTTCAATAACCGGATGTCTGCCATTTTTGATGGTAATCTCACCGTTGGTTGCAATCTCCGGACGGGTGTAGCGGTTATCTCTTGCCACAATCGCAAGAGAAGATAAGAAGTCCAACTGTGCAATCGCTGTTGCAGTTGCTTGAACATCTTCTATCTTCTGCGCAATGAAATCACGCAGCTGTTCATAAATTTGCGCTTCAATCGCAAGTGCCTTATCCCTGGCATTTAAAACTTTGCCCTCAATCACCTTTAATTCCTCAGTGATATAGCGTTCGCCGTTGGTTAAGGTCTGCTTACGGATATAATTTTCCGGCACCAACGAAACATTACTTTTGGAAACCTCGATATAATATCCAAACACACGGTTATATCCGATTTTTAAGTTTTTAATGCCGGTCTTTTCCCGTTCCTTGAGCTCCATCTGCTCTAAGTACTCTTTGGCATGGTTGCAGATATACCGATATTCATCCAGCTGTTTGTCAAATCCATCTTTGATGTAACCGCCATCTTTCATCAATGCAGGTGGGTCATCTGAAATCGCATTGAAAATAGAATCGGTAATTTCGGTCAGATTTTTCAGTTCATCCATCAGCGATACAAACATCGAAGATTTACCGCGAGATACAATCTCTTTCAATTTTGGAACCAGGCTGCATGAAAAACCAAGTGCTTTTAAATCTCTCGGTGTGACCTGACGATATACCACTCGGGTCATCAGACGCTCCATATCAAAAAAGCCATTCAACTGCTCTGCCATGTCATCATTAAATCGAAAATCATGTACCAACTCCGCCACTGCTTCCTGACGAGATAGAATATCGGTCACGCTTAAAAGTGGCTGCTCAATCGCTTTTTTCAGATAGCGTCTGCCCATAACCGTTTTGGTTTTGTCCAACACCCAGAACAAAGTACCGTTTTTCATACGCGTTCGCATCGACTCTGTTAGTTCCAGATTGCGTCTGGCAGTCAGATCAATGGTCATAAAATATTCGTCCTGATAGTAATGGATACTGACAATGCGGTTGGCTCCCACACGCTGTGTATAATCAATATAATTAACCAACGCATACAGTGCAATGACAGCAAGTTCCTTGCTTTGCACAATTGGATCAAGCTTGGATAACAGTCCCTTGGCACGCAGTGCATTTTGCGCCGTTTCAAAATCATTGTCATCATCCACAACAGTACCCACTGCATTGAGTTTAGTCTTTAAGTACTGCCCAACACTTCCGTAATCCAAGAAATCAGAGTTAAACAGCACCTCACTCGGCGAATACTGCGTGAAAGCGTTAATCATGTCCTCAGCGGTTACACCGGAATCTTTCTGGGTTAAAAACACCTCTCCGGTCGAAACATCGGCAAAACACAAACCATAAGCATCCTTGTTTACAATAATGCAAGACAGAAAGTTATTGCGATTCTCATCCAGCATATTTTCCTCGGTAACGGTACCTGGGGTGACAATGCGGATAATATCACGCTTCACTAGTCCCTTTGCCTGACTTGGATCCTCCATCTGTTCACAAACTGCAACCTTGTATCCCTTATCAATCAAGCGTTTGATATAGTTATCCGCTGCATGATACGGGATGCCACACATCGGGGCACGCTCTGCAAGTCCGCAGTTTTTTCCGGTCAAAGTCAGTTCCAATTCTTTGGAAACAATCTTTGCATCATCAAAAAACATCTCATAAAAGTCACCGAGACGATAAAACAGAATATGATCTTTATGCTGTTCTTTCAGCTGTAAGTAGTGCTGCATCATCGGTGTCAGCTTCTCGGTTTGTGCCATGGGCATTTTTCCTCCAGTTCATAAAAAGCTGTAACAGCAAAATACTGTCACAGCCTTTTCGTTATCATTTTGCCAAAAGAAATTTTCTTTTCATCCAGCTATTCTATTAGTGGCAGCCGCCGCAGCTGGAACAGCTTCCAGTGCAGGAAGATTCTGTTGGGCAAGTCATCGGATCTTCACCGTTTGCTGCCATCTCAATGATGAAGTTTACCTTCTCAATGATGGAATCGAGGTTGGTTTTAGCTTCGTTGTAAGCTTCCATGTGTGCGCCGGACATAATGTCGTTGTATAAGTTCTGTAATTTGGTAGTCAAATCAGCAATCTTATCAGTATCGCGTTCTTCAGCCTGGCTTGCAGCAGAAATCTGCATTTTGGTCAGGTTAAATTCCTGAATCATGTTCTGTAAGGTTTCGTCGTTGTCATTTGCCTCTCTTGCTGCAACATAAGCTGCATACTCTGGGGTTTCTTGTAAAGCTTTGCCGATTTCTCTTGCAAGTGTAATGATGTCCATTTGTTATAGTCTCCTTATAAAAATTTATTTTCCTGCTGCACCAATGACAAGTTCACCGTCAAGAGCGCAGTTTCTGGCATGTTTAATTTTAACCGTGACAAACTGTCCGATTAATTCTTCCCCTCCCGGGATATTTACCACCATATTCGTGTCGGTTCGTCCAGTAACGCAGCCATCTTCTTTGGCTTTGGATTCCACCAAAACGCGGTAAGTATTTCCTTCATATTTTTTCAAACGTTTAGGTCCAATCTTATTCTGTACATCCAACAATTCACGGAACCATGCAGATTTCTCCTGCGCTGAAATTGGGTCAGGCATGGACGCTGCAATGGTGCCAACACGCGGAGAATAAATGAATGTATATAGAGAATCGTATTCCACACGCTTGATAAGCTCCAGCGTTCCTTCAAAATCCTTTCTGGTTTCACCTGGGAATCCCACAATAATATCACTGGTAAAGGAAATATCCGGCATTTTGCTTCTGGCGTAGTCGATCAATTCTAAGTATTGAGTGGTATCATAATGGCGGTTCATCCGTTTTAAGATTTCATCGCTGCCGCACTGTACTGGAAGATGAAAATGCTTACAGATCTTGTCATGTTTCTGCATCACATCAATCAACTCATGCGTTGCATCTTTTGGATGCGAGGTCATGAAACGAATGCGAAAATCACCCGGAATGGTTGCCAGTTTGTCCAACAGCTGTGGAAAGGTGATATTCTCCTCCAACCCCTTACCATAGGAATTGACATTCTGTCCAAGCAGTGTGATCTCTTTATAGCCCTGATGAACCAATTCGGTGAACTCTTTCACGATGTGTTCACTCTTACGGCTCTTTTCACGCCCTCTGACATACGGAACGATGCAGTAGGTGCAGAAATTATCACAGCCATACATAATCGGAATCCACGCTTTTAATGTACCCTCACGCTTAACTGGCAGGTTCTCCGGAATATCGGTTTGCTGTTCGGATAAATCCAGCACCCGTTTGGCATTGGATAACACCTCAAATACCAGTCTTGGAAATTCACCCAGCAGATGCGTACCAAAAATCAAATCCACATGTGGATAGCTCTGTTTGATTTTCTGCGCAATATGCTCCTGCTGCACCATACAGCCACAAATCGCAATAATCATACCCGGATTTTTCTCTTTATTGTGTTTGAGAGCGCCTAAGTTGCCAAAGACCCTATCCTCTGCATTTTCACGCACGGCGCAGGTATTGTACAGTACGAAATCAGCGTCATCAGCCGAATCGGTCAGTGTATAGCCCATCTGCAAGGCAAAGCCCTTCATCTTCTCGCCATCACTGACATTCTGCTGGCAACCATAGGTGCGGATATATGCTCTAGCACCATTTGGATATCTGGCAACAAGCAAATTGGAAATACTTTTTATATATTCTGCATTTTCTGTCATGCGTATAATACTCCTTTATCAAAACAGTCATACAAGAGTAGTATAGCATAAAAGTGAAAAAAAAACAACCTTTAATTTACTTTTGTACGGGATAAAGCAAAAGTTTTGTCATATAACCCATTAAAATCTCTGTATCTGTCAGATATGACGGACGGTCAATCGGCAGTTCAAATGGCTCAATTTTGCGCCCATACAGACTTGTCATTCCCCGCAACAAGGAAATCACAATCCTGTCATCGGTTTTGGATGAGATGGTCAAGCACGCTGCACCGGAAAATCCGCAGGGAAAATAATCTTTCCCATCCGGTTGAATAGGAAGCGTGTCCGAACAGACAACCGATACCTGTCCTGAAAACTTCAGGCTGCGTTTTTTATGCATAGGAAGGTAAACGCACCGCTGGATATCAATCACATCTGGTATTCTCTGATGATACACGTAAACACCGTTATGCCTAGTTTGAACCACAATTTTTCCCGATTCAAGCACCGATACCGGATGTTCTGACCTAATACAGTCACACAGAAAATCCAGAAACTCCTGCCTGCATGATTCCAGCATGATCCACATTTTTATTAAACCACCTTCCAGTTTCAAGTCTTATACAGGATAGTATAAACAATATCCCAGACTTTATAACTGGAAAAACAAAACAGACAAGTTATAAAACTTGTCTGTCAATTCTAAAAAACCGAAAGAAGGATTATTCCTCTTCGTTTAAGTCAAACTCTAAAAGCTCACTGCAATTCGGACAGTTGGTTTTGCCTTCCATGATGATGCTTTCCGGAAGAATAACGGTGTTGTTGCAGTTTGGACAGGTAACTTCATACTCGTATTCCTGTTCGGATTCATCAAAATCCTGCTCCTCTGCTTCGTCATCATCCTCGTCGTCTACAAAAGAGTATTCATAATCATCGTCGTCGTCATCATCTTCGTCTTCAAAATCATCAACATCGTAGATGATGGACTCAACATCGCCTAAATCTTCATCAATGGTATCTACCAGTTCTGTGATCTCGTCGCTGAATACAGACAACTCCTCTACAGAATCACTGAGTTCTTCCAGCATATCAATTACTTTTACCAGAATTTTAGCCTCAGCAGTATCCTTCTTAGCCAGTTCCATGCCCTCGGCAAGACCTTTCAGATATGCAGCCTGTTTACTTAACTCCATTTCGACCATCCTTTCTTCGGATCAAAACGCCATAAACGTTTTGTACTTGAATTGTTTCGGAAACGATAAGCTTAAAACTTAAGCTCTTTCCATGTACTCACCAGTTCTGGTGTCTACACGGATACGATCACCCTCGTTGATGAACAGCGGAACACGCAATTCTGCACCAGTCTCAACAGTAGCCGGTTTGGTAACATTGGTAGCAGTATCGCCTTTGATACCCGGCTCAGTATGAGTGATCTCAAGTTCGATGAATGCCGGCGGCTCTACACCAAATACACTGCCTTTGTAGGACAGAACTTTAACCATGGTATTCTCTTTTACAAATCTGAAGCTTTCGCCTAATTTATCAGCTTCAATTGGAGTGGTTTCATAGGTTTCCTGATCCATGAAGTAGTACAGTTCATCCTCGTTGTACAGGTATTCCATCTCACGTCTTTCAACGAAAGCGGTCGGGAATTTGTCAGTCGGGTTGAAAGTTCTTTCAATTACAGAACCAGAAATTACATTTTTAATTTTGGTACGAACGAAAGCAGCACCTTTACCCGGTTTAACGTGTAAGAATTCAATGATCTGGAAAACCTGACCATCCATATCAAAAGTTACACCATTTCTAAAATCACCAGCAGTAATCATATATATCCTCCAAAATGAAATTTATTCCATTGCCGCAACAAAAATTCTGTGCAACAACTTTAATACAATCTGCATCCGTACAGACCGGAATGCATTATGCTACACCTATATTGTAACCGATTTTGCGTCTGATTGCAAGAGTAATTTGGAATTCTTCATGATTTTTTTGCATTTTTCACTGCAAACAGTCAAAAATCCTCTAAATTATCAGTCAAATCAATGGCAGCAGACCCTGGATTGCCAGAAAATAGCTGTATTTTCCAAATCCACTGATCTGGCCCGCACAAACAGCAGCAATCACCGAAGTATGCCGAAATGCTTCACGTGCATGAATATTCGACATATGTACTTCAACACATGGGATGCAAATTGATGCAATCGCGTCCCGAATTGCATAGCTGTAATGGGTATATGCACCTGCGTTTATGACAATACCGGCACAGTCATGCCGCACCTGCTGTAACTTATTGATAATCTCACCTTCAACATTTGACTGGTAGATTTCACAGTCTAAGCCACAGTTTTTGGCATACTCCATAATCTCTGCATTGATGCTTGCAAATGATTCCTTGCCATAATAGGTTGCTTCCCGCTCTCCGGTCAGATTGATATTCGGTCCATGAATCACAACTATTTTTTTTGCCATATCACATTCCCACCTTTTCTGATTTCAAACACTTAAAATATATCTTCTGCATCGATGCTGCATCCTCCGCCTGTGTACCAGCTGATTCACAAATAAAGGTCGGATGATACCCACGTCTTGCAATTTCCTCTGCAAGCGGCAGAAAATCCGGACCATACACATCATCCAGAAAGGTTAGATGTTTCTTTTCTCCACCTTTGCCATATTCGATTTTGGAAAAATGTGAATGGAATTTTGATGCACGCTCCATTCCAAGACCATTTTCAATCAAATCCAGAATTGCCGCAAACTGTTCTTTGGTCTGACAGCCTCCAAGCGTTCTGGCATTCAGATGCCCGAAATCAATACACGGTAGAAAACGCTCATCCACTTTACAAAGTTCGACAACCTCTTCCATTGTTCCAAGCTGATTGATTTTTCCCATCGTTTCCGGACAAATAATAATCTGTGACAGATTCTGCTCATCCAGCGCAGCCTGAGCACGCGCCAAAGTATCTTTTGCAAGGGATAGCGCATCTTCTCTGGAAATCTTTGCGCAGGAACCAGAATGCACCACAATGCGCGAAGCTCCCATCATAGCAGCTGCCTTTGCAGTATCCAGAATATAACCGATACTTTTTAATCTGGTTTCTTCTTCCAGACTCGAAAGAGAAATATAGTATGGCGCATGTATTGAAAGCGCAATACCATACTGTTTTGCTTCTCTGCTCAATGCAGCAGCCGTCTGGCTGTTAACACGCACACCTCGTCCGCACTGATATTCATAAGCAGTTAGCCCAAATTTTTGAAGATAGGTCGGGACTTGTACAGTATTTTTGTACCCCATCTGTGCAAAACTTTCCGAATTGCCGGCAGGCCCAAATAAAGCCGTCATCTGTGGGTTCCTCCTTTTGAGCGGAAGGCGGACTCGCCGATTTTCCGATAATGCTTTAATACCGGTCGTTCCAGAAAACGCTTGAACTTGAAAAATACATTTTTTTCCGGTTCGAAACAATTTACCATGATCGATAGCATACCACAAAGATTTGCACCAGTAATATCGGTATAAATCTGATCGCCAATCACAGCAATTTCATGTGACGGCAGATTCCATTCTTTTTGTGCCTTCCGATAACCAATCGGAAGCGGCTTGCAGCTATTTGGAATTGCATCGATTCCAATTGTTTTGGAAAACGGTTCAATCCTTGCCGCTGTATTATTGGACGCAATCATCAGTTTCATACCATTTTGACGCATCAAAGCCACCCAGTCGGCCACTTCTTTTGACAGCACCTGACTGTTGTGCCGGGTCAGTGTGTTATCTACATCCAGAATCAATGCCCTGATGCCACGCTTATGCAGCAAATCGGGGCTTACCTCACTGACATGATTCAGATAAATATCCGGTGTCAGCACCCGCATAGCCATGCCCTCCTTTCTCTTTCTACGACAAAAAAGCGAGCATTTAACCGCTCGCTTTCGCTGTCTTTGATTAGCAAATATTATTTAAATTTGCGTTTACGCGCAGCTTCAGATTTTTTCTTGCGTCTTACGGAAGGTTTTTCGTAATGTTCTCTTTTACGAACCTCAGCCAGAACGCCCGATTTTGCGCAGGATCTTTTGAAACGTCTCAGTGCGCTTTCTAAAGATTCATTCTCTTTTACACGTACTTCTGCCACTCTTATTCCCTCCCTTTGCCCAATCAGCAGAGGTTTACAACTTTACGCAGTTAGTCGTTATGTTGCAACGTTTATTATTATACATGATGGAAGTCCTTTTGTCAATAGCTTCCACCGACTTTTTTCAAAAAAATTTTAAACAAAAAGCCGACTGGGTATTCGCCCAATCGGCTTAAAGATATGATTAAAAAATCAATTATCTTACAACAATATTAACCAGTTTGCCTGGTACACAAATTTCTTTGACAATCGTTTTGCCCGAAATGAACTCCTGTACCTTTTCGTCTGCTTTTGCAGCGGTAAGCATAGTATCTTTGTCTGCATCAGCAGCAACGGTCAGTTTGGATTTCACTTTACCGTTTACCTGTACAACGATCTCAATGGTAGATTCTTTGCATTTTGCCTCGTCATACTGCGGCCATTCTGCTTTGCACAGCATCTCTTTTCCGCCGATCAATTCATTTACTTCCTCGGTCATATGCGGAGCAAACGGATTCAGCAATTTAAGCATAATCTCATACTCACGACGGGTGATCTTACCACTGTCAGCAACTGTATTCAATGTACTCATCATTGCAGCAATCGCGGTATTGAACTTCATAGACTCAATATCCTCAGATACCTTACGGATAAGTTTGTGGAATTCAGTTTCCATCTCCGGACGGATATCACCTTCCACCATGATGTCCTGCAATGCCCAGATTCTCTCTAAGAAACGTTTGCAGCCGCGAATAGAACTCATATTCCACGGAGCGGATTTCTCAAAGTCACCAATGAACATTTCATACAGACGCAGCGTGTCAGCACCGTAATCTCTTACGATTTCATCCGGATTAACAACATTTCCGCGGGATTTACTCATCTTCTCGCCGTTTTCACCTAAAATCATACCATGACTGGTGCGTTTTGCATACGGCTCAGCGCACGGAACAACACCATTGTCATATAAGAATTTATGCCAGAAACGGGAGTACAACAGATGCAGGGTGGTATGTTCCATACCGCCGTTGTACCAGTCAACCGGCAGCCAGTAATTCAAAGCCTCTTTGCTTGCTAGCTCCTTGTCGTTGTGCGGATCGCAGTAACGCAGGAAATACCAGGAAGAACCAGCCCACTGCGGCATGGTATCGGTCTCGCGTTTTGCTGGACCACCGCATTTTGGACAGGTAGTATTTACCCAGTCAGTCAGATTTGCAAGCGGAGAGTGACCGTCATCTGTCGGCTCATAGGACTCTACTTCTGGCAGCTTCAGCGGCAATTCGGATTCCGGAACCGGAACATATCCACAGCACGGACATTTTACAATCGGAATCGGCTCACCCCAATAACGCTGGCGGGAGAATACCCAGTCACGCAGTTTATAGTTAACTTTCTGATGACCTTTTCCAGTCTCAGTTAGCCACTCAATGATTTTCACCTTTGCTTCCTCAACAGTCAGGCCGGTTAGGAAACCAGAATTTACCATAACGCCGGTCGCACAGTCGGTAAATGCCTCTTTGGTAATATCTCCGCCTGCAACTACCTCGATGATTGGCAGATCAAACGCTTTTGCAAAATCGTAGTCACGGGTATCATGTGCTGGAACCGCCATAATAGCACCGGTACCGTAGGTCATCAAAACATAGTCAGAAATATAAATCGGAATCTCTGCACCATTTACCGGGTTGGTTGCAGTAACGCCTTCAATGCGTACACCGGTTTTCTCTTTAACAAGTTCAGTACGCTCAAAATCGGATTTCTTAGCAGCTGCTTCCTGATATGCTTTCAGGGCATCCATATTGCTGATAGAATCCGCCCATTTCTCAATCATTGGATGCTCTGGAGAAATAACCATGTAGGTAGCACCAAATAGGGTATCCGGACGGGTGGTGTAGATGGTCAGGGTATCTCCAGTCGAGGTGGTGAAGTCAACCTCCGCACCGGTGGAACGACCAATCCAGTTACGCTGAGAAACTTTTACACGCTCAATATAATCAACACCATCCAGATCATCAATCAATTTCTGTGCATACTCGGTGATTTTCAGCATCCACTGGCTTTTCACTTTATGAACCACTTCGCTGCCACAGCGTTCACAAACACCATTGACAACTTCTTCATTTGCCAAAACTACTTTGCAGCCGGTGCACCAGTTAACCGACATCTCTTTTTTGTATGCCAGGCCTTTTTTAAACAGCTGTAAAAAGATCCACTGAGTCCATTTATAATAATTCGGATCGGTGGTGTTGATCTCACGAGACCAGTCAAAGGATAAGCCCAATGCTTTCAGCTGAGATTTGAAACGAGCCACATTCTGGCGGGTAACAATCTCCGGATGAATTTTATTCTTGATGGCAAAGTTCTCGGTCGGTAAGCCAAACGCATCCCAACCCATTGGATACAATACATTATAGCCCTGCATTCTGCGTTTTCTGGCAACAATGTCAAGTGCAGTGTAGGAACGCGGATGACCTACATGAAGACCCTGTCCAGATGGATATGGAAATTCAACCATTGCAAAATATTTCGGTTTGGAGTAATCATTGGTAGCAGCGAAAACCTGTTTTTCATCCCAGATATCCTGCCACTTTTTCTCCACCGATGGATAATCATATTTCATTTAAGCAAGTCCTTCCTTCTAATAAAGTAAAATCTATATTCTTACGCCTTTGGTCCATCCAAAAGCGTCTGAATGTCAACCTTGGTGCCGTCGCTCCACAGTTTATCCAGATTATAGAACTCTCTGGTCTGCTGATAGAATAGATGCACAATCACATCGCCATAATCCAGCACAATCCAGTTTGCACCCTGATAGCCCTCGACACGGTTTGGGTATACGCCTTCCTGTTTTGCAATATACTCCACCTCATCTGAAAGTGCGCGGACATGTGTGGTATTGCTTGCAGATGCAATGACAAAATAATCGGTCAGGATGGTCAGATCACTGATCTCAATTACCTCGATATCATCTGCCTGTTTATTAGATAATGTTTTGGTAATCAATGCAACTTTTTCTTTGGTATTCATACAAAATATCCTTTCTGTATTATAAATTCAGGCTGCCTCAGAAACAGTATCATTTATGGCAGAAAATTTTTTCAAAACTAGTTTAGAGATACTTTTGGAGGTCGGCGGAACACTTGCATCTTCTGAAGATGTTTTCTGCGAAGAAATACTTTCGCTACTGGAACTTTCCTCATTGGAAATGCCACTGCTTGTGCTTTCCTCACTGGAAATCGCACTACTGGAACTCTCCTCACTGGAAACTTCGCTGCTCGTACTTTCCTCGCTGGAAATCGCACTGCTTGTGCTTTCTTCACTGGAAGCATTACTACTAAGTTCTGAACTTGTTTCAGAACTTGATTCCTCGCTGGAGGTAACTCCCCCAGAAGATTGGGATGCACTGCTTGTATGTGAGGAAACTTGTGATGAGTAAGACGGCCTGGATGATGGCGTAGAAGAAGCTGGTCTGGATGACGAAGAACTGGAAGTCATCGCGGGCACACTGGATGTTGTTCCATCTTCCTTTTGATACTGACTCTGCTCTCCCTCATAAGGATAATCAGTCACATATTCCAAAATGCCAAGTTCAGTCCAGTTGACCGTTTCGCCATTTTCTCTGAAATGCTCATTCAATACATCTGCAAGTGGTTTTGCATGAATCGAAAGCTTAGCCAGACGATCATAAGGATCATAAAAACCGGTCACATCACAACTATGAAACTCCACTGCATCAAGGCGAATATCCGAGAAGATATTATACAAATCTAAAGCCTGCTGAAAAGTCATATCGGTACTCAGATATTCGAAAATGGTTGGTGCTAATTTTAAAATCTCGGTGTTGCCGAGTGATAAGCATTTTTCCATAAATGCTTTCATGAAAATCTGCTGCATCTTCATACGGGTCAGATCACCCGCCGCATAGGAATGACGCTCACGAACAAATTTGCTTGCCGCTCTGCCATCAAGTGTCTGCACACCCTCTACGATAGTGACGCCCTCAAGTGTGAATGAATACGGCGAATCTACCATAACACCGCCAATGGAATCCACAATATCCTCAAATCCGTTCATATCCATCATCACATAATAATCCAACGGAACATTCAGCATTTGATTGATTTTACGAGCCACATTTTCAATGCCGCCATTCTGTGAAGCCCCATACACCGCATTCAGTTTTCCTGTAGGGTACTCCGGGCCAATATAAGTATCGCGCGGTAACTGCAAAATATCAACTGTTTTGTTCACAAAATCCATGTGAACAACCATCATGACATCCGTCAGTTTGGCACGACCAGTATTTTTCTTATAATCTATACCGCATAGCAGAACATTCATAAACTGTTCTTTTTCTTCCGGTGTAGTGGCAATTTCTTCATCCAATATGCCGTCATCACTTCCAGTATTTTCCTTGTCTGTCAGCAGGTTAGAGTTCATCACTTGATTATATGCTAAAACACAACCAGCGCCAATCACCAACAATGCAAGAATCACAATTAGCAGAATTTGCAGCCATCTCCTGGCTTTAATAAAATTCCAAATATCAACCATCTTAGCCTTGATGCTGCCAGCATACCGCTTTGCTTCATCACTGAATTTCAAAATGCGTTCATCCTTTCCGCCTTTGTATTTATTACATCTGTGGAATTTACCTGTCATCCTGGGACACAGTCAGTTTCAGCATTTCATTATAGCACTGCACCGTATCAAGCGGCAGAAAACTCCCGACACGAACCACCTTTTCCAGCGTACCTACCGTAAGTTCCAAAATTACCCTGTGAAGATCATGATAGGATGCCTCGCGCAGCTGTTTAACGCCCGGATATTTCCGTTCTTCAGAAGTGGCATCCGCTACAAAAATAATTTTTTCCAGCAAACTCATGTCAGCACGGCCAGTCGTATGATAACTCACCGCATTTAAAATATCTTCATCCTTGATTCCCAGTTCATCCCTTGCAAAAAGCATTCCTGTCTTTGCATGGTAAACCGCTGGTGTACGCAGAATTTCCTCTGAGAAGATTATATCAGATTTTGTCAGCTTTTGCAACTGCCGTTTTTCACTTTCTTCCTTCGTAATATCATGCAGCAATGCCGCAAGCTGTGCCTTCTGTTCATCCACTTTATAAATCTTAGCTAACTTCAACGCCTGCTTGCGCACTTCCAAAACATGATGCAGTCTTTTTTCAGAAAGGCGTATTTTAAGCAGCCTTTCAATTTCTTCAATCGTCATCCAGCCTGTCCTTTCATCATTTTTCGGTGTATAGTCCATGCTCTTTAATATAATCAGCAACCTGCTTTGGCAGATAGTCCTTCACTGCCGGATCATTCTGCAAAAACATCCGGCGCAGCTCGGTGGACGAAATTTCAATGCAGTCCGCCTCAATTGTGTGGAAACAGTTTCTGCGCAGATTCGGATATTGCTCATACATCTTTCTGGATTTTTGCACAAGGCTTTCATACTCGTCTTGTCTGCGCACGCTTACGCATAAATCACAATAATCCAGAATTTCCTGCCAGCAGTACCAGCGGTCAAAACTTAAAAACATATCCGTTCCCATGATAAAATACAACTGTTCCTGCGGATACATTTCCTTTAAACGCCGCATGGTCAAAACGGTGTAGCTTTTTCCGCCTTCTATCATTTCCATATCACTGACCGACAGATATGAGTAATCTTTTACAGCAAGCTGACACATAGCCAACCTATCCTCGTTCGCTGCAAGCGGCTTGGCTGCCTTATGCGGCGGAACATTTGCCGGCATCAATATTGCCTTTTCAATTCCAAGTGCCTTGCAGCAGGTGTTCACCAGATGCAGATGCCCATTGTGAATTGGATTGAATGTTCCACCCAAAATAGCTGTTTTGCCCATTATTTCAGCGGATAAATTGGGTCTTTATCAAATGCACGATATAATACAACACGGGTTCCAATGCACTGAATTACCTCACAAGTTGTTTTCTCAGTAATTTCTCCTGCTGCATCCTTTGCAGACAACATGGAATTTTCCAGCACGCGAACCTTAATCATCTCACGCGCATTCAGCGCATCATCAATCTGCTTGATGACATTTTCGGTCACACCGTCTTTTCCGATCTGTAAAATGGTTTCCATGGTATTTGCATAGGAACGCAATTTTGCTCTTTCTTTGGTTGTCAACATATTATTTTATCCTCTCTTATTTTAATCATCTATGCCAAGCTCTTTGAATAATTTTTGTAACTTGCGAAAAGCCTGCCCTCTATGGCTGATGGCATCCTTTTCCTCATCGGTCATCTGTGCTGTACTTCTTTGGCCGATATAGAAAATCGAGTCATAACCAAAACCGTTCTCACCGGCTTTTCCAAATCCAACAGATCCCTCACATGTGCCTTCCACACAGTATTCTTCGGTTTCACTGCGTACAAAATGAATGCTACACACATATCTTGCTGTACGCCTTTCCTTTGGAATCCCTTTCATATCCTCCAGAAGTTTCTCACAGCAGATTTCAGTTGGGGCATATCGGGCAGAATACACACCCGGAAAACCATTCAACGCATCTACCACAATGCCAGAATCGTCTGCAATGGTCGGAATACCAGTCACTTCGAACAAGGTTCTTGCCTTGATGGCTGCATTTTCTGCAAATGTGGTTCCCGTCTCCTCAACATCCAGATTTACACCGACATCTTTGGTAGATAAAATCTGATTTTCCGGAAACATTCTGCGAAACTCGATCAGCTTATTCTGATTTCCGGTTGCAAGCAGTAATTTCATTTCAGATTCCTCCCTTATGAGAACAATGCGTCCGCAAAATCTTTTGCACAGAACGGCTGCAAATCATCAATCTGCTCCCCGACACCGATATATTTAACCGGCAGTCCGGTTTCCTCACGGATGGCAATCACAACACCGCCCTTTGCAGTGCCGTCAAGTTTGGTCAGCACAATGCCGGTCAAATCAGTGGTTTCTGCAAACAGCTTTGCTTGATTAACACCGTTTTGTCCGGTGGTCGCATCCAGAACCAGCAATGACTCGGTCGGAACATCTCCCATCTCACGGCGAATGATACGATTGATTTTTGCTAACTCATCCATCAAATGTTTCTTGTTGTGCAGACGGCCAGCGGTATCACAGATAATAATATCACAATTACGCGCCTTGCCCGCCTGAATGGTGTCGAATACAACCGCAGCCGGGTCAGAACCCTCGGAGTGACAAACAATATCGACATCTGCTCGTTCCGCCCAGATTTTCAGCTGATCAATCGCGGCAGCACGGAAGGTATCCGCTGCACCGAGCAGCACCTTTTTGCCCTGTGATTTGTAGTAATGAGCCATTTTACCAATGGTGGTGGTTTTACCAACACCATTAACCCCAATAACCAGAATCACAGTTGGTTTCTGGCTTAAATCCAGCTGACAATCCTCACCCATAATCTCAACAATGATCTCTTTGAGCATATCCTTAACCTTTTCCGAATCGCTCTCACCGCTCTTTTTCACCTTTTTGCGCAGTTCGTCACAAATTTTCTCCGCGGTATGCACACCAACATCCGACATAATCAGGGTGTCTAACAGCTCTTCGAAAAAATCCTCGTCAATTTTTTTAAAAGAATGGATGACCTCATCGATCTTTCCCATCATGGTATCACGAGTTTTTTTCAAGCCCTCTTTAATTCGACTAAAAAATCCCATATATTTATCCTTTCCTGTCCGCTTCCATTGCGGCATGGTCTAATTTCAGCAATTTGGAAACGCCCGCCTCCTGCATTGTAACACCATACATACAATCTGCCTGTTCCATTGTACCGCGTCGATGCGTAATCAGAATAAACTGCGTTTGATCGCTCATTCGGTGCAGATACTGCGCATAACGGTTGACATTAACATCATCTAATGCAGCCTCAATCTCGTCCAACACGCAGAACGGAGATGGTTTGACTGACAATAACGCAAAATACAAAATAATCGCGATAAACGATTTTTCGCCACCCGAAAGAAGCGAAATCTTTTTAACCACCTTACCTGGCGGTTGTACAAATATATCAATACCACAGTTTAAAACATCCTGCGGATCGGTCAGGCTCAAATGCGCACTGCCACCGCCGAATAATTCGGTAAAGATTCTGCCAAAATGTGCATTAATCTGCTTAAACCCTTCCACAAAACGCTTTTCCATCTTTTCCGTCAATTCTATAATCAGCTGATTCAACGTTTTTTTCGATTGTTCAATGTCAGACAACTGCGTATCCAGCATTGCTTTTCGCCCAGATACTTCCTCGTATTCCTCAATTGCGGAGAGATTGACCGATCCAAGGTCTTTTATGTTACTTTTGATTGCCGCAAGTTTCTGCTTGGAATCCTGATAGGAAAGTCCTGTGAAATCGCGCTCCAGTGCTTCACTTCTTGTAATCTCATATTCATCATACAAATGTTTGATGATCTCATCATAAGCCTGCTGTTTAAATGTAAGCTGCTCTCTTACGCGTTCTGTTTTCTGCTTACAGCGTTCACAGCAAATGGAAGTTTCCTTCTCCTGTGTACGCATATCTGTAATTTTTTTCTCAGTTTGCTGGCGTCTTTCGATCAGTTTATTTTCTTTCTTCAGAAGTTGTTCTTTTTGCAGCGTATTTTGTTTAATTTCCTGTGCTTGCAATTTCTGCTGCTCCACAAACTGCTCGTTTTTCTGCTGCAAACCTGCAATTTGCTGCTTCTTCTGATTGAGTACAAATTCGTCCGAACTCTGTGTCTGTGTCAGATGTTTCATCTCTGCTTCCAATGCAGTGATATCTTTCTGCACCGAAAGTTCCTGCAGTGATAACTCCGAAATCTCTTTTGACAAAAATTCCTGACTGCGACTTAACTGGTCTCCCTGCTCATCTGCACCAGCAGCAAGCCTTTTCTGCTGCTTCATCTCGTTTTGCAAGGACAAAACCGCTGCATCAATGTCGTTGAGTAGAACATTTCGCTGCTGTATCCTCTGATCCAGTTTCTGCAATTCCTCTTTCTGTGAAGATAAAAACTGCTTCTCCTGTGCCAATGTATAATCCAGTCGACCACATTCACTCTGCGCACGCATAATATCCTCAGACAATAGAACTTTTTCCTGCTGTAATTCAGAAAATTCTTCTTTGGTCTGGAGTAAATCCGCTTCGGCATTCTGTTGCTGAATGCCGAGTTCTTCCAGCCGCCTACCATAATCCATAATTTCCGCCTGCAATGTCTGTATGTGATTTTTCCGGCTCAATGACGAACTGGTCACCGCTTTGGAACCACCAGTATAGGTACCACCGGCATTGATAACCTGACCATCCAGTGTTACAATTCTGAATTTATACTGATACTTTCTAGCGGTAACCGATGCGTTTTCAATATCATCCATAACCACAATTTTTCCCAGTAGGAAATGAACGATACGCTCAAATTTCTGATCATATTCCACCAATTCATCTGCCATGCCGATATAGCCGGTTTCATCTTCAATGCGCTGTGGCTT
Source organism: Oscillospiraceae bacterium (assembly GCA_020024615.1). GTDB lineage: Bacteria > Bacillota > Clostridia > Oscillospirales > Ruminococcaceae > JAHHTP01. The sequence continues at coordinate 61,367 of JAHHTP010000002.1, forward strand.
GAATCGATTGCCTTTTACCGAAGTAAGTGGCATAAAGGTTGCTCTACCCTTGTCACGCTGCTTCAAAAAGCGAATGGCATCCTTTGCGGTCTGTTCATTGGCAACCACAATATTCTGCAAAGTGAATCCAAGCGCTGTTTCCACCGCAGTCGTGTATGCCTCTTTCGAGTTAATCAGCTGTGCAACCGCACCGTAAATTCCTGAAAGTTCCCGATTTTTTACCGCATTCAATACAGCTTTTACCGCACCAGAATAGCCTTCCATATTCTGTTCCATGCTGCGCAGCATGGAAAGCTGCTGTTCATCGCCTTTTTTTCGTAAACGCAAACTCTGTGCCGCCTCAGTCAGTGCTTTTGCCTTTTCTTCCCGCTTCTGCAAACGCATCTGCATTCCCTGTATCATATTGCCCTGCTCGGATAATTTTTCCTGCATCAGCATCAAAGCATCATTTGCCTGTACTTTTTCTTCCTGATACAGCTTCCACGCCTTTTCATGCTCTGTATGTTGGTATTCCAGCTGTGTTTTTCTCTTTTCATCCTGCGACAGATTATCCTTTTCACTCGTAGCACGCACTTCGCATTCGGTCAGTTTCAGCTGCAATGCCGCAACATCCGCCAATAATTTCTGCAAAGATTCTGACTGTTCCTTTGCTCTGCCAGAAATTTCTTGCAACTGTGTCTTTTTATCTGCAATCTTTTCCTGATGCAGCGATAATTTTTCCACCAATCCAGAATGTAACACCTGTTTGGTAGCCAGTTTCTCCTGTGCCATCAGCAATAATGCATTCTGCTGATCGGATTCCTTTTGCAAACGCTCAATTTCTTGTAAATTATGCTGCATCTCATTTTTGGAAACCGCCTCTGCTTTCACCGCTTCGGTCAATTCTTCCTCCAACTTTGCACGCCTATTTCTGCTTTCATCAATGGCAACCGCATCATTCTGCATCTGCTCATACGCTTGTTCCAGCAAAAACTGTAACCGGTTGGACTCTCTGCAAGCTTCATCATATTCTTTCTGACAAGCAGCGATCTGCACATTCTGCTCATTCAACTGTTCTTTCAGCTCATTTAACTCCGAAACCGACACGAATACATCATGCTGCTCTTTCTGTCTAGACAATTCCAGAAACTGCTTTGCCTTTTCCGACTGCTTCTGCAACGGCTCGATTCTGGCATTCAATTCACTTAAAATATCATTCAGACGCAGCAAATTTTCTTCAGCTTTGGCAAGATCACGCTGTGCTTCTTCTTTGTGATAGCGAAACTTTGAAATACCGGATGCTGTTTCAAACAGATCACGGCGTTCAGTGGATTTAGCACTCACAATCTCCTCAATTCGGCCCTGACCAATCATAGAAAATCCGTCACGACCCAAACCAGTGTCCATAAACAGTTCGTACACATCTTTTAAGCGCACCGGTTTCCCATTAATGGAAAATTCGCTATCACCATGACGATAATATTTTCTGGTTACACTAACCAAATCCGCATCGCAGGCAAGCAGGCGATCTTTATTTTCCAAATTCAGCGTAACCGAAGCATATCCCTGCGATTTACGCTGTTTGCTGCCGGCAAAAACGACATCTTCCATCTTTTCACCGCGCAGTGTTTTACTCGACTGCTCTCCCAAAACCCAGCGAATTGCATCACTGATGTTGCTTTTTCCCGAACCATTAGGCCCGACAACGGCGGTTAATCCGCTGTCAAAGGTGACTGTGGTTTTATCCGGGAACGACTTAAAGCCTTGCAGCACCAAAGATTCCAGTTTCATGTAATCTGATTCCTTTCTATTATTATGCTAATATCCGTATGCCCTTTTATATGCAGGCGGTAACCTTTATCCGCAAAATACAATAAATTCTCTCTTTTCTGTCCAACCGCCTTGGAAATATCCGCCTGCGGCACAAATAAAAGATAATCCCCCTGCGGTTGTTCTGACAACAATGTTTCTATCTTCCGGCGGTAGATTCTGCTTTCACACAATTCCCGGAATGCCGGATGATAAATTCCGCCTGTCATCTGTTCTTCCACTTCATTGGAAGCATGTAGCCCGACTTTAATCAGCCTGATACCAGCCGCCTGAAATTTTTCTATCCATTCGGCAGTAAAAGAAACCGCTTCCTGAATTCCCATCGGGCAATATTCTCCGCTTTGCAGCAAGGCATCAAGCTTTGTCCCTTTCAATACTACCGTTGGATAAATCCGCAATGTATCCGGACGCAGCGACAAAATCGTTTCTGCCGTGTGATATAAACTTTCTTTACTTTCTCCATACAATCCAATCATCATCTGAAGCCCTAAAGAAAATTTATATGGTTCACTTCGAATCAACTTGACCGCATCCAGCGCATCCTGCATGGTATGTCCTCGCTCATTCAGCGCAAGAACACGATCATCCAGGCTCTGCACCCCAAGTTCGATTGCGATTACACCGTATTGCTGCAAAACGTCCAGAATCTCAGCAGAAATCGCATCTGGGCGAGTCGAAAGCCGGATACCGGAAAATCCATTTTCACCTAAAAACGGCTGACAGACCGAAAGATATTCCACCATCAGGTTTCTGTCGATTGCCGTAAAGCTCCCACCAAAAAATGCAATCTCAGTATACTTTCTTGCAGCGGGATCGGTAATCTGTTCGTACGCCTGCTTTATGATTTGTTCGGCCTTCTTTGGGGTGGTATAGGATTCATTCCCGGAAATCACCTGCTGATTACAGAAGCTGCACTGATGCCTGCACCCAAGATGCGGAATAAAAATGGAGATATTGCTGTGCTTTCCCTTCATTACAGCTGGTACCCCATCAGTGCAAGGGCCTCTTTCGCTGCATTCTGCTCTGCCTGTTTTTTGCTGTGCCCCACACCGGTTCCAATCACATTGGTGTTTAAGTGAACTTCAACCTCGAAGCGTTTATTATGATCCGGACCACTCTCCATAATCAGAACATACTCGATTTTTTCTTCTTTGTTTTTCTGGATAATCTCCTGTAAAATGGTCTTGTAGTCCTGCAAACCAACATTGGTATGCATATCCAGTGACGCCGGAATAAACTGTAGTACATATTTTCTGGCTGCTTCAAATCCACCGTCCAAATATACAGCAGCGATAACTGCCTCAAACGCATCTGCTAAAATAGATGGTCGCTCTCTGCCACCAGTATGCTCCTCGCCTTTGCCCAGAAGCAGCATTTCGCCCAATTTAATCTGCTTTGCAAAGGCATGCAGACTCTTTTCGCAAACCAAGGAAGCTCGCAATTTAGTTAGCTCACCTTCCGGCAAATGTTTGTAATGTTCAAATAAATGCTCTGCTACCACCAAAGACAGCACGGAGTCGCCCAGAAATTCCAGGCGCTCATTGTTTTTTAACTGTCTTTTCCATTCATTTGCATAGGAAGAGTGGGTCAGTGCAGTAGTAATATATAACTCATTTTGAAAAGTATATCCAATTCTATTGGAAAACTCTTCTAATTTCTCTGGATGAGGATACATCATTTTCCCTCTCACTTCTTGTTCTGTCATGATACTTCTTCTGTGTTTTTGGTATCCATCTGCGCCAGCGAATCTGCAATTTGGCCGATTACATCATTCTTGGTGCAGCGATATGCCTGCCAAATGGCATTCTTAAATGCTTTGCCGTTGGAACTGCCGTGCGCCTTAATAACCGGTTTGCTGCATCCGAGCAGAACCGCACCACCATGTTCCGTATAATCCATTTTCTTTTTAAACGCTTTGAATTTTTTCAGCACCAGCAGACCACCGAGTTTACCAGTAAAACCAGTAAAGCAGCCCTTAATTCCTTTAGAGAATGTTTTTGCAACGCCCTCGGTCAATTTCAGGATAACATTTCCAGTAAATCCGTCTGCTACAATAACATCCGCCTGGTTAGCAAGCACATACCGCGGCTCAACGTTGCCAACAAAGTTAAAATCAGCTTTCTTAAACAGCTGATGTGCTTCCTGATACATCATAGAGCCTTTGGACTCCTCCGCACCGATATTGACGAGGCCTATCTTCGGATTTTTAACACCCATAACCTTATCCATGTACGCCGCACCCATCATACCAAACTGTACCAGCATTTCTGGACGACAATCCGCATTCGCACCAACATCCAGCAGCATAAACGGTGCTTCATCCCCCGGCATCACCGGAGCCAGTGCCAAACGCTTCACACCTTTTAATCGTTTGACGATAAAGGTAGCACCGAATACGATTGCACCGGTCGAACCTGCTCCAACATAGGCGTCGGCCTTGCCCTCTGCCAAAATACGCAGGGCAACAGCAAGGGAGGAATCTTTATATTCTTTCCGGATGGCAGACGGCTCTGCACACACCGGCATGACCAGCGGTGCATTAACAATCTCCACCTTTTCAAGCGAAATGGAATGTTCGGCAGCAACTTGTTTGATCTGCGTTTCATCGCCAGTTAAAATAAAATCAATATCAGTAAATTCTTGTCTGGCAAGCGCAACGCCTTCCAGTACGGCAAGCGGCGCATGATCGCCACCGAATGCGTCGAGTACAATTTTCATAATAAAATCTCCTCTTCTTTCTGCGCTGCAAGCAACTCATCCAATGCCGTAAGTCCCCTTACAGCAAGCTGCATATAACGCTCTTTTTTATCTCGAATCTGCTCATCTAAAGGTGGCAGTACACCCATATTACTGCCCATCGGTTGAAAATTCACCACCGTTTCATCGCTGATATACTGCATCAACGCACCGAGCATACTTGTATTTGGGAGCGATTTTAATGGTTTTCCCATTAGCTTTCTGGCCATGTTATAGCCAGCCCAAATGCCGCTTGCTGCTGATTCAATATAACCTTCTACACCGGTAATCTGTCCAGCAAAGAAGATGTTTTCATGTTCTTTCATCTGTGAAAAGCAGTTTAATAATTTCGGACTGTTGATAAAAGTGTTGCGGTGCATAACCCCATACCGTACAAAATCTGCATTGTGCAAAGCTGGAATCATTGAAAATACTCGCTTCTGTTCTCCAAATTTCAAGTTGGTCTGAAATCCAACCAGATTATAGAGGCTTCCAGCTGCATTTTCCTTGCGCAACTGTACCACTGCCCACGGGCGATGTCCGGTTTTCGGATCACGCAGACCGACCGGTTTTAGTGGGCCGAAACGAATGGTGTTTTCTCCGCGTTTTGCCATAACCTCAACCGGCATACACCCCTCGTATACCGTCATACCGGTTTTCTCAAATTCCTTGAGCACAACACTTTCAGCATTAACCAGTGCTTCGTGAAATGCCTCATATTCCTCTTTGTTCATCGGACAGTTGATATAGTCGTCCTCACCACGGTCATATCTCGCTGCGGCAAAGGCATGCTCCATATCCACGCTCTCAGCTGTCACAATTGGTGCAGCCGCATCGAAGAAGCTTAGATAATCCTCTCCCAGCAGATTCTGCTGTAAATAGTCAGTCAAAGCCTTGGAACAAAGCGGTCCTGCTGCCACAATAACATTACCCTGCGGTAGTTGAGTCACTTCTCCGGTTTTCACGGTAATCAGTGGATGCTCTTGTACCTTTTTGGTAATGTAATCAGAAAATATCTCTCGGTCCACTGCAAGCGCTCCGCCTGCTGGAACAGCAGAATGTGCAGCCGCCTCCATCGTGATGGAACCAAAACGACGCATCTCCTCTTTAAGCATACCAGCAGCCGATTCCACTCTGGCAGCCTTTAAGGAGTTGGAGCAGACAAGTTCCGCGAATCCTTTATAATGATGTGCCGGAGAATAGGACACCGGCTTCTGCTCATACAGGTATACTGCAAATCCTGCATTTGCAAGCTGCCATGCCGCCTCACATCCGGCAAGTCCTGCACCGATAACATGAACCGGTGCAGTCTGATGCATTTCTGTCATAAATTACTCTTTTCTTTCATAATCGCAAGCTTCATTGGAACAGTAGAACTTTCCATTCTTACCAGCTTTATGAAGCAGTGTTTTGCCACATTTCGGACAGTTATCCCTCGTCGGTGTATCCCAAGTCATAAAGGAGCAGGTTGGATTATTGACACAGCCATAATACTTTCTGCCTTTCTTGCTCTTGCATTCCTGCAATTTTCCACCACAAAGTGGGCAGCTGCCTTCTGCTTCTTTGGCAAGCCGTTTTGCATTCTTACATTCTGGATAACCAGGACATGCAAGGAATTTACCGAATCTACCGTATTTAATCACCATATTTCGGCCACAGAATTCGCAGATAACATCGGTCACCTCATCTGGAACCACAATCTTATCGCTTCCAATATGCTGTTCTGCATTTTCCAAACTGCCCTTGAAACCGTCATAGAAGTTGCCAATAACTGTTCTCCACTGGGTCTTGCCATCTGCAATGACATCCAGCTGCTGCTCAAGATTTGCAGTGAAGCTGACATCAACAATCTGACTGAAGTATTCTTCCATCAGGTCATTGGTAATCTCACCCAAATTGGTCGGAACCAGCTGTTTTCCCTCACGCTCCACATAATTTCTAGTCGCAATGGTGGTAATGGTCGGCGCATAGGTACTTGGTCTGCCAATACCGTTTTCCTCCATAGTCTTGATTAAAGTCGCCTCGGTGTATCGTGGTGGTGGCTGAGTAAAGTGCTGCTGATCGGTCACCAATGCAGCCTTAAGTGCATCACCTTTGTGCAGTGGCGGCAGATTGGAATTGGATTCTTCTTTCTCATCAGTCTTTTCTTCATACAATGCGGTAAATCCTGCAAATTTTACCGAATATCCGCTTGCACGGAAGGTCATGCCATTGGCGTCAAAGGACGCACTGACTGTATCGTAAATTGCATTTGCCATCTGACAGGCAATGAAACGTTCCCAAATCAACTTGTATAGCTTATATTGATCGCCTGTGACACTATCCTTAACCTGGTCTGGTGTAATCGCTGGAACGGTCGGACGAATTGCCTCATGCGCATCCTGTGCGTTATTTTTGGTTTTGTAAGCCCTTGGCGCATCCGGCATATATTGTGTGCCATAATTTGCCTCAATATATTCTCTTGCCTGTGCTTTGGACTCCTCAGACAGACGCAGCGAGTCGGTACGCATATAGGTAATCAGACCAGTAGTACCGTATCCCTTAACATCTACACCTTCATACAGTTCCTGTGCGGCTTTCATGGTGCGTTTTGCCTGGAAGCCCAATCTTCTGGAGGCCTCCTGCTGTAAAGTCGATGTGATAAACGGTGGTGCTGGGCTTTTTTCTCTGGTTCCTAATTTAACAGTAGTGACCGTGAATGGACTGTCCTTGACAGTATCCAGTACATACTGTGCATCCGCCTCACAGGAAAGATCCTTCTTTTTGCCATTCTCACCGTAATATTTAGCCGTAAAGGTCTTTTTGCCGCTGCCGGAATACAATTTTGCCTCAACCGTCCAGTATTCCTGCGGCACAAATGCACGAATCTCACGCTCACGGTCAACCAGCATCTTAACAGCTGCCGACTGCACACGACCAGCCGATAAACCATTACGCACCTTTTTCCACAGGAACGGACTGATTTTGTAACCCACAATGCGATCCATAATACGGCGTGCCTGCTGTGCATCCACCAAATTCATGTCGATCTTTCTCGGCGCCGACATACCGGCTTTAACACCTGATTTTGTGATTTCACCAAAAGTCACACGATTATCTGCATCCAGATCTACACCAAGCAGCTGCGCCAGATGCCAGGAAATTGCTTCACCTTCACGATCCGGGTCGGTTGCAAGAAAAATTTTATCATTGCGTTTTGCAGCAGCCTTCAATGCTTTGATTGTTTCTGACTGTTTGCGAATATTGATATATTTTGGATTAAAATTATTCTCTAAATCAATACCAAGGGTGGATTTTGGCAGATCGCGGACATGTCCCATCGAAGCTACCACCTCATAACCCTTTCCCAAATATTTCTGGATTGTTTTCGCCTTTGCAGGTGATTCCACAATCACAAGTTTTTTTATCATAATTCTGTTTTTCCTTTCCACTCGGAAAATTAATTTGCTCTTATTATTGCCAATTACATTTTTGGCTCAAATTTGACGCTGTAACGACCACCGGAATGATTTTCTACCAGTCCCACAATCTCCAGTTCACTTAAGATTTCTAAAAGCTCATGCACCGGCAAACCACATGCGCCAATCAGTTCATCCAACACCTTCGGCCTTTCCTCCAGCAATGCAAACACATCGCGGAACCTCTGGTCGGTAATCTGAGGTGGCAACACCCAACGGGTGCTATTATGCTGCGGCTTTTGCGCTTCATCCGATGATTGTGATTCTGAATCCAAAACTTTCGCATCATCAAATGTTTTCGGTTTCGGCTTTTTCGGCTTTGGCATTCGGTTGGGATGGTGATCCGAATATTCTAATGCCGCCTGCAAAAACTTTTCAGAACTTAACATCGAAGAATCTACCGTAAAGAAATGCAGCAGAATATCCGCCGGAGAAAATACAGGCGTTGCTCCATCCCTTAAATATCGCGTCACACCGCTGCATTTTGGATCCCAGATAGAATACGGCGGAATACAGAAAACTTCTTTTCCCTGTTCCACAGCATATTCTGCTGTAATCAGTGAACCGCTGCGATATGGAGCTTCTGCAACCAGAACTGCCCTTGCAAGTCCGGCAAGCAATCTATTACGGTGCGGAAAAAAACTGCCAAACGCCCTTGTCCCCGGAGGATACTCGGTAATCTGCAAACCGCCCCTTGCAATGATTTCTTTGCGCAAACGATAGTTATCTGCCGGATAATTCACATCCATGCCGCACCCCAATACAGCAATCGTCTTTCCTTTTCCAGCAAGTGCGCCCTGATGGGCAGCCGCATCAATACCGACTGCGCATCCGCTGATGATTACCACACCTTTAGATGCCACTTCACGGCTCATAAGATACGCGGTTTTGCGTCCATATTCACTTGCTCCCCGCGTACCGACAACCGTTAAGGTATTCACTTCATCTAAAAGCGTAAGATCACCAACTGCATACAGCACAATCGGTGGATGCATATAATGGTAAAGCCGCGTTGGATATTCTTCTGAATCCGGCGTGATGATTCCGATCTGCATTCGCCAGCAATCTTTTTCATAATTTTCTGCTGTTGCAAAATCGAATTTAAGAAACCGAGAAAGCTGAACCTCGGTGATCTGATGATTCGCTGCAAGCTGATTCCAATCCAAATGTAATATGCTCTGTTCGGGATACTGTTTGAGAAGCTGATGACATTTTTCTTCATCTCCTCTGAAAACTTCAGAAAGCATAATCCACTCAGCTTTGGTATACATCATCACACCTCCATTTTAAAAGCACAATGTCACCGCAGAATATTGTGTTCTGAAAACTGCGGTGTATGCCTATCATTCCTGACGAGAAATAATCTCCCAGATCAGAACGCCTGCTGCCATTGCGGCGTTGAGGGATTCCGCCTTGCCGCGCATATGGATTGTAGCAGTGTGGGTACATATTTTCTCGATTGATTCAGAAATTCCGTTTCCTTCATTTCCAATGAGTAAAATATTACTATCCGAGAGTTCAACTTTTCGAATATCTACCGCCTTCGGCGTTACCACCGAAGCGATGGTATGACATCCGTTCTGTTTTGCTTCATCTAAAAAGGAAACACTGTTTTCCAACTGCACAAACGGAATGCGAAAAGCCGTTCCCATCGCAGCGCGCAGAACCTTCGGATTATAAAAATCGCAGCAATCCTCTGACAAAATAATACCGTCCATGCCGAAAGCCTCAGCAGTACGGATGATAGTTCCGACATTGCCCGGATCCTGCAAACCTGAAAGAAAGCAAAAATTGCCCTTTTTATATATTGTACTCAACGAAAGCGATTTGTCAAGCATTTTGCAGATTGCATAAATTCCCTGCGGTGTTTTGGTATAAGAAAGTTTATTTTCCAAACTCTCGTCGATCATTACAAAATCAACATCTTGAAAGAATTTTTCTGACAGGGTGTCATGCTGTGCCTCTAATTTTTCATAGCAGGACGCTGTCACAAAAACCGTTTCAAAAGCAACACCACTTGCATACGCTTCTTTTACAAGCTTAATGCTTTCAATCGCAAATGCCCCTTCGCTCTTGCGATAGGATTTGCTTGTCATCAGCTTTGTAAAGCGCTTGATCTGCTTATTATCTTTTGATTTCAGTATTTCAGTCATAGATTTCCTTCCGAAATAAACGGATAATGAAAATCGCCCGAGCCAAAGTTATGCTTGACACGGGCGACGATATATCCATCTCAATAAATGCCGCACACTGTAAAAATTACAGAGCCTGTTTTGCTTTCTCGCAGATAGCGGTGAAAGCTGCCGGATCGCTGATAGCGATTTCGGAAAGCATTTTGCGGTTCATGGTGATACCAGCTTTTTTCAGACCGTTCATGAAGGTAGAGTAGTTCATACCGTTCATTTTGCAGCCAGCAGAGATACGGGTGATCCATAACTGTCTGAAGTTACGTTTTTTCAGACGACGACCAATGTATGCATACTGGCCGGATTTCATAACTGCCTCTTTAGCAGTTTTGAAGAGTCTATGTTTACCGCCCCAATAACCTTTAGCGAGTTTCAGTACTTTATTTCTTCTCTTACGAGTCGCCATTGCGCCTTTAATTCTAGCCATTTCAGATTACCTCCAATTTTTCACGAATTATTTGTACGGGATCAGAACTTTGATTACTTTTGCGTTGGACTGATCAGCATATGCACCTTTTCTCAGACCACGCAGACGTTTGGTGGTTTTCTTGTTTAAGATATGGCGTCTGTTAGCATGTGCGAGTTTAACTTTACCATTTTTGGTCAGATTAAAGCGTTTTTTTGCTCCGCTATGAGTTTTTACCTTAGGCATTTGTATATCCTCCTATTCACACTGTGTGTAATTTTACTTTGCTGCTTTTGCGGTCAGCACAACAGCCAAGCTGCGTCCTTCCATTTTTGCAGGCTTATCTGAAGCGCCATATTCGCTACAGCCATCGATGAAACGGGAAAGCAGATCCTGACCTAACTCAGTGTGCTGCATCTCGCGTCCTCTGAATCGAACGGAAACCTTCACTTTATCACCCGATTTGAGGAATTTGATGGCGTTGTTCAGTTTGGTTTCAAAGTCATGGGTATCAATGTTAAGAGACATTCTGACTTCCTTGAGTTCGACAACTTTCTGATTTTTTCTGGCTTCTTTTTCGCGCTTAGCCTGCTCATAACGATATTTACCGTAGTCCATGATGCGGCATACCGGTGGTACTGCCTGTGGCGCAATCTTAACCAGATCCAAGCCCTCGTCGTTAGCAAGTTTCTGTGCGGCACGGGCAGACATAATTCCCAGCTGAGAACCATCAGCACCTACAACACGGATTTCCTTGTCACGAATCTCCTCGTTAATGAGTAATTCATTTGCTTTAGCGATGATAAAACACCTCCAATATGGTCATGCGGACTTTGGTCCGCCAACAAATAAAAAGTGAGTGCAGACAAAATCCACACTCACATTATGACGCATTCAACCCTATCTATCCTTATGATAATTATGGGGAATTCATTCATATTAACCCATACTGCACATCGGTGTATAGGTGAGAGCTTCATTTGCGCTGCTTTGTTTTCCGAATACTAATTATAGCAGAAACTATTTCTTTTGTCAAGCCTTTTTCCAAACTTTATCAAAAGTTTTTAAATTGCTTCTTCTAAGGCTTTTGCAAGCTGATCCGGGCAGGAAGTGGACTTAAATCCACAGGTGATGCCTTTGACAACCGGAATAACTTCTTCTGGCTTTTTGCCTTTGCAGAGTGCTGCAATACCTTTTAAGTTGCCATTGCAGCCACCGTGGAATACAATCTCCTCAATGATGCCGTTTTCAATGGTGATGTCGATCTGTCTAGAACATGTTCCGTGTGTTTTGTAAGATGTAGTCATAGTTTTTTCCTTCCTTTGCTTTAATCATAAATTATTTTTCATCCAGCAGCATGGTGGCAATGCCATTTTGCAGGCAGTAATCCAGCATCAGCTGTCGAACGCCGTTTTCAAATGCTACGGTGACGGTATCTCCATCTCGGGATAAAATCTCACCGACACCATACGCTTTATGCTTTAATCGTTGTTTATCTCCTGCCTGTCCTTGCGACAGCCGGCTAATAAATCTCGAACAACGCACCGTTCTTCCCCAATATTTAAATGAGGAATACACTGTGAATTTCTGTTTGGCGCGGGTGGCTGCAACATAAAAAAGCCGGGTTTGCGCTTCTAAATTTTCGGTTTTCTCAGCAGCGGAAGCATCCTCATCCATATGGCTTGGCAAGCACCCTTCCACTGCATCCAGCAAATACACCTCGTCAAACTCCAATCCCTTCGCACCATGAATGGTAGTCAGGGTAATTGGCGCATACGCATGCTGCACCTGCTGTGATTCAAACGCCTCTGTCTGCTCTAACAGCAACAGGAATGTGGCAAGATTTGTTGCCTTTTGAGCCATCTCCCGCAGATGATACATTGCAATTGCAACAGCTGGTTGTAGATCTTCCTCGCTTTTTCCCTTTCCTGCAAGACAGTTTGCATACCGCAATGTATTCATCACTGTATCAAAAATCTGCATGCCATTCTGTTTCTGCATCAGCGAAATCGCATTTGCTGTATCTGATGCGTGCTTTTTTTCATATCGGGAAAGCTCACATACCATCCCAGCATAGAATCCATTGGGAAAGCGAAGCAGATATTGCTTCATCGCCTGTGTATCCACCTTACAAAACCACAGTAATTTTGCTGCCGCTTCAAATAATTCTATATCTTTGGGGGCTGCCGCATACAATAAAAGCTGCTTAAATCCCTTCACCGCTGGACAGCTCGAAAATGAAAAATCCCGGTCACGCCGATAATAATCAACACCTGCTTCGGTCAAGGCTTTGGCAACTGACAACAGTGATACATTATAGGAAGCCAGCACCGCAGCCGTTTTCCCTTTGGAAAGCTGCTTTAAAGAATCCACCAGTGTTTGTGTCTGTTGGTTGTAATCCACAAGTGGCGTGATTGCAATGGAATGCTCCCCTGAACGAGCAGCAACCATATTTTTTTGAAATCTGTCCTTATTGCTGCGAATTACAATATCAGCAGCAGCCACCAGATCTTTCGGGCAACGGTAATTGGTTTCCAGACGCAACATTTGTGCATTCGGGTGATCGTCCGGAAATTTTAACAGCTGCTTGGGTGATGCTCCACGAAAATCATAAATGGTCTGATCTTCATCGCCGACAAAAAACACCCGCTTGCCTTGGGCTAAAATCGAGATAATCTCATGCTGCAAGAGTGACGCATCCTGCGCTTCATCTAAAAAAATCCATTTCCAAGAAGCCGTGATTTTCTTCCGGAAAGACGGCAGACGTGTCAGAACCTGTAATGCAAATGTCTGCATATCATCATAATCCATCAGATGATGTTCATTTTTCAGTGCTACATAATCCGTAAATAACTGATCTAATTGACATCCGCAATCCTGCTTTTTCAACTGCGAAATCGGCTGCATGCGGTTTACAACCTGCCCGATTCTTGCAAGCAGGTCATCCAGCTGCTCCGCGGTAAAAAATCCGTCAGTCTGTCTGGTCAAAGCCGTTTTCAGCAGTGTCTGCGGCTTTAGCGCATAAGAGGAGCCATCTAAAAGGGTGGGCATCGTTCGATTATATGCTCTGGAGTACTGCCGCAAAATCTGAAAACACAAACTATGTACCGTTGAAAACCGCGGTGCGACTGGTACAAGTTCTCCAAACAGCGATTCAAAACGCCTCCCGATATCCCTTGCTGAAGCACGGTTATAGCTCAACGCAATGATTTCATTCTGGTGGTAGTTTTCATATAATAGCATCTGCGCAATGCGGCTGACTAAAACAGTAGTCTTGCCCGATCCGGGAACGGCCAGCAGCAGCGTATCAGATTGGCCGCTTAAAATAGCCTGCTCCTGCTGCTGACTGCACTCGATTTGTTTATGTTTGAGGTAATCGACAATATTGTCGCTCATTCGGTCGCTTCCCCGAATCTTGCCATGCGGAAGATGGAGCCCGGTTTCAGCGGCGTTTCGCAAGGGAAAGAAATCTTCTCCTGTGGATGACATGCAAACGGCACTTCCTCCCCGTTATGGTCACAGATCTTTTCAATGGTTACGGTAAACGGTTTGGATTTCGGCATTAAAATCTCTCCCGTATCACCGACGCTAAACTTATTCTTCTGTGTCGCATAAGCAACCCCGTCTTTCCAGTCATCAATGATCGCCATAACATCATACGAACGGATATAGCCCCCAGTTTCATAGTACTGATCCGGTGTATTGAAATAAAATCCAGTGGAATAACGACGATGACTGACTTTAGTGATTTCCTGATTCAGCCAGTCCGGAAGCACAAAATGCTCTGGATCTTTTAAATATTCATCCACTGCCATACGATAGGCGTTGGTCACAACCGAAACATAGTAAGAAGATTTGGCTCTACCCTCAATTTTCAAGCTGGTAACACCAGAATCAATAATCTGGCCAATGTACGGCAACAGACACATATCCTTTGCATTTAGAATATAACTTCCGTTTTCATCCTCGCCAATCGGAAAATACTGTCCTGGGCGTTTCTCCTCAACCAGATGATAGTTCCAGCGGCATGGCTGCGCGCAGGCACCGCGGTTCGGATCGCGACCGGTCATATAACTTGACAACAAGCAGCGTCCGGAAATGGACATACACATAGCACCATGTACAAACGCCTCTACTTCCGTAGTTTCCGGGATTTTTTCACAAAGTTGTGCAATTTCCTTCATGCTCATTTCACGAGCCAAAACCACACGAGCAGCACCTAATTTCGCCCACGCATTCGCCGAAGCATAGTTAACAATACCTGCTTGTGTGGAAATATGAATTTCCACCTGTGGCGCGACTTCTTTTGCAATCATAAATACGCCCATGTCACTAATAATAAATGCATCTACTCCACAATCTGCGGCACCTCTAAGAAAATCCGGAAGTGCGCTGATTTCGTTGTTGTGTGGCACGGTATTGCAGGTCAGATATACCTTAACACCATGAGAATGCGCGTAGTCGCACGCCTCTCTCAGCGTCTGAAAATCAAAATTTGCACTTGCCGCACGCATACCAAATGCGGTCGAACCAAGATACACCGCATCCGCTCCATAAGTAACAGCAGCGATTAAACATTCCATATCACCGGCAGGTGCTAAAACCTCCGGCCTGTTTGTTCTTCTTTTCAAATGAATTCTCCTGTTATAATAATCCGCAAGCACGCAGATTCTTGTTGTGATCTTTTAAATTGGACGCATAGAAACACTCACCGGTTTTCAGATTGGAACAGAAATAGTAATAATCGGTTTCTGCCGGATACAGCGTCGCCATAATTGCTTGTAAACCCGGAGAACAGATCGGTCCTGGCGGCAGTCCTTCTGATTCGTAGGTGTCATATGCCGCAATCAGTTCCTTGTTGATGATCTGCATATCCGATTTAATCTCTCTGCCGTAAACGCGGGTTGGATCCGCCTGTAATTTGGGATATTCGGCACTATTGTTTAGTCTGTTCCAATAAACCGATGCAATATTCTTCATCTGTTCCTCGGTTTTCGACTCTGCCTGTACAATCGAGGCAAGGGTCATAAAATCTTCAAATGATATTCCCAGCTCATCCAGACGAGTATACATATCAGCATCAAATTTCTTTTCAAGGTTATATAAGAGCTTCTGGGCAACACTTACCGGATTATCGTCCTGATAAAAATCATAGGTATCCGGGAAAGCATATCCTTCCATCTTAAAATACTTCATTTCGTCATCCGAAATTTTATTTATAAAAGAATACTTAAAATTGGTGTTGTTGATAGCATCCAGGAAAGCATCTTCTTCACAGACACCTTTTTCTTCCAACAACTTTGCCATATCCAACAAACTGCTGCCCTCTGGGAAGGTGACACGAACGATCTCTTTTGCAATATTGTACTGCTTCAATTCCATCATAATCTGCTCATAAGACATATTGGTATTCAACACAAAAGTTCCAAACTGATATTCGCCTGTCAGATCGGCATACTTGTCAAATGCTTTGAACAAGTCGCTGGACAGGATAACCCCTTTTTCTTCCAGCAGCTGGGAAATATCATTCAAGCTTGCTCCCTTTGGTACTTCGACGATGATCTCATGATCTTTCTGATGGATGCCAAGAATATCGGTAATTCCTTCCAGCACTACATATCCAAGCCCACCGGCTGCCGCCATAATACACAGTGCAATCAGCAGATGCAGCAGAAATCGCAAAAAACGATGCTGTTTTTTGTGTTCTACCTTGTGATAACTGCGGATTTTCTGATAATCTTTGTCATTTTCCAGATTCAGGATAAACTGTTCTTTTTTCCGACCAATACCAATCTCCGGGTTCTCATCAGAGTCAGCATTGTAAACTTTCCCCTCCTGAGCAACATCCGGGTTCTCTACTTTTTCTGAATTATCCGTTTTTTCCTCTTTGGATGCACTGCTGCCAAAACGCTTTAGCAATGCTGCAATCTCATCTTCCTGCTCCACATCTTCTTTTGGCAAATTTTCAGACTGCTGCATATCCTGCTTATTGTTCTGTTCTGGCAGATTTTGTTCTGTCTGATTTTCATCTATCTGTGGCTGATCGGAAGATTCCGTACCACCTGCATCTTTCTGCTGATCTGACAGCTTCGAAAGATTATCCTGATTTGAATCGTTCATAAATGCCCTCCTGTAAGCTTAAAATAAACACACACCTTTTTCAGTGGCAATTCCGTTTACAGCTATGTCATATCTATCGTATTCCCATTGCTGCTGTTCAAGCAGCAGGATATCGGGACAAATGCCCATACTTTTTCCTGGAAAGGATCGCAAAAAACGATCGTAATATCCTTTACCGTATCCCAATCGGTAACCATTTATATCAAAAGCAAGTCCTGGCACCAGACAAAGACAGCGTCCGGTAAAAGTTGTGATTTTCTCACAGTCCTGCACCGGTTCTTTAATCCCATACATTCCAGATTTCAACTGCGAAAAATCCGTAATGCGATAAAAATCCATCAACCCTGCATCGTTCAAACAGCGTGGAAAGCAAACAACTTTTCCCGATTCCAATGCTGCTTTGGCAATTGGCATGACATCTATTTCACTACCATACGCCGCATAACACAGCACCATATCGGCGCAAGTAAAAACAGCATCTTTTATCACAGAAAAATAAATATTTTCTTCAATGTTTGCTTTCTCAACCTCTGATGTGTTTTTCCGAACCATGCTATACTGTCTGCGTAGACTTTGCTTATCAGTATACAACGCTTTTCATGACCTCATCCGCTTTTTCTTTGCCGCACACCTGCTCAATTAAAGAAAATGCAAACTGATTTGCGGTTCCAGCTGCTCTTGCAGTGGTGATATTGCCCACTGTTTCCACCTCAGCAGCGGTATACACTGCACCGCCAAGCTCGGTTTCAAATCCCGGATAACAGGTTGCTTTTTTGCCATCAAGTAAACCTTTATGTCCCAGAATAGACGGAGCAGCACAGATTGCACCAATCGGAAGCTGATGTTCTGCGCAATAATCCACTGCGTTTTGAACGGTTTTGGAAGCCTCCAAATTCAAAGTGCCCGGCATACCACCCGGCAGCACCACCATCTGACATCCGTCCATGCAAACTTCTGCCTCCGTAATATCCGCAATCACCGGAATCTTGTGGGAACTAAAAACCATTTTATCTTCACAGCCGGTAACCGCAACAGTTCGAACATCCAGTTCTGCACGGCGCAGATAATCAATTGGGGTCATTGCCTCGGTGATTTCAAATCCCGGTGCTAAAAATACATATACCATATCAATATCCTTTCTTATAATACGGAATTTATGCTCTTGACAATTTTAGAAGTAATCTGTTCAATCGGTAGAATATCTTCCCCGTCACAGCATGCAATCAGCTGCCAGCATTCCTTTTCTGCCGCATATTCAGCAGACTTTTTACAATCCGCCAGATACTGCTTATCCCGTTCATGCAAATCTTTTTTGCTCTCATCACCACCATAGCGTTTCTGCAATAGCTGTTCCGATGCTGCCTCAGTCATGCATAAAAAGATGACCTGATCTGGTTTAGGCAGTCCAAGCTGCTCATACTCGTAATGCGAAAGCCACTCCAGATAGGTATCCCACTGCTCTTTCGGCAGCTTGCTCATCTGATGAATCGCATTCGAAGTGGTGTAGCGGGCTGCTAAAATCACCGCACCTTCGTTATAAGCCTGCTCCCAGTACTGTTTATAGCTGGCATAACGGTCAACTGCATAAAAGCTTGATGCCGCATAGGCGTTGACATCACCTGGTTTGTCACCAAATGCACCAGCTAGATACATCCGTACCAAAGCGGAGGATTCGTTGCTATAATCCGGAAAAGATATTTTCATTACCTTATGATTCTTGGAAAGAATCTCATACACCCGGTCTATCTGGGTAGATTTTCCAGTTCCGTCCAGCCCATCAATCACAATCAGTTTTCCGGACATCACACTTGTTCCTTTCTAAGATATTTCTCACGCATCTGCACCATCTGTCCACAAGTCATGTTGCCTTCCGGACATTTGCCGGATACACAGGATGGGCCAGCATATGCGAATAAATGTGGTGCTACTTCTTTACAAAGTTTGAGCATTTCATCAGCAACTGCACGAATCTCCCACTGTGCGCGATTACAGCAGCGGTGATGAAAAAAGTTCATCAGACTTCTGGCATTCATAGTCACAACCATCTGGGTATCCGCAGCATTCGGCAATACAAATCTTGCATCCTCAATAGCCTTTTTCTCAGCTTTGCGGTCTGCTTCTTTTTCGGTTAAACCTTCTTCTAAAAAAACAGCTTTATGCTTTGCTTTTAAGATTTCGGTTAATTTATTATAGCTGTCAATCGCATCATCCATAGATTTTTGAAAAATTGTAAGTGCATTTTCATTTGCAGCAATTTCTGGCGGTGTCACAAAAGAAAAATCCTTTTCCATAACATAACGCTGGCTCTGCACCGAATAAGATGCAAGGCGGTGACGGGTAATCTGCGCTAAAAACGCACGGGATACTCCCTCGATTCCAAAAGTAAAGGTGCAATGTTCGATCGGGCTCTCATGTCCGATTTCGGTCAACATATTTAAAAATTTCTCAACCGCTTGTGGGGTCTGTTTGTCGTACAAGTTTTCAATCGTACTGTTGGAATAGCAGAGCTTTGCAGCAGCTGCAATTACCTTTTCTGGTTCCGGTGTGTGAGAAAGCAAAATCACTTTCATATCTATTTTTCCTCTCTTTTCTACATATTAAATCACGATATATTATACCGCAAAACATGTCGAAAAGCAAGTATCCACATTAAAAATCAGGCAGCAGATAAAAATCTGCCGCCTGACAACACCCTTATTTTACAAAAGGTACAATGCGCGCTTCTTTTCGGCTGTCTTTACAGGAAATGGTTCCCCCATCTGTATGAACCTCGGTTTCCGGCGTAAAATACACCGTCTTTAAACGGTCATCCTGTAAATAAACTTCCCTCCAGCCCCACATATCATCCACAAATTCATTAAGAGCGTATGAATAGTTGCCATCATGAAACAGCAGTTTGCCTTCATATTCTTCGGTCTGGCAGCTTTGATCGTGTCCGCAAAACAGGCACACAACCCGCTTTTCTTCTCGCAAGAAGGTTTTAAATTCCACAGAATCCTGTTTTTGATCAAAGAAATGTGCGCATAGAATAGTCGGCATATTCGGATATTTATCCATTTCAGAATGGATAAAACCAAGGTCTGGAGATGTATAAGTGCCGTCTGAATCCGTTTTGGGATCAAGATCCTTTGAAAAGTTATCCAACATTAAAAACAGTGCCCCACCTAACACCATAGAAAATTGACGGTGCATTCCGGTGATTTCCTGCCATTTTGCATCACCATACTGTTCATGATTTCCTGGAATCATATAATACTGCTTGCAGATAAGCTTGGACAGATAATCTTCTTTTAAATTGGCTGTATTGCTAATCTTATGGTGTGGATACGAACCGCCGCAGTCCCATCCCCAATGATCCAAAGAATAATCTCCCAAAAACAAAATCGCTTCATACGCTTCCTGCTCATAGGCACGGTTCAAATCTGCAATCATCTTATGCATACGCTCTGGTGAACTGACACCATACCAATTCTGGTGACATAAATGCACATCCGACATCATCAAAAGTTTCATATAAAAAATCCCTCCATTTTTTATTTTCTTTCAGTATACCCCCGAATCCACCATAAGTCAAGGCAATCATTTTAAAATAAATGCAGGTTCACGCAAGCGTGAACCCAACACAATTAAAACATTATTCTTCTTCCGGAAGATCCTGCAACATCGGCGGGAAAAACTCGCCCGTTGGGAATTTGATTTTACGGAAGATCTCACATGGGTCATCTGTGGTAAACAGACATTCTTTATCTGGAACATTGAATTCATATGCCGGAACCATGACCTGCACACTTCTCTGTAAATGGATGATCGAAAATAATCCAATGCTGACCAGCACCGCTTTCTGTCCGGTTACGCCATCAAAATTCCCTTCGAATAAATCACAGATTTCTTTTGGAATTTCATTGTATGGCTCATTAGCCACCTCTGACTTATCGCAAAGTTTGTTGGATAATACAATCGGACTGGCAACCTGAATGCAGGCTTTCGGGAACACTTCACTGCTGCGGGAAATCGGTGTAGAGCAGTCGCCACCAAACATCTTGGTTTTTCCCTCACTACCGTACAAAATCACCTTTTTATTGTAAAGTGCGATTCCGTCTACCCGCTGTGCAACCGACAGGCCACCACTTGCCACATCCAGTGTCACCAGAAAATAATAGGTAATATCCACTGAATAGAATCCATTGTTGAATGGAACCGCCTCCACATCCATAGCGGTATGCATAACAGAAACCGATTTGCATTTGATGCTGGAAGCAGCATCAATTTTTTCCTGTGCAGCATCGGTAAAATGTACCTGCAAATCACTTAAGCAGGATTTGTCACTGCTGCTGTCGTAGATACGGCTGGCATTGATACAAACTGCTTCCTTAAATTGGTGCATGTTCTCGTTGAACTGATTATTCTCCGGCATAAAAATCCTCCTTTGAAATATAACGGTATGTCACCGTTTCTGCGTGAATTGAAATCCTGTAGCATACTATGAGCATTAGGGAAAAATAGTTCCAAAAATCATTTGTTTTTTATCAGAAAATGCTTTTTTATTACGAAATATCAAAATAACAGCGCAATATGTTTTACTTGACAAAAGGTGCAAGTTGTACTATTATTATGATAAGGAAAAATCTTCATTTTTATATGGTTCAGGAGGTACATATGGCAATTTTAGTTACCGGCGGAGCCGGCTATATCGGTAGTCACACCTGCTTGGAACTGACAAAAGCAGGTTACGAGGTTGTTATCGTAGATAATCTTGTAAACAGCAGCAAAGAGGTCTTAAAACGCCTAAAAATGATTAACGGTGTTGATTATAAATTTTATGAAAATGATGTCTGTGATAAGGACGCTTTGCGGCACATCTTTTCCAATGAAAAAATCGAAGGTGTTATCCACTTTGCAGGCTTAAAAGCGGTTGGCGAATCCTGCCAGATTCCGCTGCGCTATTACCAGAATAACCTGATTTCCACCCTCTCGCTACTGGAAGTGATGCAGGAATTCGGCGTTAAAAATTTAGTATTCAGTTCTTCTGCAACCGTTTACGGCGATCCGCATACTGTGCCGATCACCGAGGATTTTCCGCTGTCTGCTACCAATCCATATGGTATGACCAAGCTGATGATTGAAAATATGCTGCGTGACATCTGTAAAGCAGATCCGTCTTTGAATGTTGCTTTACTGCGCTACTTTAATCCCGTTGGTGCACATGAAAGTGGCTTAATCGGCGAGAATCCGAACGGTATTCCGAACAATTTGGTTCCGTATATCACACAGGTTGCAGTCGGTAAATTGGATCATCTGTCTATCTTCGGCCATGATTATCCGACTCCGGATGGCACTGGCGTGCGTGACTATATCCATGTATGTGATCTGGCAGCAGGCCATGTGGCAGCTATCCACAAACTTGAAACCAATTCTGGTCTGGTTACCTATAATTTAGGTACCGGCAAAGGATATAGTGTTCTGGAAATGGCGACTACCTTTATGAAAGTAAACGGCGTTAAAGTTGCTTATGAATTTACAGATCGCCGCCCAGGCGACATTGCAGAGTGTTATGCCGACCCGACAAAAGCATATAACGAGCTTGGCTGGAAAGCAGAAAAAAATCTGAGCGATATGCTGCGGGATTCTTGGAACTGGCAGAAAAACAATCCCAACGGATTTGAAGCATAATCAAATATATTCAGGAGGAAATAAATTATGAAAGAACCTATTTTAGTTGTTATGGCAGGCGGCATGGGCTCGCGCTACGGCGGTCCGAAACAGATTGACCCGGTTGGTACCAATGGTGAGATTATTATTGATTTCTCCATCTTCGATGCCATCGAAGCAGGCTTCCAGCGCGTTATCTTTATTACCAAAAAAGAAATCGAAGCAGATATGCGCGAGATCATTGGTGATAAAGTGGCAAAACATGCTGAGGTCAAATTTGTGATTCAGGATTTGACCAAAATCCCAGAAGGCTATTCCATCCCGGATGGCAGAACCAAACCATGGGGTACTGGTCATGCGATTCTGTGTTGCATTGATGAGATTGATGCCCCGTTTGCTGTTATCAATGCAGACGACTACTATGGAAAAGATGCATTTAAAAAAATCTATGATTTCCTGAAAACAGTTGACAGCAATGATTCTACCGATTATGCAATGGTTGGCTATCTGCTGGAAAACACAGTTACCGAAAACGGTAGTGTAGCAAGAGGCGTCTGCGAAGTAAATGAGAAAGGCTACTTAACCTCCATTACCGAGCGTACCAAAATCTTAAAATACAACGGCGGTATTGCGTTTACTGAGGACGAAAAAGAGTACACCATGCTGCCGGATCCATGTACCGTATCCATGAACTTCTGGGGCTTCTCTCCGAAAATTGTACAGGTACTGAAAGAGCGTTTCCCGGCATTTTTAGACAAAGCAATGGCAGAAAATCCGATGAAAGGCGAATATCTCCTGCCAAGCGTTGTTGGTGATCTGCTTCAGGAAGGCGAATGCACCGTAAAAGTATTGACCAGTGCTGACAAATGGTATGGTGTAACCTATAAAGAGGATAAACCGCAGGTTGTTGCTGCACTCAAAGAATTGAAAGAAGCAGATAAATACCCGCATTCTTTATGGGATTGATT
>JAHHTP010000020.1 GCA_020024615.1 Oscillospiraceae bacterium
ATATTCATACAAAATATCATCAAACTGGTAATAGCGGAATACTTTATGCACTCTGCTGACATACCATTGTTTGATGTTATCGGTATGCGGATATGGAAACCAGAACAGCCGTTTGGAAAAATGGCGCACCACAGTAGAATTGTGCAGGAATTTCTGGTCATTGAATTTCTGTGGCAGCATCTTCTTTTTCGTAGTAGAACGAATGATTGCGCTCTGATCTGCAAAGGTCAGTTTCTTCTGCCTCAGTAGCTCTCTTGCCTTACTTAAAATGCCGGTTTCCTTCATATATTTTAAGTGAAACAGCAACACACCTGCATTGATATAATTCGGACTGATAAGATACTTGCCATAGTGATCTCTTGCAGCCGCATATTCCACTTCTTGGATATCAATATCATACAGAAGATGAATATCCCGGTTAAACAAAATGTCGATATCCAGATACAGAATTTTATCCGGCAATCCCTCTACTTCATCCGCCAGCAGACGAATCAGCGTATATGGTGAACAGTATGCACTTTCATTTGGGCAGCCAGAAAATTCTTTTTGATACAACTCTGTTACATCTATTTTAATAGCTCGATTTTCTTTGTTATAACTTTGAATTACATCCTCAAAAAAACGGATCTGCCTGTCTGTAACCGGTTTATAGTTGTCTTTTAAATGAGACACATCCATTGTAAAGACGTAGAAACAAAACGGTTCTGTGCTTGCTGTACGCTTTAAAATGGACAGTGCACAGGTCAGCATTCCGTCAAAGACCTGATTATTTCCGCAAAATAATATATTAACCATTTTTTTCTTCCTTTTTGATATACGCTATTTTAACAACATTGGAGTTTTTCGATCGCCTACACATACAATCATAAACCTGATTACGCAGGTCGATTTTTTTATCCCTGTCAGAAAGCTCCTTATTCGGAAAAAATGGACCGTCAATATAAGTCACCATATTCGGTTTATCCGAACCTTTGCGCTTTTGATAAGTATTGGTAAAACAGAAAGTCGGGACATCGAATTTAATTGGATAATGGAATGAAGTATCCAAAAAAGGGCGAATCTTGGTATAATACGGCCAAATGTGCGCCTCTGGATAGATGACAACAGCGTGTTTTTCTTGGATACGCCGTTGCACAGCATGCAAAAAATTACGATATGCCGTCTTATCATCCGGCAGTGGTAGCGCACCCAGTGATGGCGTAATTTTTCCCAGATACGGCATGGATACATTGTTTGGATGAACAATCACATAATTATCCTTAGGAAAGTTGAGCATACTTGGCACAAAGGCATCCCCAATATCATGGGTATGGTTGCCATAGATAAAATAACCTGTATCCTGATACTGCTTTAAGATTTCCTTTCCGATAATTTTGTGATGAAATTCAAACTTGGTATATAGAAATGCAATTGGTGTTGCAATCATGCGATACCAGAAAAAATGCGTAAATTTCTTAAAAAAAGAATCATAACAATAAATATAATTACCATCGATTTTTTTCGGTGTAATTTTAGCTATTGAAAATTCGTCATGCAATTCATCTTCGTAATAAATTACTTTTCTCTTATCCAAATCAAAATCCCTCTTTTTTGACAGGGCAGCCTTTTATCCTACCTATATTTTCTGCCATTCGCTCTTTTCAGTGCAGGCATAACAACCTTTTTCATATTAGTATACCATAATTTACTTTATTTTTCAATGCACCAGTATAAAGAAATGTAAATTAATCTTGATATTTATTCATAGACTTTCACACAATCGAAACCGATTCACCAAAAATAAAAAGGTACAGAAAACAGATTCCTGTACCTTTTCCTGATTTATTTTTGATTATGATGTGGGCAATTTCCACCACAAGCGGAACAATTTCCACCGCAGGAACAACTGCTCTTTCCCTTCTTCTTGTTAATAATCTCTCGTGCCACAATGGCCGTAAACAGCGCTATAACAAGCAATAAAACGATAACAGTTGGTAAATTCATACAATCCCTCCTAATTATTTCGGAGTTTTAACCTGCAATTTATCTTCTTTATACGGATTTTTGCGAACCAGCAAATAAATCATACCAACAAGTACAACCGCTGCTACAATGGTACCGAGGATGTTGCCTGCTCCGATAAACCATGCACCAAACTGATATACTATCAGTGATACTGCATAAGCAAATACACACATATAGGAGATTGCAAAAATGGACCATTTCGGGCTGTTCATCTCACGTTTAATAGCACCCATCGCTGCAAAACACGGTGCGCACAACAGATTGAATACCATGAAAGAGAATCCTGCCAGTTTGCTGCCGTCGAAAAATTCCTGACCAATGATAGCCAACTTCTGAATATCATTGTTTTCAACCAGTTCCATTGCCAAATCACCGTTTGCCATCGACGAAAGCGAACCGAATGTGCTGACAACACCCTCTTTCGCAACCAGACCCAGAATCGTTGCAACTGTTGCCTGCCAGTTTCCGAAACCAAGCGGTTTGAACAACCACGCAATGCCGTTGCCCAGTACTTCCAGAATAGATGCTCCGCCGAAATCCTCGGTCAGATAATGGAATCCACCCTCAAAAGACAGAGAATTGAGTACCCAGATAACAATACTTGCAGCAACAATAACTGTTCCAGCACGCTTGATAAATGACCAACCTCTCTCCCATGTTGCACGGAAGATATTGCCTGCAACCGGTGCATGATATGCCGGAAGCTCCATAACAAACGGAGCCGGATCTCCTGCAAACGGTTTGGTTTTCTTTAACATAATACCAGATACAATAACAGCACCTACACCGATAAAGTATGCAGAAACCGCAATCCATGCCGAACCGCCGAACAACGCACCTGCGATTAAACCAACAATCGGCATTTTTGCACCGCACGGGATAAAGCCAGTGGTCATGATTGTCATCTTACGGTCACGATCCTGTTCAATGGTTCTCGAAGCCATGATACCCGGAACGCCGCATCCGGTTGCTACCAGCATCGGGATGAAGCTTTTGCCAGATAATCCGAATTTGCGGAAGATTCTATCCATGATAAACGCAACACGCGACATATAACCACAGTCTTCCAGAATCGAAAGCATCAGGAATAAAATCAACATCTGCGGAACAAATCCCAGAACGGCACCCACACCGCCAACAATACCATCTGCAACCAGAGAAACCAGCCAGTCTGCACAACCGATTGCCTCCAGACCTTTGGCAGTCCCTGGAACGATCCATTCACCGAACAGGGTATCATTCATAAAACCGGTTACCCAATCGCCGATCGAACCGATGGAAATAAAATACACAAACCACATAACGACAACGAAAATCGGCAGTGCCAGAATACGGTTGGTTACGATCTTGTCAATTTTATCCGAAGTGGTCAGCTGACCTGCGCTTTTTTTCTTATAGCAATGCTGCATCAACTCAGCGATATATACATAGCGTTCGTTGGTGATGATACTTTCGGCGTCATCGTCCATTTCTTCTTCTACTGTGGCAATATCGTTTTTAATATGATCCAAAACGGATTGCTCCAGCTTCAACTGCTCGATTACCTTATCATCCTGCTCAAAGAGCTTGACTGCATACCATCTCTGCTGTTCTTTTGGCAGATTATGTACAGCAGCTTCCTCAATATGTGCAAGAGCATGCTCAACACTGCCAGAAAAAGTATGTATCGTGGCAGGATTACCAGCCTGCGCCGCCTTGATAGCAGCTGCCGCCGCATCGTTGACAGAATGTCCCTTTAATGCCGAAATCTCAATAATTGGGCAACCCAATTCATTACTCAGTTCTTTTGTATTGATCTGATCGCCGTTTTTCTTAACGACATCCATCATATTGATAGCAATAACAACTGGAATTCCCAGTTCAATCAGCTGCGTCGTCAGATACAGATTTCGCTCTAAGTTGGTGCCATCTACGATATTCAGAATGGCATCTGGGCGTTCTTTAATCAGATAGTTACGCGCCACAACCTCCTCTAATGTATACGGAGACAGCGAATAAATACCCGGCAGGTCAGTGATAACAACCTCTTTGTTGTTTTTCAGTTTACCTTCCTTTTTTTCAACCGTAACGCCCGGCCAGTTACCAACATACTGATTTGAACCCGTCAATGCGTTAAATAAAGTCGTTTTACCGCTATTGGGGTTGCCGGCAAGTGCGATTTTAATGCTCATGATATATCCCTTTCTTCTGGTTAGCTAAAGCTAACATATTGACAAAAATATAAGGTTTATTCAACCTCAATCATTTCGGCATCCGCCTTTCGTAGGGAAAGTTCATAGCCGCGTACCGTAACCTCAACTGGATCTCCAAGCGGTGCCACTTTACGGACATACACTTCTACTCCTTTGGTAATGCCCATATCCATAATTCTGCGCTTAACAGCACCTTCACCCTGGAGTTTTATAACCCGGACTGTTTGCCCGATTTTTGCCTCTTTCAATGTTTTCATGCTGGTATCCTCCTGATTTAAATCATGATTTTCTGTGCCATTTCCTTACTGATTGCCACTCTTGTTTCTTTCACATTGACAATCAGATTGCCACCGATTGTATTGATTACTGTAACGGTGCTTCCCGACGCAAAACCGAGATTTTCAAGATGTTTCTTAACTTCTGGACTTCCGCCGATTTTCTTTATTATATTTTTTTCTCCTGCGGTTGCAAGAATCAAAGGCATCATATTATTTCACCTTCTTCGGTTAGTTTTATATAACTTATAGAGATTAAATATTGGTTAGAACTCACTAACCAATATTATAATACACTATGAAATTCCATTTGTCAATAGCTAATTCAAAAAATTAGTAAGTTTTAACTAACTTATCTGTTTTAAAAAACAAAAACAGTCAAACCGGATCAGTTTGACTGTCTATAATCTTATTCTGTTAACGGTATAAATGCAATGTAGGCATCCGCATTCTTCTGGACCGCAAGAGAAATACATTTCGGTACGCCATCTTCTACATATATAAATGGACGCTCCAGCCTATCCGGCTGGATAACACTGCCATCGATCTGCTCGATGCGTTTTTCCATCACAGTAAAATCAGCGGATTTTCTCCAGTTTCTGCCATCAACAGAAACCATCATGCCAATATAGGTATGTGCATGAAAAACAGCATAATACATCTGCGTGTTTTCATCATACCACAGGCTCATATCCTCAGTATCCCAGTCTTGGATAACCGGTTTTTCCTGCATAACAAAGCCTTTATCTGGATAATCCGAAATTGCTACCGCCTGATTGCGCTCAAACTTTGTGGTTCCTGGTTTATCTCCTTTGATAATTAAATAATACTTTCCGTCATGGCCTTTGGTAACCGCGGGATTGACAACCAGTGTAGTAATCGGTCCGGACGGCTCGAGCAACGGTTTCTCCTGAATGGTAAAAGGCCCATCCAGGCAATCTGCCGTTGCAACAAAGGTACGCTGATTCACACGAAGCGGCTTCCAGTTTGGATGGGAATATCCGACTTTGGCGGTTTCAATCAGTTCTTCGTTGCTGATACTATGCCCCATATGGGTGCTGCAAAAATACAAGTAATATTTTCCTTCAAAATATTTGATCTTGGGATTATGCGCCGTAATCATATCATCTGCTTCATAGGATTCTTTTGCAAAATCCAGCACCGTGCTAACATATTCATACGGACCAGCAGGGCAGTCAGATACGGCATGCGCAACGGTGGAATGGGTCAGCCAACCACAGAAGCTGTACTCTTTTTTCCATCTGGAATAGAATAAATGATATTTTCCATCTTCCCCTTTGATAATCGAACTGCACCATTGAAAAAATTCTGCATCTTTGGAAAGATTTTCTTCTCCGATCGGCATAATCCGATCAGACAGTTTCATTTCCATATCAGCTCTCCTTATCAATTACAAAAGTTGCATGATTCTACGGTTGATTTCTTCACGCTTGTTAAAGTGCCATTCCTGGCTTCTCGGATAATTGGTAAAGCTGAGATTGTATTTTTGACCATTATTGTCCTCCAAAATTTCAAGCACTTTTTCTTTACCAATCTTGCTTTCCAGCATCTGCAATGCACGCATATCTTGGAATGCTTCAGTCATTGATTTCAGGCGGACAGAACCCCATGCAGTGCCATCTGGTCCTGGGTATACCACAAAGCCATCACCAGCCGGAAATGCCATACCTGAATCGGTTTCCGCAAATGGATCAACATCTCTAACTGACAAACAGGTATAGTAGTAATTATAGCCCCAATGCAGGAAGCCTTTGACGCCATATTTGTATAACTGCATGCCAATGACTCTGGTTCTCTGTGATGGCATGGAGAGCACACGATTGGAATAGTACTCATTGGTTGGTCCACCACAATAGTAAGTCCATAACTCCGGCACCTTGCCGACAAAGTCCTCTATTTTGGATTCAATCGGAACTGGGGTGGAAACATAGCCTTTTTCATAAAATTCAAACTCAGACAGTGCATCAAAAATTTTAAAACGTTTGCCAAACAGTCCATGCATCAAAGTGCTGACCTTACCGTAGGTTTCCAACGCTTCTCCGCTCGGCTCATCTGATACATGAAAGTAAGTGTAATCCGCAACACCCTCATCCTCCAGTACTCTGGTCAACTCAGGCGCTAAAGCAGATAAAAACGCTTTGTATTCTTCACCTGTGGAGTCGGTTTCCCAGCCAAAAATGCGTTTGTATTCACCGTTTACCATACCCATAATTTTGGGTGCGTGCTGTGCGCCCCACTGGGTAAACAGATGGGACATCTCATAATATTCAACACCGCATCTTTTGCACATCGCAATCCATTTTCTTAAGTTAGAAAATCCAAACTCATAGCCGTTTTTCGTCACCGTAACATCAACCAACTGCACCGTTGGACGTTCGCAGCCAACCATGGTATCCAACGGTGGCGTAAAGAGTGGCGTTAAGATAAAATTGATACCGTGTTCGACCGCTGTTTTGATGAAGTTTTCAGTAATCTCCCAGAATCTGTCACCAAACACTGGTACATGATAATAGTTCATAATACCATCGCAATGGAACCAATTGGTACAGATCAAATCCTGCTTGGGCAGCTGGGCGTCTAACACATCAATAATCATGGTATCTTCAGAAAGCAAAGTATCATTATCACCATATAATTTCAGCTTGAATTCGTGTTTTCCTGCCGGCAAGCCTTCAACCTCAAACCAGAAGCTTCGCCAGATGTTCTTCGGCATACGAACAGCCTGACCTGTATATGGTCTTAACAAATCCGGATATAGTCCCGGTTTGGTACGCAGATAATAATCGTCGATATCATCACCTGCCGCTATAACAGCAGGAGAGGACTCCACAGTATATACCTTCACATTTTCCGGAATTTCCAGACGAAACGAATATAAAAATTCGTCCGAAGCATAAGCCAGCTGGAATGCCGCCTTTTCATTTTGAAATGCACTCATCTGCTTAATCTGCAGATCATTTTTCGGTTCTTCATCCAGAAACACTTTTGCCATGGATGTTAAAACATAAGTTTTTAGTGCCATAAAAATTCCCCCTTTTCCTGTAGTATAGCACATAACCATTTATTTTTCAATCATTTTTCCATCATGCAGAAATTTCTGGAATATTTGATTGAAAATAAAAAATTATATGGACATTTTCAAATCTACTTGAAGTTTGCTAAAAGATAGTATATACTGGTAATTACATTAAAAAGATTGGAGTGAATACTATGAAATTATATATCGGCGTTGATCTTGGCACTTCCGCTGTGAAGTTACTTTTAATGGATGAAACTGGCGATATCAAAAAAATAGTTACCAAAGAATACCCACTGGAGTTTCCACAGCCGGGTTGGAGCCAGCAGGCACCTGAAGATTGGCGTAAAGCTGTTATGGAAGGTATCCCAGAATTACTGGAAGGCTTTAACGGTGCGGATGTAGCAGGCATCGGCTGCGGCGGTCAGATGCATGGTCTGGTTATTCTGGATTCGAACGATCATGTCATTCGTCCTGCAATTCTCTGGAATGACGGCAGAACCGTGAAACAGGTAGATTATCTAAACAATGAAATTGGTAAAAATAAACTATCTGCATTGACCGCAAACATCGCGTTTGCCGGATTTACTGCCCCAAAGATCCTCTGGGTCAAAGAAAACGAGCCGGAGCATTTTGCCAGAATCGCAAAAATCATGCTGCCGAAAGACTATGTCAACTACATCCTCACCGGTGTGCATGCCTGCGACTATTCCGACGCATCTGGTATGCTTCTGCTGGATGTTGAGCATAAATGCTGGAGCAAGGAAATGCTGAACATTTGTGGCATTACCGAACATCAGATGCCAAAGCTATTTGAAAGTTATGAATGTATTGGCACTGTAAAACCAGAAATTGCCAAGGAACTGGGTATTTCGAAACATGTCAAGGTAGCTGCCGGAGCGGGTGACAACGCAGCAGCTGCTGTCGGTACTGGTGTTGTTGGTGAAGGAGGATGTAACATCTCCCTAGGTACCTCCGGCACAGTATTTATCTCCTCCCAAAAATTTGGCGTGGATAATCACAATGCCCTGCACGCATTTGCTCACGCAGACGGCGGCTATCATTTAATGGGCTGTATGCTGTCCGCTGCATCCTGCAACAAATGGCTCATGGATGACATCCTCCAAACCAAGGATTATGCAGCAGAACAAGCCCCAATCACCGACGATAAACTCGGTGAAAACCATGTTTATTTCCTGCCGTATCTGATGGGTGAACGCAGCCCAATCAACGACACCAATGCGCGTGGTACCTTTATCGGCATGACCATGGATACCACCCGTACAGACTTAACCCAAGCTGTTTTAGAAGGCGTTGCATTTGCCATCCGTGACAGTGTGGAGGTTGCAAGATCGTTGGGCATCACCATTAACTCCTCTAAAATCTGTGGCGGCGGCGCAAAAAGCCCATTGTGGAAAAAGATCATGGCAAATGTCTTAAATGCAGAACTTGAATGTCTGGAATCGGAGCAAGGACCAGGTATGGGTGGTGCCATGCTGGCGATGGTAGCCTGTGGCGAATATGGCAGTGTGCAAGAGGTATGCGATCGGTTTGTCCATGTTGCTTCCACCGTTAAACCTCAAGCAGAGCTGGTTGCCAAATATGAAAAACGCTATCAGCAGTTCAAACAGATCTATCCTGCCTGCAAAACACTATTTGCAGAATTTGAAAAGGAGTGATTTTCTACGAAAGAGTATTCGGTTTTTGACCCAGAATTCAAATCTTATGGTCAAGTAGTCACCGGACTGGATAGTTCTGTTTCCGAAATTCTGGATAGCTTAAAAAACACACCATTGCCAGAAGGTGTTGACTATGTGCCGACCGATCCAATATTGCAAGAACTGCCAGCAGCCGTCGAAATCAGCGAACACTGCTATGGTGGTATGCCGGTACAGCTTGGATGGTGCAACGGTCACAATACCAAGCTTAACTGTTTGGAATATCACCGTGACAGTGAATTTAACTTAGGCACCGAGGACTTTATTCTGCTGCTTGCAAGACAGGATGAGATGATAGACGGCATGCTTAATACCGCAAAGGTAAAAGCATTCAAAGTACCGGCAGGCGTTCTGGTAGAAGTATATGCCACCACCTTGCATTACGCTCCGTGCCATGTTGATTCAGACAAAGGTTTTAGAGTCCTAGTCGCTCTGCCGTGGCTGACAAATACTGATAAACCAGTATTCGAGCCAAAAACCGTTGAGGATGCCTACATGACCGCACGCAATAAATGGCTGCTTGCCCATCCGGAATCCAATGAAGCTATCGGCGGTGCAAAGGTTGGGCTTGTCGGAAAAAATATTGATACCACTGGCAATGCGAAGCTGATGCGTGTATTCCATCTGGATGCAGGCAGAAAATTTTTCAGTGCTGAGGTCATCAAAAGTATGATCGACACACTATCTGAATCGGGATTCACCCATTTCCAGTTGTACTTCTCCGATAATCAGGGTTTCCGCTTCGCTCTGCCGGATTTAACCGTTACCACTAAATTTGACACATATGATTTAAGACCGGCACTTGGTGACGGTTATGTTGAATTTAAGACCTGTCCAAGCGGCTGCGGTAAATATCTCACGCCTAAAGACATGGAGGAAATTATCACCTATGCCCGTTCTAAACACATGGACATCATTCCCGTCATGAACATGCCAGGACACATGGGCACCATCTTGGAGAAATTCCCTCAGCTTCGCTATCCGGGTTCTCGCAGTTCAATCAATTTAAGAGACGAGGAAGCGGTTTCCTTTGCGCTTGCCATCTTAAAAAAATATGTTGACTATTTTGCGGACCATGGATGTCGATATTTCAGCATTGGCGCGGATGAATTTGCCAATGACCTGTCCAAGGATGAAAATGTGCTGATTATGGGTCTGGACAAAATCTACCATGACGGCGATATGAAGCTGTTTGTGCAGTTTGTTAACCGTGCAATCGACATTGTTGCTGCACGCAATATGACCCCACTGGCTTTCAATGACGGTATCTGCTATCACAACGACAATAAAACCTACGGTGCAATCGACAACCGCATTGTTGTATGCTACTGGACTTGTGGTTGGAACGGCTATACCCCGGCCTCGGTCAAATTCTTAGAAGAACATGGCTATGGTTTAATCAATGCCGACCACAGACTTTACTGCGGTGTGGGCTGTCAGATATGGGACGAAAAAACTGAGATGATGAAAACATTTGACCCACATATATGCAATGGTGACAACATCGCGGAGAACCCGGTTGGTGCAATGCTCTGCTGTTGGTGCAACCGCGGCAACTACGACGGTCAGGATGACGGAAAAACCGTTGCTCCAAAATTTATACCAGTTATGAAGGCGTTCGGCGAAACAATGGATCGCTGGGATAACCAATAAACAATCTATAAAAGCCCCTGTTTTTGAAAAACGGGGGCTTGCTGTTTTAATTATGCAAAAATGGAGTCCCTTTTGGAACTCCATAATACAAAATTGCATTTTATTTCATCATATCCGTTAAAGCGGTGTATTCCAAACCAAGGCTGTGTGCAACATTGGCATTGGTGCATTTATGATTATAAACATTAACACCATTTGCAAGACCTGCATCCATCTGAACCGCTTTCTCCAGACCATTGTCTGCCAAAAGCAGACCGTAACGCAGGGTTGAGTTGGTCAGTGCAATGGTGGAAGTATGCGGAACTGCGCCCGGCATATTGCCAACACAATAATGTACAATGCCTTCTTCAATAAATACCGGATCATCATGCGTCGTTACATGAGAAGATTCACAACAACCGCCCTGGTCAATCGCAATATCAACGATTACAGCACCTTTTTTCATCAGAGGAAGATGCTCTCTTCTAACCAGTTTCGGGGTTTTTCCGCCTGGAATCAGAACCGAACCGATTACAAGATCTGCTTCTTTGAGTGATTTTCTAATATTCGCTTCGGTACTATATAAAGTGGTGACAGATGCGCCGAAGATATCTTCCAGATACGCCAAACGATTCGGATTGACATCAAGCAGTATAACCTGCGCATCAATACCAACAGCTGCTTTTGCAGCATAGGTTCCAGCAATACCGCCACCGATAATGACGATTTTTCCTCTCTCTACACCCGGAACTCCTCCAAGCAGAATGCCCCTACCGCCGTATGCACGCTCCAGATATTTTGCACCTTCCTGAATGCTAAGTCTGCCGGCAATCTGACTCATTGGACGCAGACACGGCAGGTTTCCAACTTTATCAGTAATAGTCTCATATGCAACCGCCTTCACACCTTTTTCCATCAAGACCTGTGTAAGCTGCGGATTCGGCGCCAGATGCAGGTAAGTAAACAGAATCTGACCCTCTTTGAAATAATTGTATTCACATGCTTCCGGCTCTTTTACTTTAACAATCATATCTGCTTTTGCAAACACTTCAGCAGGTGTATCCAGTACAACAGCACCAGCATTGATATAATCAGCATCAGAAAAACCTGCACCTTCACCAGCTTTGGTTTCAACATATACTGTATGTCCGTGCGCGATATAATCAGATACATTATCCGGGGTAAGACCAACACGGTACTCATGATTTTTTAATTCTCTGGTTGTTCCTATAATCATAAAGAGATTCTCCTTTTCAACTTTCTATGCATTTATGCGTTTTTAATGAGATTTTATTTAAGATAATTTTTAATTATAGCATCTAACGGTCAAAAAGTCAAGATATTTCAAAACAACTGCACTTTTACAAGTTTACCTTCTCCTCTCGGGTTCGAAGTGATGGCTGCATTTCTACCCAGTTCTTGTCAATATATTCCGCAGTATTGTTGCGGCCAGAATTTTTAACAGAATACAACGCCTGATCAGCATATTCAATCCATGTTTCATAATTAACGATTTCTGGATCATCGCAATAAACAAATCCCAGACTGATTGTAATTTTTTGATGTGGTATCGAAAGCTGTGCTACTCTGCTATGAATATCTAAGGCAATATCACGCAATTCTTCTCTACTTACATCCCATATAAAAGCGGAAAATTCCTCCCCACCGTAGCGATAAAATGAAATCTGATATTCATTTTGCATCTTGGAAAGCAAATCGCCCACCCGTTTGAGACATTCATCTCCGGATGCATGACCGAACTTATCATTATATTGCTTGAAATTATCCAGATCCAACATCATGACACCACTGGGTTTATCCAGCCTGTTTGCCTCAATATCACTGATGGTTTCAAACAATTTCCAGCGATTGTTTAACGAAGTTAACACATCGGTTTGTTTTTCCTGAATCAAAAGTCGCTTTAATTCCAGCCCCCGTAGTCTATATTCCAGTATAAAATATCCTAATATAACACCGAGCGAGGTAGCCAGCAGACCATTGACCAGATCAACTCTACCCAAATACTCTCCCTTGTACCAATAAGATAGTACGGTATGAATTAGATACATTACATTACTAATCATAATCATCTGCAGCGGTGTATTGATCAGAATTGTGGGGAAAATTGATAACACCACCAGGATCATAGAGGCTGGCTGCTTTGGAAATGTAACAATACTTAGATGCAATGCAAGCAGATATAACAGAATAAATTCCGCATATATTTCAGCCACAGTGACCCAATGCCGCTTCTCTATTTGAAACACAAAAAGCAATCCCGCAGACCCTATAAATGCACCAAAATATAGATATCGCGCCACCTGCATTTCAAAAGCAAAAAAACTACACAAAAATGCAATGAGCATAACAATGGTTGCGGTTAAGGCAAATACAGGGAAAAATGTTAAATTGTATTGGGTAACGGCCTCTTTATTCTTGGTTATCAGCTTCATAATATGACTAAAGCTGTAATCTTGTAACATCTAAACTTCCTCCTCTTTCCCAAATTGATACTATCAGTATACCAAAATAAGAAAAAGAAATTTGTAGAAAAAGGGGTCTATACCAAATTTCAGCAGATAAAATAGGCTGCCTGCACACATCTTTCGTGCCTAAAACAGTGAAATATGATCGGGAAAACGACCATTTTTTCGGATTTTGAAACATAGAAAATTCACAATATCGTTATTGATTTTTCGAAATGGATAGTGTATAATAAGATTGTAAAATATGGGTGAACCGCTTGAAAAACTGAATAAAATGCAGAATTTAAAACGGTTTACTTAATTTATAATGAAAGAGGTAGAATAATATGGCACAGATTGATTTAACCAAGTATGGCATTACCGGTGCTACCGAAGTTATCCATAACCCTTCTTATGAAGAGCTGTTCGCAGCAGAAACCGACGCATCTCTCGAGGGCTTTGACAAAGGTCAAGTTACTGAGCTGGGCGCTGTAAACGTTATGACTGGTATCTATACCGGTCGTTCCCCAAAAGACAAATTTATCGTTATGGACGATACTTCTAAAGACACCGTTTGGTGGACTTCTGATGAGTTCAAAAACGACAACAAACCGGCTTCTAAAGAGGCTTGGGCAGCATGCAAAGATTTAGCTATTAAATCTTTATCTAACAAAAAACTGTATGTAATGGATGTTTTCTGCGGTGCAAACCACGACTCCCGTATGGCTATCCGTTTCATTATGGAAGTTGCTTGGCAGGCTCATTTCGTTAAAAACATGTTCATCACCCCAACCGCTGAGGAATTAGCAGACTTCCAGCCGGATTTCGTTTGCTACAATGCTTCCAAAGCAAAAGTTGAGAACTTCAAAGAACTTGGCTTAAACTCTGAGACTGCTGTAATGTTCAACCTGACCGAGCGTGAGCAGATCATCCTGAACACCTGGTACGGTGGTGAGATGAAAAAAGGTATGTTCTCTATGATGAACTACTTCCTGCCGCTGAAAGGCATGGCTTCTATGCACTGCTCTGCTAACACTGATATGGAAGGCAAAAACACCGCTCTGTTCTTCGGTCTGTCTGGTACTGGTAAAACCACCCTGTCCACCGACCCGAAACGTCTGCTGATCGGTGATGACGAGCACGGTTGGGATGATAACGGTGTATTCAACTTCGAAGGCGGCTGCTATGCAAAAGTTATCAACCTGGACAAAGAGTCCGAGCCGGATATCTTCAATGCAATCAAACGCAACGCTCTGTTAGAGAATGTTACTGTTGATGACAACGGCGTATGCGATTTCGCTGATGGTTCCGTTACCGAGAACACTCGCGTTTCCTATCCGATCAACCACATCGAGAAAATCGTTCGTCCGGTTTCTACCGCACCAGATGCTCAGAATGTAATCTTCCTGTCTGCTGATGCATTCGGCGTTCTGCCGCCGGTTTCTGTTCTGACTCCGGAGCAGGCTCAGTACTACTTCCTGTCTGGCTTCACCTCCAAACTGGCTGGTACCGAGCGTGGTATCACCGAGCCGACCCCGACCTTCTCTGCTTGCTTTGGTCAGGCTTTCTTAGAGCTGCATCCGACCAAATATGCAGAAGAGCTGGTTAAGAAAATGCAGAAGAGTGGTGCAAAAGCATACCTGGTTAACACCGGTTGGAACGGCACTGGCAAACGTATCTCCATCAAAGATACCCGTGGCATCATCGACGCTATCCTGGATGGTTCCATCCTGAAAGCTGAGACCAAGACCATTCCGTACTTCAACCTGGCTGTACCGACCGAATTACCGGGCGTAGATACCGGCATTCTGGATCCGCGTGACACCTACGCTGATGCTGCTGAATGGGATGCTAAAGCAAAAGATCTGGCTGCTCGTTTTGTTAAGAACTTTGCTAAGTACACTGGCAACGATGCTGGTAAAGCTCTGGTTGCTGCTGGTCCGCAGCTGTAATCATCTGACAGCTTTACAATAAATTACAATAAATTTCCGGGATTTCATTTCTGAAATCCCGGTTTTATTTTTATATTTAAATAAACTTGGTTATTTATTGTATATCAAAGAGTGCAGAAAGTACTCTAAAATCCTTAAATAACAGAGCAGATGAAAGATTCATTATGAAGAACCGCAGCTTCCCTTGAACCTCTAAAATTCTCTTAATCAATCTGCTCTACTTATGTATCACATACAAGTATTTTATTCACTCACTTCTTCTACATAAAACATGATTTTTGTAATAAACTCCTCTTGATATCTGGAAGTAATATAATCGTTGATACAAAACTCATAGGAACTTGATATAATTTTCAGATTTTTCTGTCTGCAAAACCGCATAAGTTTGATATAAGAACTATCAATATCATAATAATTACCGAAATGATATATCGAAGCAGTCAATCCTTTAGGAAGCATAATAATGTTAGAAACAGAAGGGACATTTTCTGTTGTTACAAATGCAGTTTTAGCTTCTACATAACGTCCACTAAGAATGCGTTCCAGTGGAACAGATACACCACATTCAAAGAAAATTGGAAAATTATGATTCAAAGCCTGTGCATAGCATTTCTTCGTTGCAATACTGATCTCTTTCATACCATATGGGTGCGATACCTCATGATATAGAATATAAGTACAGTCTGTCATAGCAATGATTGGCTCTGACGCTTGCTTAGAATATATTTGTTCGACCTGTTGACAGCGATGTTCTAATCTATTTTGAATCAGTGAAAGCTCCTGTATCTTTTTTTCGATGACTGACAGCTGATTATGAAAAAATGCTATGCTATTTTCTGTTGTATAGCTCTTCATATACTTCTTAATTTCATTCAAAGAAAAGCCTATCTTCTTCATAATGAGAATAGTATCCAAATAGTCTAACTGTTCTGCACTATAATAGCGATAACCGTTATCTGGATCTGTATAGCTGGGGTTAAACAAACCAATTTTATCATAATACAGCAAAGTTTGTTTTGATATCTTTTGCATTTTTGCCAATTCTCCGGCAGAAAACATGTTATTCATTTGTTATTTTTACCTCTTGACTATATAGTTACTATATAGTTTATTATAACAGTTAGAACAGAAAAATGCAACAGCAATAACTCTGTTCAAATTATCATATTTTTTTGGAGGGCATAATGAATATTTTTTCAAAGCCGATGTCATATCGACAATTTCTCAAATACTTAGTTCCATCCATACTTACAATGGTTTTTCTTTCTTTCTATACAACCATTGATGGATTCTTTGTTTCCCGATATGCAGGATCAGACGCACTTGCTGGAATCAACATTGTCATTCCTATTACCTGCATCGTCTTTGGTGTATCAGTCATGTTAGCGACCGGTGCTGGTGCTATCATTGGTGAATATATGGGACAAAACGAACAACAAAAAGCCAATGAAGTTTTCAGTGCCATTTCACTTGTTCTGTTGATTTTCTCCATTACATTTTCCATTGTGGGTATCATTTTCTTAAAGCCGATTGCTTTTTTACTGGGATCCAGCGAACGATTGATGGAACATGTACTGCCTTATGCATTTGTTGTATTTGCAGGCACTATTCTGATGGCATTTAAACTATTTTTCGAATATTTGGTTCGTACTGACGGTTGTCCGCAAATTGGTTTGAAAATGTCTATTATTGGCCTGATTCTAAATGTAATCCTCGACTTTATTTTTATTGGGCCACTTGAACTTGGTACTTTTGGCGCAGCCTTAGGTACAGTTTTATCCATTGGTGTAAGTGCAATCATTGGACTCATTTACTTTTTAAAATATAGTACTATTCGTTTTTGCAAACCGAAATTTTCTTTCCATATTCTTTGGAAATCCTGTGGCAACGGAAGCAGCGAAATGTTGACAGAACTTTCCACTGGTATTACTACATTATTGTTTAATCTAATCATCATACAGAAATTCGGTGAGGATGGTGTAGCTGCTGTTACCATTATTATGTATATCTACTATTTCTTCATCGCTTTCTATATGGGTATTTCAGTCGCTGCTGCTCCAGTTATCAGCTACAATCTTGGAGCCGGAAACAAGTCAAAAATTAAAGAAACCCTCAAATATAGCTTTATCACAATTGGTATCACTGCCATTTTAATTATGGGTATTCTTTTTGTTGGAGGTAAATTTATTATTGAATTATTTACCGATAACAGTCATGTATTTGATCTGACCGTTACTGCTCTGATTTATTTCAGCCCAGTATTCCTGTTTATTGGTGTAAATGTCTTCTTATCTGGCTATTTTACTGCTCTTGGAGATGGCCTAACTTCCGCTATTATCTCATCTCTTCGCTCACTGATTTTTGTTATTATATTTATTTTCCTATTACCGTCAATCGTTGGTGTGAACGGAGTCTGGATTGCAATGCCTTTAGCAGAATTCTGTACGATTTTCGTTTCTCTATTCCTTTATAATAAAAAAGGAAAACAATACATCAGCAAACAATTACCCTAAAATAGATCTTTCCACAAAACTTCCATAAATACCGGATTTCCCTGTTTCATAAAAAAGCAATCACCTGTTACAGTCAATTCATTTAATTAGATCATTTTTTATGCCACATATCAGGTTAGCAAATGATAGGGAGCACACATAAAAATAGCCTTACTCCGTTTGAATTTAGGAGCAAGGCTAAGGTTATTCTATATACACTATTAAATGATTACACATTCTGTTTTCTGTGTCGCGTAAACAACAGTCTGACAGAGCTCATTGTTTTGATAAATCTCGATTTTTTCTGGTAATGTAAAGTTGCCTGCTTTTCCTTCCGGCACACCTTTGCAACGCTGGCACTGCAAAATGGGGTGGACATCAAAACAGTTTCCGGAATGCTGGGCCACTTCTCTGCAGAGTTCACCTTGGATACCTATGCCCATGTGATTACCACGGCGCAGAAAGCGGCGGCAAATACTATGAGTGAGGTGCTGTCCGGGGCGGTTTGAGGTCAGAAGAAAAAAGACTATACAAAGGTGATGCAGGATTACATGAACGGCAGAGATAAATATAATCTTTCAATGACAATGCAGACACAGAAACTCTTATCTGCTTACCAAAAGCAAATTAGCCAGTTAGATACTAAAGCAAACAATACATCAGTGCTGAAGGGAGCATACATGGATATTTCACCATTGTGTTTTAATTTAGGCGTACATAATTTTGAAAAAAAATCCTCACAACAAGCGGCTTTTGAGCCGGGAGAAAAAATTGGTATTTGGAAAGACCCAGCTTGTTTCCGAAAACAGCTTCAATCCATATGATGTTTATAATCCTACTGATATTTTTACTTGGGTCGAATATCGTTCATCAAATGAATATTTTGATCCAGACAAGCAGAGATACTTGAAAACAAAAGATGCCCTGTTATATGAACGCTTAAATCAGGTGCTGGATCGGCTTCGGTAAGTTCGATTTATTCTGATTTATCTTGCAAGTCCTCTGAAAACCCTGCATCTTCAAGGATTTTTACCGTTTATAACCTCCCATTTTATGCATTTTCCCTTGTTTTTGCCCTTACGAGCCGAAACAAGGGATTTTTTCGCTTTCGGAAAGTTATAAGCGAAATACACCCCTCGCGCAGATCTAAAATTTGTACTTTGGATATTTCGCTCAAAAAGATTTTTATGATATAATTAAACATGACATATAGATGGCGTGTTATTGATGATATACTGTTTTTAAGGGAAGAGAATGACTATGAAACTGGACAGACTGATTGGAATTTTATCTATTTTGTTGCAGAGAGAAACGGTTACGGCACCATATTTGGCAGAAAAATTTGAAGTTTCACGGCGTACAATCAACA
Organism: Oscillospiraceae bacterium; assembly: GCA_020024615.1. Lineage (GTDB taxonomy): Bacteria > Bacillota > Clostridia > Oscillospirales > Ruminococcaceae > JAHHTP01. The sequence goes on from JAHHTP010000020.1 coordinate 19,137, forward strand.
GGGATATTGACATCTTGTGCGGTGCTGGAATCCCAATATCCACCAAACAAGGCGCTCATGGTGGGATTTCCATTCTGGAGAACTATAAAATCGATCGAACACTTCTGTCTTCCAATGAGATGCAGGACATTTTGGCTGGCATTCGCAGCCTTGACAGTGTGCATAAAACGAATCAATATGCACAGCTTATGGAAAAACTGTCTGCCGGTTCCTCTGATTTTATGACCGGAAATCAATCTGTTTTAATTGATTTATCCTCGTGGTACAAGGATTCTCTGTCCCAAAAGATTGCAATTATTCGCAGCGCCATTAATCGGCACTGCAAAATTAATTTCTTTTACTATTCACCCCGAGGCGTGCAAAAACGCACGGTAGAGCCTTATTATTTGATTTTTCGCTGGTCTAGCTGGTACCTTTGGGGATTCTGCGAAACACGTCAGGACTTTAGACTCTTTAAGTTAAATCGCATGACCGAGCTTCAGATGTCAAATCATACTTTCTCCCAAAGAGCTGCTCCTCTGCCGGATTTAAGAAATGAACAGATTTTTCCCGGTGGGATTGCTGTAAAAATACTGTTTGACGCAAGTTGTAAATGGCGACTTATTGAGGAATTTGGAGTGGATTCTTTTGAAGTACAAAACGATGGGAAACTGCTGTTTTGCGTGGACTTTACAAACAAGGATAATCTTTTAAACTGGCTCATGACCTTTGGAACTTGTGCAGAGTTGTTGGAACCCGAGGAATTAAGGCGAGAGATCAGGGAAACGCTGAGAGAAATGCTGCAAAAATATGAAGAGGAAAGGTGACAATAAAATGAGGTTAGACGGATTTGGTATCATGGTAGAGGATATGGCAGAAATGGTGCGGTTCTACCGTGATGTTTTGGGCTTTGATATTAAGGAGGATGAAAACACAACCAATGTTTTTCTCCAAAAGGACGGAACACTGTTCTTGCTCTACAGAAGAAGCGATTTTGAAAATATGACAAACCGAAAATTTTCCTATGCTTCTGGGATCAACGGACATTATGAGATTGCTTTAAGCGTTGAAAACTACGCAGCTGTGGATGAGACGTATGCCGCCGTTACAGCAACTGGTGGCAAGCCTGTGATGGCTCCAACTACAGAACCATGGGGACAGAGAACCTGTTATATTGCAGATCCAGAGGGAAATCTGGTGGAGATCGGTTCCTTTGAAAAGGGGGAACTCTGATATGGCCTGCAATTCAGAATTTGTCCAGTATATTGTAGATCAGTGCTCCGGCGCTGGAGAGATCAAAATCCGGAAGATGTTTGGAGACTATGGAATCTACTGTGACGAAAAGATTTTCGGACTGATTTGCGATAATCAGCTATTTATCAAAATCACAGAAGCCGGAAAGGTCATATTGCCAGATTTAGAAACCTCTTCTCCCTATGAGGGTGCAAAGCCACATTTTATATTTTCTGATATTGATAATAGGGATGCCCTTTCCAAATTTATACAAATAACCTGCAGTGAACTTCCTGCACCCAAAATCAAAAAGAACAGGAGTGAACAACATGGCCTTTGATTACAAAAAAGAGTACAAGGAATTTTATATGCCGAAAAGCAAGCCATCCATTGTTACGATCCCGCCGATGAATTACATCGCAGTCCGTGGCAAGGGAAACCCGAATGATGAATGCAGTGAATATAAACAGTCCATTGCGCTGCTTTACGGAATTGCCTATACGATAAAAATGAGCTACAGGGGGGACCACAAAATTGATGGATTTTTTGAGTATGTGGTCCCTCCTCTGGAAGGCTTCTGGTGGCAGGAACAAACAGAAGAAATGGATTATAGCCACAAAAATGATATGTGCTTTATTTCTATTATTCGTCTTCCCGATTTTGTAACCGAAGAAGATTTTGACTGGGCAGTGGCAGAAGCTACGAAGAAGAAAAAGATGGATTTTTCAAAAGCCGAATTTCTGACATACAACGAAGGACTTTGCGTACAGTGTATGCATATCGGCTCCTATGATGATGAACCGGCTACTATTCAAGCAATGCATGAATTTGCTGATCAAAATGGCTATAAGGTGAATCTTACACAGGATAGATTCCATCACGAGATATATCTGAGTGATCCGAGAAAATGCGCTCCGGAAAAATGCAAGACAGTTGTACGTCATCCCATCATCAAATCGAAAACGCCTACATATAATTAGACTGCACTGCATCTTTTCCCTTATATTTGCCCTTTTGAGCCTTTGAGGAAATCATAAACAGAGTTGAAATCGCATAAAGGAAAACGGTGCACTGTTTGTGAAAATCCCTTTATTTGCAACAGGTTTGGAGAAATCTGTTAAATCCCTGTGGTATCGGCTTTGTGGCAGCCGCAGATCAAAGGAAATTTCGGTCAAGCCGGGGGCGTTGAGCATATTGATTTCCTCACCACCGATTAGTGTGATGGTTTTATTCTGATTGGTGATTTTCATTTTAATTTTGGCTGGGGTGACCGGCATCAACTCCCCATCCAGATACATTTTATACGCCATTAGCTCCCCTCTTTTGAAACATCCAGCTTACTTGCAAAATCATTCGCCCAGACAGCCATAATGCCGTCCACATCCACATCTTTGGTGATATGGTTTTCGTTGTGTTGTTCTACCTTAATTTGGGCAGTGGTAAAGCGGTTGATTGCTTCCCGCTCGGCGATGTCTTTCATATATTGGAGGTCTTCTGCTGTGTAATCCAGTGCATTGGCTGTGGCTGCCGTATTTGCAGCTGTATCATTCGAATTGTTGTAAATTCCATCCAGTAAGCCTTTGAAATTTTCCCCTGCACCACCGAACATATCTCCCAAGCCGGCAACCTTATTGTCGATTCCTTGACCGAACGAATAGCCCTTATCCCAAGCCGATTGATAGGAAAAGCGGTCGAGTTTCATTTTGCTTCCATCCAATTCAACAAAAAATTCTTCACCTTCACCAAAGGTGTCTTTCACCCAGCCATCAAGCGAACTTCTCCACCCTTGCACAGCCCCAGCAAGATTAGAACCGAAGATGGTATCAACAGCTGAAGCAAGCGTTTCCAAAACGCCCAGTACGGTATCTGCCAAATCAAAAAACAAGCGGCAGACCGCTCCAACTGGGTCTATAAAAACATTTCCGATGAAATTCGCAACCGAACCAATCAGATTATAGATCAGCACAAAAACATCCACAATCAAATTCCAAAACATGATAAACTGATTGCCAACGAATGCCAATGCGCCCATAAACATACCACAGATAATGCCGGTTGCGGAAATGGTAGTTCCAGCAAACTTATTGACTCCTGCAACCGCCGCATACAATATAGCAACAAGCGCAATAATCAGGATGATAATCCAGGTAAGCGGGCATGCAAGCAGTGCGGAATTTAACCCCCATTGTGCGGTTGTTTGTGCCCATGTTGCCCCGGTCAAAAGCATCGTTCCTGCTGCCATAATGCCTTTTGCCACTGCAACCACCCCATGTGCTGCGGCTAAAGCAAATTCAGCCCCTTTTGCCAGCATCAACTGCCCATAATATACTGCCATCGCTGCAGCAACACCATAAATAATCGGAGATAACCACGACCAGTTATCAATCACCCAGGAAACTCCGCTGATTAGAATATCAAAAACCCATGTGGCAAATTCTGCAATCAATGCCAGCCCATTGATTACCCCCTGAAACACCGTTTGAAATTTCTCGCTATTGGCAATGCTATTTATGCGTTTTAGGATAGGACTGAAAATAGAAAGTGCCTGATTCTGCATGGTATTCCAGATTTGTCCCCATGTTTTGGGCATACTTTCAAATTTCGCATTGGTTTCATCCGCAGCAGCAAACAGCGCATTTTTAACAACCGTAGCTGTCACAGCCCCCTGCTCTGCATAGGATTTGATCGAACCTTCTGCAATGCCCATATAGCGTTCAATCGCTCGTGCAATACCTGGCGCATTCTCTAAGATGGAGTTTAATTCCTCACCTCGCAGTGTACCCGCAGCCATTGCCTGCGTTAATTGCAACATAGCAGATGCACCGCCAACGGCAAATTGTTTGTTGACCTGCTCCATAAAAGCAATCAATTCATCGTTTCCTTGAAAGGCTGCCCTTGCATTTGCGCCCATATTGGCGATTGCCGCAGCCGTATTCATATATAACGCACGAGAACGCTGCGCAGAATCAAAGATTTTCTGTTCCAGTTGCGCTACCGTGCCGCCATCATCCACAATCAGATTTAATCGTGCAGTGTTTTCTGTGATATTATCCGATAGATTGATTATCTTTTTCACACTAGCCAGACCGCCCAATGTCACAGCAATGCTTTTTACTTTTTGCAGCAGTGCCATACCACTGGAACAGCCTCGTTCTATGCTGTCATTGAAGCGTTGCTGCTGTTGATTTGCATCACGGATGGATTGCTCAATGCCATCAAATGCAGTTTCTGCTTTTGCAAGTTCCTGCTTTGCCTGTTGAATGGCACTGGTATCAACTGCATGGCCGGAAGCATCCTGCATCGCCTCGAAACTGTTTAATACAATGTGCATAGCACGATTCATGCTATGCAGTGGTGCTGTTACACCATCGTATAAAGCGATTGCCGTTTTTACCGTTGCCAACAATATCACCACCTGTCTATAAAAAACCAGCGTCATGACGATCAATGACGCTGGCTCTGTTTTCTCTCAATTTCTTTTTTCTGTTTCTTTTCGTTCTCGACCCGAATTTCAATCGCAGCGATGATAAATGCGCGTTCTTTCTGGTTGAGTGCGAAAAATTCATGTGGCAGCATATGAAATTCATGAAGGCAATAGTAAGCAACATTCGCTTCCCCATCCCCTTCATTGATTAGTTTTTTGCTTCTTCCACATCTTCCTGCAAGGTGGTATCAAAACCACAAATTTCCTGTACCTTTTGCAAATAGTTTGCATATTCACCTGGGGTAAGCATCGCTTTTAGTACAGCATCTTCGCCCATCGTGTGATAACTATTTTGCAATTCGGCATTGCTCAAATCAGGATATACGGTACAAACCGCCGCCAGTTTGCCCAAATATAAATCATAATCAATTTCCTTTTGATACTGATTCTTTTTGTTTGGGATTGCAACACGCTTCACGCAGGTTTTGCGCAATGCTTCATCTTCGGTTCCAGTGATGGTTTTCATCTCCCATTCAATCGGTTTACCGTTCTCATTCAAAAAGCGTGGGGAAGCGACATATTTTTCATTGTCGATTGTTAAGGCATTTTCTGCCATAAATGCAGATAAACTCATAATAAAATCCTCCTAACATTAAAGCATGCCGGCAAGCAATTTGAATGTTTCCGGCATTTCAAAATCTTCAAATGTAAAATCCATATCCTCATCCAGATACTCTGCATCAGCGTCAAATTTTGTAATGATACCGCCATTGATATTACAGTCTTTGAGAATAACCGTCTGACGGCCAACAGAAGAGGTTGGGTCTTCATTGGTAACCTGAATATCAAAATAAACATCCTCTCCGGTATCCTTGTAGTGCTTGAGCATCTCACGGAAAATCGAGGTGTTATAATGGAATTTTGCAGAGCCTTCCCCCTCCCAGCCAGTGGGCTTATTGCCCTTGCCTGGTTTGCCCAAAATCGGCACTTTCGACTTGGTTTTGTTGAATTTGGCTTCCAGATTGATTGCCTGCATAAAATTATAACGGCGGTTGTTAATGGTGATAAAGCATTCCGCAAGGGATGCCGAAATGGTATCCTTTGCATGCATTACATTCGTCATAGTCTACCCCCTTTTTTTATTGTACATATACGGTCATGTAAAGCTGCGCCATTGCGTTGACCGGCTTGATATGGTCCGTCACAACAACCGCTTTTTTGGATTGTCCTGGTTCAACTGTCACTGCATCAGGGCTAAACGCCTCAATCGCGCCGATATTCTGCAACTCGCTGTGATGTTTGACAATATCATTCCAAAGGCTGATTCTGCCATCCTGCTTGTTCTGAATTTTTCCATGATATTTTTCTGCAAACAGCAGCGCAATGTCATTTGCAATCTGATCCAACACACGAATGGTTTGGTTGTTTGAAAAATCACCTTGTTTCTCACCGGTTACCGACACAAAGGTGTTGATGTCCTCTAAAACAGCCACCTTATCGTTGACCGCATGGAACAGAAACGAACCTTCTTGGATGCCTTGTTCCAGTTCTGCCTGGGTGTAATCGGTATTGATCTGGTACACGCCATCATATTTCAGACTGCTGGCAGAAGCATTCACAGCAGTTCCAACCAGAACACCGGTGACCCATGGAATCAGGTCAATGCCATTTTCTTCCCCAACAATCTTATTTTTTACGCTGACAACGCCCTCGTAATCAGCAAGATGATTCCATACAACACACTGAATTTTCTTGCCCATCTTGTCACGCATTCGCTCACAGAACGCAGCAAACAGCTTTTTGACCGTTTCACTGGCAGACATACACCCCATTGCGTGGAATACATAGGACTCTGCTTGGTCTAAATAGGTCTGGTATGTCGCATCTTCTGCCGAACCATTGCTGCCACTGGTCAGCGGTGTTGCGGCAGTCAATTCCAAAGAAGCACTGTTCTGCCAATCTACATAATCGTTGTTTTTCAAATCGGTCATAGCCGCCACACCAAACTGTGCATCCACCAGCACGGTGTCAAAGTAGGTGCTGACATCATACAGCAAAGCTTCCGACTGGCTTTTCTCATTCGCTTCGATCACGATTTTGAGTGCATTTCCACGCGTACCCGGATATTTTGCGGTTGCATATTTACAGCTTGCCTTTGTACCACCGGTATTCAGTCGGAAGAAATGCACTGTTTTGCAATGTTTGAAAATCTCACCAACCGGACGCAGGGTATTATCCAAATTCGAATATCCAAACAGTTTCAAACTGTCTGTGGGTATATCCTCTGCATGAACGGTAAACATACGCTGTTCTGCGCCCCAGTCCATTTCCAGTGCAATGGTCGCAATGCCACGCTCAGATAGCGCCGAACTTGCGTTGGGAATCGACACAAAGTTGATATATGCACCCGGCAAAATCTTGTTCTGTGTTGTAAAGACACCTCCACCTAAAGCCATTTATTTCACCTTTCCTTTCATAAAAGCATCAATCAAGCCATCCGCTTGAACAATGGTATATATCTCTCCATCTTCCAGCAAGGCAGACAGTAAATCCTGTCGAAGCACATATCGCTGCATGGTCAGCAGCTTTTCCTTGCTGTATACCGCCTCTGCTGAAGAAACAGCGGGCATTTTTTTAGCAACCATATATTGTCGCCTCCTCCATCATTGGTTCATTCTCCACTTTCCTGCACACCGTGTGATTATAACTGACAAAGAAATGCAGCAGATCATCTATAATCTGATAACTGATGCCGCTTCCACGCAGCATAGAGCCATCCGGCAGCGTGATAAACTCCATCACATCCATAAGCTGTTCGCCGACATCCATCAAGGTTTCGTTATCCTTTGGATTAGCCGGATAATATACCAAATCAAACGGGATTCTGCGCAGAGAGCGATTCCCCAGCAGTGGGGAAATGTCCGGTTTTATCAGTTGAATGATAAAGCAGGGTGTTTTCAAGCCCTGCTCCACATCGTTCTGATAGATTCTGTATGTATCTCCAAAGATGGTATTCAGCCGCAATGCAATTCCCTTTACAATCTCATTCAACCGCCAAACACCCCTTTCATCGCTTCATACAATGCCCGTTCCAGCTTCTTCGGTGTCAATGCTTCCACCTCCTGCATGGAGATGGTCAGCATAAATCTGCCTTTTACCCAGCTTGCCGTGAGGCATTTACCCAGTGCCGGCACATACCGCCCTAGTGTCTGTCGATGGCCAAACTCCACATAGGAAGCATACTCTTGTGGGTTGGTGATGGTAATCACAAATTGCTCCCCCTCTTGTGTTACCGTAACACCCCAACTGTCACGCAGTGTGCCACCCACATAACCCGACCAATACTGGCTTAAAATCGCACCCGATCGGGTAAGCATAACTTTGCTTTTTCCGCTTGCCCCTTTTACTTTTGCGGTTTTCGGCTGGTCAAACTTTGGTTTATGTCCGACAGGTGTTCGTTTTTTAACCTTATTTAATAAAACCTGGGATAGTTCCTGCGCCACCTGCATCATGACCTTATCCCAATCGACTTTTTCCAGCTGATTCAACCGCTGTTGTAGGGCTTGCAGCTGCTTAAAATCGGTTTTACCCCAGTTTGCCATTATGCCCACTCCTTCAATAAATTCAAGTTGATTTCCTGGTGGCTAGAAAATACGGCAGGCTGTCCCGAACTGGCATAAACCAATTCCTGCCCGCCATGTAAAACAACCACCTTGCATCCGGCTGGGATTGCAATATCCGGCGATAAAAATAGCTTGACCGCCTGAGAAACAGCTGCCACAGTGCCACCGGATACAGTCGGTGCATTTTCAAAGGACAGCTTGCAGGGTTGATTCTGTACCAGCGGTGTTTCTGCAAAATCGGTCAGTTTGGTTACCGGGTCGGTGCGTTCCATCCGTTGCAGGATGGTACATTCATCCCGATACAGCCTTTCGATGGCTTTGCGTTGTACGCTTACCATTCCAACCGCCTGTATCGAATCACTTCTTCCAGCCGTTCAGAACAAAGGGAAGCAATCAGCGCATCCAGCCGCTGTTCCGGTGTCTGACTGCCGCCGCCAATCGCAAATGTGATATTGGTGTCACCTTCCTGAATGGATTTCACCGCTGCATCCAAATCAAATTCGGTCAGCTGTCCGCAGGCTTTTTTATATTGCAGATATCGCCCTGCTGTCATTTCTGCCGCCATCGTCTGCTATCCCATTGTGTAGAATCTCTGCAAATCCAGGTGACTCTTGAACTGGTCTTCGATTTCGTTGGACAGATAAAAATTATCATAAAGATTTGGCATTTTTAATTACCTCCATAAAGTTGTTTGTATTCGTTGGGATGATTAACGGAATACGCGTACCGCTCAGCAGGAGAAAGTGCGCGGAATGTTTCCAGTGTCATTTCTCCAGGTGCTTTACCATCGCCCTTTTCAGCGGCTTTTGCGCCCCTAAACTGATTGCCAGAAACGGTATCAAACAAAAACGCAGTATCTTCGCCAGTAGTCAACTTTTGAATCTGCTCATCCACACCAATGACATTATCCTGTGTATCGATGGTGATCTTCTCCATATCCAGCATAGCGCGTGCGGCTTTGTGGTTTTTAGCGTGTGCTTTTGTCAGCCCTGCTTCCACTGCCGCATCAATGCGGATGGTTCTAATCTGATTTTCGTAGTTGGTTTTCTGGGTTTCCAGCTCCTCGGTGGGAACATACTGTTTTTGAATCTGTTCTGCAATCTGTGCATCGATTTGCTCGGTGTATGTATCTCCTAAAATATTTTTCAGCCAATCCATTGATTTTCACCCCCTTTCAAAGGATTTTGGGTACAAAAAAAGCACCCTTTCGGATGCTTTGATGTATTTGGTTTATTCAATCAGGTTGATTCTGCCTTCTTCTATCGCCTGCATGAGTTCTTCCATAAAAATTTCATGCTGCTGTATCTCTTCGGGATTCGTTGATTCATCTATCACTGTTGCATCATTCGGCTGCCAATCATTCATGCGTGCTAAAAATTTATCATATGAAGATAGTTCACAATATCTTTTGCACTTTTCTTTTTGTGGAAGCCTTATAAATTCATTAAATGTCAGCATAGCAGTTCCTCCATTTCTACAACGATCATGCGATTTTCTTCCCTTACACTTAAAACACGAAAACAAGTATTTCTTTCAAAAAGTATCTCGTTTTCGTCTGGGTTATACCTTCGAATATCTCTTCCAGTTTTAGAATGTATCTGTAACAGAACCGTAGGGGATTCATGATAACTGCCCTTTACAGACGCAGAGGTATATGCAGCATAACAAGTTTTTGCATTGATTTTGTGAGTTTTTGCAAATTTTATCAGTTCTCCTCTATTAAATTGCAGGCTGCGGATTACCATACCTTGATATTTCGGCATTTTACGCAATACAGAATCAAAATACTTTACAAATTCTATCTCTTCATTGGAAAGCTTATGATTTTCTCTTAATGATTCATTTATCATATAACTTTTGCTGCTAATGTAAGTATTTAGAGCCCAACGCTCTTTCTCCGTCAGTTCTATTATATCACCTGAATAGATTGGTTTCAAGCCATCCTTTGAGTCCCCATTCACAAACTTCTTTTCCCAATCAGCTTATCCTTAAACAGCTGCAAAATGGACTTGTAATTCTCAGCGTTAACCTCAACGGTGAGCGTGCTGATACCGCCGGTACCTTTGACTTTGACTGTGCCATAGGTCGAAAGATTATGGCGAAACTCACCTAAATTCTGCCCATCATAGTCCTTTAGCACCAATATGGTGTTTCTGGAATCCTCCTGCATATTGTTTTCAAAGTCCGACAGCATGATGTTAATGCCATCTTGCAGGGATTTGACACGATTTAACAAGGGGATTTCCTGCTTGTTGTAACTGAATACCGTTGTTGATTGAGTCCCTGCCCTTTTGTGCCGGCTTTACATGATATAGCCCTGCTTCCTGCAACTCATCCACGCTTTTGGGCTCGGCAGAATCGGCGGTAATGCGCTCTTTGGCATATCCCATTTTAGTCACCTTTTCAGCGATTTTTCGGTTGGTCAGTGCCTTCTCATACATCTCGTCAAACACATAGAGCACATCGTTTTGGGTGTCCACCAAGCCGCAGAATAATGCGGTTGGGTCGTTGGTATAGCCGAAGTCCAGCCCGAACACCGATTTTACACCTGCCCGACTACTGATTTCCTGCACATCAAATGCAGATTCCTCCCAATTTTCATAAATCAAGCCCTCTGCAATCCCCCAGTTGCCCAATCCTGCCACCTGGTAGCGGCGTGGGTTGCGTTCTTTCATCTTGTCAAACAGCTGGACATCGGTATCAGATAGATACGGATTATCCTTGTATGTGGTGGTCATGGCTAAAACATTGTCTGCCGATGTGTCAAAAAAGCGTTTCTTCGCAAAATGTTTTTCCGACCAAGGGTTAAATGTGGCGGTGATGCGCTTCCAGTATCCGTCTGGCAGATTGCCTCGAATGGATTCATCCAGAATATCAAAATCATCTTCACTGGTAATCTCGTAAAATTCTTCCATCCACAGCCAGCACAGTACGCCGTGCGGTACCGAAATGGATGTGATTTTGTAGCCATCATCCAAACCACGAAATAGAATCTTTTGACCGGTTGGGATATAGGTCATTTCCAGCGGCGAAGTGGTACAGTTCCAATAAGCTTCCGCGCCCAGCTGATGGATTGCCCATTTCAGATCGGAGAAGCAGCTGTCGCGCAGAGTGGCAGCCACCTTGCGCACCACTAAAGTATTGGCAAGTGGATATTTCATCATGTGGTAGATATGCCACAATGCAGCGTGTTTGGATTTGCCGGATCCACGACTGCCTTTGCAAACTACATAGGTTTGTTTGGTTTTCCAGAATCTCCTATATGCTGGAAGCACAATTTCAGACAACCGTTTTTGTATCATCGTCTGCCCCCAGATCATCTATGATGGTTACACCAACACCGCCAGACAGGTTTAATTTATCTTCCGGTTTGAAACCTGCTCTATCCAGTAGATCAGATGCTGCCCAATGAGCCACTTTGGAGTCCTCTCCGTCCAGCAATTCCACCTGTTTGGCTAAAGCCTTGCCAGCAGTGTATCGGATGCGCTTTCTGATTTCATGGTCATAGGTAGTCATAAACAACTCATCTTTTTTCCAGTTGCAAATAGTCTGCTCGCTTACATGAAGCTGTTGTGCGATTTCCTTTTGTGTCAGACTACCTTCACACAGCCATTGCAGGCACTGGTTTTGTTTGGCGGTCAGTCTTTTTCCTTCATCCGATTCACCCCTTTCTCATACACACACACGTGAAGAAATTAAAATAAATTAAAACATTTTTCAGATACATCTTCTTTATATGCATCCAAAATCCGGTATTTTAACCGGTATACAAAAGGGAGCGCATCAGCTGTTTGAATTTTCAGCCATGCACTCCCATAGATTTATAATAGTATTTTATCACAAAAAATGTGTTGTAGTGTGTTGTGTTTGCGTTTCCTTCATCACTTTTCCATATGCAAGCAAAGCCTTAGTGGATAGATGACGCATCCAGTCATAGCTATAATGCAGATTTTTTTGTTTGCAGCTCATGCAAGCTTTTTTCAGGGTCATACCGTTGATATAATGTGCCCAGAGTAAATCGCGATATGTCGGATTATGTACCAGCTGTAAACGATGTATAATCTTGCTTGACTGCTCAAACATCCCTTTGGTTGCCAGTTCAGCTTCTCTTGCCAGCTGTTCCAACTGTTCCACCATGCGTTGTGCTGCTGGAATACTGTTGCCGCCACCCGGCAATCCGGTAAAATTCTGGGTAATGCCTGTCGCCTGTTGGCGAATTTCCTCAGCTTTGCGATTGGTATCATCCACACAACACTGCAATCTACGGAACTGGGTTAATTTTTTTCGTGCAGCAGCAATCAATTCTTTTTCTTGCTCATAATTACCTCCATGCCGCCTGTAACATGACAGCCATTGCACCGATCAGCGATAGATACATCTGGCTGATATCCTTTTGTTTCCAACTGCGTGCCGCTGTAACCAGAAAGATTCCCAGCAGCACCTCTGTTTTGCGTATCTGCTCCTGCTCCCGTTTATGCACGGCAAACTCCGACTGCTCAAGCTTTAATATCCGCTGATATTCCAGCACAATTTGTTTGCGTAGCTTGGTAACTTCCTCCTGATCTGCGCCCAGCCGATACACCCCATACACCACACAAAGCATATCATACAACAGCCGCTTGGAACTGCTGACCGCTTGCGATAACGGCTGTTGATATAACGCCGCATGGTTAATTTCCTGTACCGTCAACAATGCTTACCGCCTCCTCCACACTCCGGACAACCGCCGCTGTAAAGCCCAGTTTACGCATCCGGTCAATGAATTTTTGCTGCTGTTTGGAAACTCTCCCGGTTCTGGTTTTCACCTCAAAGAAGTATGTATTTCCACCCGGTGCATAATAATTGATATCCGCTTCCCCCGGCAGTCCACAGACCACCACACGCTCCGACCGCAGGCTTCTAAATTTTCCGACATTGCGCCGGAATTTTGAAACGCCTTGGCGGTATCAGATGCAGATTCCACCGTTGGACAAA
>JAHHTP010000021.1 GCA_020024615.1 Oscillospiraceae bacterium
AGCGCTGCGTTCGGGACGCAGAGGCCGCAAGTTCAAGTCTTGTCACCTCGACCATAAGGACATCCTTTACAGGATGTCCTTATTTATTTCTGTCGGCAAATCGCGGGATTTGTCGATTTTTATTTTTTCTTCACACAAAAGACTTGTCAGGAGATAAAAAAGATAGTATAATATAATGTAATTCCTATTTTAATGAAAGAGAGAAATCCCCATGAAACATCTGCTTGAAACTCCGTCTCAGGCTGCCGCACTGCTGCAAAGCCAGGACAGAATTTTGATTATTATGCACCGTCTGCCGGACTGTGACACAATCGGAAGCGGTGCTGCCCTCTGCAAAGCATTGCAGTCGCTGGGCAAGCAGGCCGCCTTATTCTGCAAAGATGAGATTTCTTCCCTTTATCGGGAAATCTTTACTGATATTACTGTGTACCATCCGGGAACTGGACTGCCGTTTGAACCAAAATATCTGGTGGCAGTTGATCTTGCTTCTCCAGATTTATTTGGTTCCGGTCTGGAAGCATACTCCTCCATGACCAACCTTTGTATCGACCACCATTCCACCAACAGCTGTTATGCGGAAAATATTCTGCTGATGGCACACGCAGCGGCAAACTGTGAAACCATCTTCGAGGTGATCCTGCATCTGCACGCTGCGATTACACCGGAAATTGCAACCTACCTTTACTGCGGTATTGCAACCGATACCGGCTGCTTCCGCTATCCAAATGTCATTCCACACACCCTTGAAACTGCTGCAAAGCTGCTGCGTCTGGGTGCGGATGCAACGAAGGTAAACTATCTTTTGTTTGAAACCAAATCCGAAGCAAAACTCAAACTTGAACAATATGTTATCTCACATTTTGAGATGTATTTTGACAAACAGTGCTGCTTATTTGTATTGCCAAAACAGATTATAGATAGCCTTGATGCCGGTGAAAGCGATTTGAACAATCTCGCGGCAATGGGTAAAATCCAGCGTGGCGTCAAGGTAGCGGTCATGCTGCGCGAATTGCAGGAAAACACCTATAAAGTTTCCATCCGCACCACTGGCGACAGCGGCGTAGATGCAGGCGTTGTTTGTGCAATGCTCAGTGGCGGCGGACACGCCCGTTCTGCCGGATGCACTATTCGGGCAGATGCGCAGACCGCAAAAGAAATGATCATCAAGGCAATCTCGCTTCAGGTTGCCATCACAGGGAGATAACCGCCGCATGAACGGAATACTTTTAATCGATAAGCCACAGGGTTTTACCTCTTTTGATGTAGTTGCCAAAATGCGTGGCATTGCCCACACCAGAAAAATCGGTCATTCTGGCACACTCGACCCGATGGCAACCGGTGTACTTCCGCTGCTGATTGGAAATGCAACCAAAGCCTGTGATATTCTTCCCTGTGAGGATAAAGCCTACCGTGCCGGATTTGCCTTAGGCAGCGTGACTGACACCCAGGACTGTACTGGAAAAGTATTGTCAACTTCGGATATTCGATGCACCAAAGAACAGGTGCATGACGCGCTGTCCCAGTTTACTGGAAACATTATGCAGATTCCACCGATGTATTCCGCCGTATCAATCGGTGGCAAACGCCTGTATGAGCTGGCACATCAGGGAATTGAAATTGAGCGACAGGCACGACCAGTCACCATTTACAGCATCACGCTGGAAGAATTTCATGAGGATACCCAGTCGGGCATTCTGTCCATCCACTGCGGCAAAGGTACCTATGTGCGCACCATCTGCCACGATCTGGGGCAGGCTCTGGGTTGTGGCGGCATGATGACCTCCCTGCGCAGAACCATGGCAGCCGGTTTCCCGATCGAATCCTGCATCACATTAGAAGAAGCAGCCGCTCTCTCGGAGCAAGGCAGACTGGAAGAAAAGGCCTTGCCGGTGGAATGTGTCTTTGAAGTTTTCCCACTGCTGCATCTCGCGGATGCGCAGATTCGGATGTATAAAAACGGAATCAAGCTGGACTTAAATCGCCTGCCGGTTGACAAATCCAAAGAGGTTTACCGCATTCATGATGAAAACGGCAGCTTTTTGGGGCTGGCAAAATGCCGCTTTGAAACCGGAGAACTGATTCACTATAAAAATTTTGCAATCAATCCATGAAAGGAAGCGAACCATTGAAAATCTATCGCGACATTCCATCGCTTTCTAACCAGATTCCGAAAACAGCCGTTGCTTTGGGGCTGTTTGATGGCGTGCATTTGGGGCATCGTGCCGTAATTGGCGCTGTGGTGCAGCAGAAAAAACACGGGCTGACACCGGCTGTATTCACCTTTTCCACCCATCAATCCACCCCATCCTCCAAAGGCAGCCTGTCCTATATCTGCACCGACACCGACCGCCTTTCCATATTGGAGTCGCTGGGTGTGGAAATCGTATTCATGCCGGATTTTGAGGACATCAAAGACCAGAGTGCATATGACTTTGTTCACGATATACTAAAATGCCGATTCAACGCCGGATTTGTCAGCTGTGGATTTAATTTCCACTTCGGTGCAAAAGGCGTGGGAAACATCGACATTCTGCAAAACGAATGTCTTTCCAGTGGCATAGCCCTGCATATCACCGATCCGATGACCTATGGCGGTGATCCCATTTCCAGCAGTCGCATTCGTAATCTGCTGTTAGAAGGCAAGATCGAGCAAGCCAATATTTTACTCGGTGCGCCATACTTTATCTCCGGCGAAGTCATACACGGATTCTCAGTCGGACATGAAATCGGATTCCCGACCGCCAATCAGGCCATTCAGCCAAACCGCATTGTGCCAAGGCATGGCGTATACGCAACCCTGACCGAAATTGATGGGAAAACCTACCACAGTGTGACCAATATCGGCTTAAAGCCCACCATAGCCAAAATCGACAGTCCCCTTTCCGAAACGCATATCATCGGATACGACGGGGATTTATATGGCAAAAATATCAAGGTTATTTTCCGCTCTTTCCTGCGGCCGGAACAGAAATTTTCCGGACTGGATGCCTTAAAAGATCAGATTGCACGCGACAAACAGTGCAGCCTTGATTTTTAACCAGGATAAAACAAAACCGGACAGCCTCTATCCGCAACTGGAAGCTGTCCGGTTATTTTGTTTACTTTACATTCAAATATTCCTTCAACATCTCTTGCAGCAACTCATCCCTGTCAATATGACGGATTAAGCCTCGTGCATTATTGTGTGTGGTAATATATGTCGGATCTTCTGAAAGAATGTATCCAACAATTTGATTGATTGGATTATAATTTTTCTCTGCCAACGCATGATAAACAGTTGTTAAAATCTGTTTCATTTCCTTTTCATTATCGTTGGGCACGGTAAAGGTCATCGTTTTATCCAGCATAATTTTCCCTCCTATATTAGTTAATCGCAAAATCGCTGATGAACTTTTTATATAGCTATATTATACCACAAAAACCTTTGTATGACAATACTTTCCATTGTGAATTTTTTATGCATCCAGCAAAGCCCAGGCTTGCAAAAAGCCCGGGCTAATTTATTAAGAACGCAGAACAATGTCTTCCGCAGCAAGTGCTTTTAATACGCGTTTTACTGCATTATCGACTTCCTCGTCTGTCAGGGTATTCTGTTTGTTGCGCAGAACAATGGTATAAGCAACACTCTTCTTGCCTTTTTCCATATGCTCGCCTTCATATACATCGAACAATTTGACTGCTTCCAGATGCTTGCCTGCCGCACCACGGATGATCTTCTCGATTTTTGCAACCGGTGTGGTCTTATCGCAAACCAGTGCAAGGTCACGGGAAGATGCCGGGAATTTCGGAAGCTGGGCGTACTGACGTTCCGGCTCATGCAGATCAAACAGTTTATCGGCAGACAGGTTTGCAACAAATGCTTTGGTGCCAATCTCGTAGTTTGCAGCGACACGCGGATGAATCTGGCCGATTATTCCGATTTCTACATCGCCTTTAAACACTCTTGCCGTCTGTCCTGGATGGAAGGTCGGGTTGTCCTTGACAGCCTCAAATTCAATATCGGTTACATTTAATGCTTTCAGCAGGGTTTCCACGATACCTTTGAGTGCAAAATAATCTGCACCGTTTTCATACATACCGATGGCAATCATATTGTTTTCGTTCGGCAGTTTGCCCTCCTGCGTCGGGATATACTCTCTGCCGATTTCATAGCACCACATATGCTCATTGCGGTTGTTGTAGTTACGGGACAGGACATCCAGAACAGATGGAATAATCGTGGTTCTCATCACCGAGGTATCCTCTCCCAGCGGGTTGGAAATAACAACCGAATTGCGCAGAGTGGAATCCACCGGCAGACCAATGCGGTCATATACCTTCGGGCTGACAAAAGAGTAGGTCTGAACCTCGCTCAAACCGCAGCCGAGCAATACTTCATTGATGGTACGGTCAAAAACCTGACGCTCAGTCGGTCTTGCATTCGCAACGCCACGGATTGCGGTGGTCGGAATGTTGTTATAGCCATAGATTCTTGCAACTTCCTCAGCAACATCCGCTTTATGATGAATATCGGTACGGAAATACGGAACAACGATATTGCCATCCTCAATCTCAAAGCCGAGGCTGTTTAAGATAGCAATCTGGCGGTCGGTCGGAATCTCGACACCCAGGAATTTGGAGATCCACTCTGGAGTAAACGGGAAGGAAATCGGCGTCAGATCGGCATTGCAAACATCAATCATACCGTCAACCACCTCACCAACACCCAGCATCTCAACCAGCTCACACGCACGCAGAACAGCTTCTTCGGTCATGGTGGCATTCAGGCCTTTTTCAAAACGGCCGGATGCATCGGTACGCATACCCAGATTTTTTGCGGTGATGCGGACAGAAGAACCTTTAAAGTTAGCAGATTCAAAGATAACGGTGTTGGTATCCTCGACAATACCGGAATTTTCACCGCCCATAACACCTGCCACAGCAACCGGTTTTTCAGAATCGGCAATTACCAGCATATCCTCGGTCAGCTCATGTTCAACGCCGTCTAAGGTTACAATCTTCTCACCTGCTTTTGCATTTCGGACATCAATCTTGTGATCTTTGACAAAACGATAGTCAAATGCATGCATTGGCTGACCATATTCGAGCATAACGAAGTTGGTAATATCAACCAGATTATTGATCGGACGAACCCCGCTTGCACGCAGACGCTCTCTCATCCAGCGCGGAGATGGTCCAATTTTAACATTTTTAACTGCCTTACAGGTATAGCGTGGGCAGAGTTCCGGATTGGAAACGGTCACATCAATATAGTTGTGAATGTCGTCACCGTCGTTTGCAATCGAAACAACTGGTGCTTTTACATTTAAAGTTTTGCCGAAGGTGGCAGCAGCCTCACGCGCCAAACCGATGACAGACAGGCAGTCCGGACGGTTGGAAGTAATCTCAAACTCAACTTTCAAGTCATTTAACCCCAGCGCTGAGCAGATATCCTGGCCCACTTCACATTCTTCTTCAATCAGGAAGATACCATCCTCAATCGCATATGGGAAATCGTTAACAGTTAGGCCCAATTCGCCTAAAGAACACATCATACCGTTAGACGGCACACCGCGCAGCTTGCCTTTTTTGATTTTTGTACCGCCCGGCAAGGTAGAATTGTCCAGTGCAGCCGGAACCAGCACGCCCGGAGTAACATTGGAAGCACCAGTAACAATCTGAACCGGCTCCTCTTTGCCAACATCCAACTGGCAGATTACTAAGTGGTCGGAATCCGGGTGTTTTTCCACCGACAGTACTTTACCAACCACAACATTGGAAATCTCGCTGTCCTCATGCTCATAGGTTTCCACTTTAGAGCCGGACATACTCATTGCTTCGGAAAATTCACGGTCAACTGCGGTCACATCGGTATAATCCCGCAGCCATCTCATTGATAAATCCATATTATATCCCTTTCTGTTGCCTTTACTCTATCGCGGGATTAAAACTGCGATAAGAAACGCTGATCGTTTTCGTACAGATGACGCATATCGTCGATATTATAACGGCGCATAACAATACGCTCCAGACCCAGACCAAATGCAAGGCCGGTGTATTCTTCTGGATCGATGCCGCAGTTCTCTAATACCTTCGGATGAACCATGCCGCAGCCTAAAATCTCAATCCAACCCTCGCCTTTGCACAGACGGCAGCCTTCACCCTTACAAGCAAAGCACTGAATATCCATCTCCGCACTCGGCTCAGTGAACGGGAAATGATGCGGACGGAAACGAACCACGCTGTCCTCACCATACAGACGCTTGATGAACAGTTCCAGCGTACCTTTTAATTCCGCCATGCTCACATCTTTATCAACAACCAATCCCTCAATCTGATGGAACAGCGGAGAATGGGTTGCATCGACTGCATCAGAACGGTATACACGACCCGGAGAGATAATACGGATCGGCGGTTTTACCTTCTCCATAGTGCGAATCTGCACCGGGGAAGTCTGGGTACGCAGCAGTACATTATCAGTGATATAGAAGGTGTCCTGGGTATCGCGTGCCGGATGATCTTTCGGAATATTCAAAGCCTCAAAGTTGTAGTAATCATACTCAACCTCCGGACCAGAAACGCTGTCAAAACCAAGACCCAGGAAAATTTCGGTAACCTCGTTTAATACTTTGGTCAGCGGATGGGAGTGTCCGCGCATAACCGGTTTGCCCGGCATGGTGACATCGATGGTTTCCGCCTCTAAGGATGCCTGCAAAGCCTCCTCTTTTAACTGCTCCACACGCTGTTTGATATGATTTTCGATGTCGGTACGCAGTTCGTTTGCCAGCGCACCAATCACCGGACGCTCCTCTGCGGAAAGTTTACCCATCTGTTTTAAGATTGCAGAAACCTCGCCTTTTTTGCCGAGGAACTGAACACGCAGCTCGTCCAGGGCTTTCAAATCGGATGCTTCTTCCAGAGCCGAGAACGCTTTTGCACGCAGCTGTTCAAGCTGTTCTTTCATAACTAATTCCTTCCTTTCAAACATATCTAAAACCAAAAATGAGCGCAAAAAAACCTGTATCCCCCAAAAGGGACACAGGACGATAAATCATACCGCGGTACCACCCGTATTTTAGCCGTACAGAAGCTAACACTCCTTCTCCCGATAACGATGGGAATGATCGTTGCAGCCTACTGAAACGCATTCAGCCGCACCACTCACAAGTGAACTTCAACATCGCTTTTGTCTACGGCATTTCAGCACCTGCCGCTCTCTGTAAGGCTTTCCGATATCTACTCTCTTGATCCGCGTGTTTGACTCATTTTCCAGTTGTCATCTGCTATTATAGCACACCATCCTGCAAAAATCAACCCCTTTTACAACAAAAAAGAGGGGAAATCTCCCCTCTCTTGCCTGAAAGTCTATCAGCAGCAGCCAGTGCCGCCACCACAACCATTGCCACAGCCACAGCCATTACCATTACCGCAGCCATTGCCATTGCCACAGCCCCAACCGCCACAGCAGAATAACAATACTAAAATGATGATAATCCATGCGCAATTATTATTGTATCCACAACCAAACATAGTGTTCTCCTTTCCAAGAGAATAACAGTTTCAGAACCTTTTCTTTGGTTCTGCGATGATGAATCATTCATCATCTGACACATACTATGCGGGTTTGGAAGTTTGGTGCATCATTGCAGATCGATGATCGAAATATTTTCTGCCAAAATATTGCTTTCGGTTAAGACAAGTTCTTTGATCTGGGTTGCCTTCTGCCCATCCATATCGGCACACTTGACCACCACATTTGCGCTGTCCCCATTTAGATATACCATGCAGTCCTCAAATCCTTTGGACTTGATGAGATTTTCAATGCTGGTTTCGGTTTCAATCATATTTGACAGCTGCATAGCTTTGTCACTTGCCGCCGTTTTGGTTTCATCATTTGCGTTTTCATCATTCAGCACCAGGGAAATGGTATCAATCGCCTCATCCCTTGCTTGCAGCTTGGCGATGGTTGCCAGTGCAAAATAGTCTTCCGAGGCAATGCTCTTGGAATCAACCAGCTGTGGCTCTCCCAATGTTTTTTCTTCGGTGGATACGGATACATCTTTGGAATTTTCTTCTTCCGACGGTATGGTAGCAACCGTTTCGGTTTCGCTTGCCGTATCCTCGTTTAATTGCGCTGTGATGTCGTAATCATTCGCATCTGCCGCGGAGAAAATCCAGTTGACATACACCGCTGCCGCCAATACCAACACCAGCGATGCCAGTACAATTTGTTTTTTGCCGATAATCATGCTCGCTTTCATAACATACCTTCTCTCATAAAAATTTTATGCAAGCGGAGAAACACTGATATTTCCCGCTGAAACACCCAATGCCGCGCGCAGCAGTTCGACCACCTGTCGTTTTATCATCGGGTCATTTCCTCCCTCACAGACCACCACAGCCCCCCTCACCTTCGGCAGAATGCGCTTGACAGCCAGCACTTTCTGATTTCCGGCGGCATCCTCTACAAACAGATACCGCTCCGAATAATCCCTGCTCTGATCCTCCTGCCGGATATCGGTATTGGACTCCTCCTCTTTTAAGTAAGCATACTCCACCCCGCTTTCAAATGTAATAAGTACCTGCACCCTGCCGACCCCCTCACATTGCTGTAACAGCATGGTCAGTTCATCGGTGAGTTCCTTTTGATAATCCAGCGTTTCCTGCCGAATATCAATTTCACTTTTGACCGCCTGTGGCTGCGGCTTTTTTGGCAAGGACGGCAGCATACACAAAAGCCCTCCAGCAAGCAGTATGCCAACAAGTAGTATCTTCTGATTCTTTTTCGCCCAAGCTGCAATCTTCTGTCCGGTCATGATTCATCCTTCTTCATTTATAATCTCCACCCGCGGCACAATACCGTACTGCTGTTTTACATACTGCACCACTGCTGCTGCATCTTTTGCGCAACACTGGATTTCAACCTTGTTTATCTCTATGCCGTTATCCGGTAAAATATGCAGCTGCACAAAGACATCCTCCGCCGCATATCCCGCTTGTTTCAAATCTGCAAATATTCGGTCCGCGACAGCATGTTCTGCCAGCGACAGCGTCTGCTTTTTGGCAGTGCGCTCCAGCTGTGTCTGTTTAACCTGTCGCAAAGATGAAAAATCAAACACCGTATCCACCCGAATCTGCATCAGTGAAAACACCATCGCCCCAGTAAAAAATATCCCTGCCGCGGCTTTCACCGCAGCAGTTACCCCTGCTTTCGGCAGCAAAAACTCCACCAACATAGAAAGCAGGCTAACCGCACAAAGAAGCATTCCTATCTGTCTGATTCCTTCCATGTCACACCTGCGCTATCGAAGCAAGCAGCGTTAACGCAATAATCAACGCTGTTTCTGCACACAATACAATTCCCAAAAGCAGTCCGATTCCGCCAGACAATGAGCCGAAAATTTTTCCGGCAGCTTCCACCCCCAGCAAGCCGGATACAAGCTGCGATAATTTTAAGACAAGCAGCATTCCCAACAACGTAAAAGTGACCGGCAAAAATAAAAACACCAATGCCAGTATTCCAAATCCGCCAGCAGAGGTTTTTAAAAGCTGCAAACAGGTCGTGACCGAGGACAGCGCATCCGATAAGGAACTGCCTACCACCGGAATGAATGTGCTTAGTGCCAGCTTTGCCGTGCGCAGTCCCAGCGAATCCGCCGCCTGTGCAATCATTCTCTGCAATCCCAAAATCATGGTAAACAGCGCCATCACAATTCCAAGCACCCAGGCGGCTGCCTGCGATATCGCCCCGGTGATCACATTCATCTGTATCAATTCTCCTGCTGAGCAAACCAGGCACATCACCAGATACACACAGAGTACCGGCAGGAAAATTTCTTTCATCAGCTGTACAATTACCGCTGATGCTCCAAATGTCAGTGACTGCATGCCAAATGCTGCCGCGCCCTGTCCGCTTGCCGCCACAATGCCCGCATATGCCGGCATAAAGCTTTCCATAAACGCCCCCACCGTTTCAAATACCGCAGACAGCTGCCTGAATAGTGTAATAAATGTATTTCCAAGCACCCCCGCCGTGCCAAGCGTTACAAATATATTAACACTGACGCCAGAAAAGCTTTTAGAACCTACCCCCTGCAAAACCAGACAAAAAAGCAGGATACCGGTCAGTGTTGCAAACTGCGCAAAAGGCTTTTTTAACTGCTTTTGTGCAATATTCCAGATTTCTTTGGGCAAACTGGACAGGTCAGCATCTACCAACCCAGCCGCATCATCCGCTGAAATCCCCATTCCCTCCAATAATTGCAGGGTCTGTTCGTCCAGCTGCTCTGCTGCCTTTGGCAATCCGCTGTCAACATATAATTCTTGCAGGACATCCGCATCATATTCTGCCGCATATACTGGAAGAAGTCCTGCACAAAAAAACAGGCAAACACCAAAAATACCTGCCAACAAACGCTTCATACAACCCCACTTCCCAACATATTTTCTGCAAACGACAACAGATTTTCAAGCATCGGCAAGACAGCCAGAATAATGGCGATCCGCCCGGCAAGTTCCACCTTTGATGCAAGTGCGGTTTGTCCGATGTCCCGGCAGATATCCCCACCTAAGGCTGAAATCCAGCTTAATCCCAGGATTTTCACTGCAGCCGCTAGATATTCCTCTTTCAACATGGCAAGCTTTGCAAGCCGCTGCATAAAGGCAACAATTGGCGACACCGCGCCGCAGACCGCAATCAGAATCACAACACCGGTCAGCACAGCCACGCCTGCCGCATATTCCGGATAGCAGCGCACCAGTACTGTACACAAAATTGCAGCAACGACTGCCAGCCCTACGATTGAAGTCAGCTGCATATCCCCCTCACAATCCGAAAATATCTTTCACTGCCGCAAACAAATCTCCAATCTGTGTGACAACGATCATCATGACGGCAACCAGTCCAATCAATGCCGTCATCATCGCCTGATCTTCCCGCCCCGACCGTGCCAACACCTGATATAAGACCGATACGACAATCCCTATTCCTGCCACTTTAAAAATCAAATCAGCATTCATCGTTCCCTCCTATGGCTTCCACAACAGCAAGCCTATTCCCAGTCCACCCAGCAGACCGATTTTTACAGCAGCGACACCGTTTTTCTGATATCGCGTTTCCTCCTCCTGCTTTGCCTGCATAAGCCTTTGACTCAGTGCCTGATATGCCTCACACTGTGTCATATAATCCATGCTGCCCAGCAGGTTTACCATCTCTTGCAACAGGGGGATATACTTCTGCTCTATCCGATGCGCCGCACAGAACGCAGACAGATTTTCCGCCCAAGCCTGATATAAATCCTCACCGGCATTGACCGCCTGATAGGTTTGCATCAGGCAGGGCAGCTGTTGTCCAACCTTTGATTTTGCGCAGCTGCTTAAAATTTCCATCGAAGAACAGCAGCCACTTTTGAGCAGATACAGCATCTGCCCAACACATTCCGCCGCAGCCCGTAAAATCTTTACCTGCCGATGCATTCTGTCTTTGACCATCCACCCTGCCGCCGTACCACCAATCACAGCGACAGCAGACAGCAGCAAGCTTATACCGTACATTTCTGCAAAGAGATCAGCTCTTTCAGCTGACCTGGGCACTTGCTGTCAAGCAGAACCAGATAATCAAAACATTCGCTGTCAAGCAGCATTTTCCCCAGTCTGCTTTTGCGCAATTCCTCTACCGATGAGGCATGTACCGTGGCTGCCGTCTTAACACCGCAATAAAAGCTGTCCGACACCGCCTGAAATTCCTCAAAACTTGCCAGTTCGTCCAATACAATCAACTTGGGTGCCATCGTGCGCACCGCCATTCGTGCCGCTATGACCTTCGGATACCCAACAAAGCAATCGGTCTGCACGCCAAGGGAAAACTGTGGTATTCCGTCCACCGCTGCGCAGATCTCGTTGCGCTCGTCGAGTACAGAAACCTTAAAATATCCTCCACAGCATTCTCCGCAGGAAACTGCACGTGCAAAATCCCTTAACACGGTGGTCTTTCCGCTGGCAGGCGGCCCGACAATCAAAAACGAACAAAGCCGATTCTGCTCGTTGCAGCAAGATACTAACGCATCAGAAATATGCTGCTTCTGTCTTGCAATGCGCAGGTGGATGGATTGTATTTTTTGCAATCTGAAATCAAATTCTTTTTCCCCAGTATTGGTGTAGCTGCCGCAGAAACCGGCTCTGTGTCCCCCTTGCAGCGTGACATATCCTTCGTGTAGTTCTGACGCATGGGTATGTATCGAATAATCCAGCAGCCGATGAAACAGTCCATCCATTTCCTTTCGCTGAAGCCGCACCGATGGAATCCTGTGATAATCGCTTTCGCACACCCGTTTTGCCTGCTCGCCAAGCCCCGATACAAACCGGCATCCTCCGGTTAAATTCAGCACGATTGGCTGCCCAATTCGAAAACAAATTTCCATACAATGTGATTTGCTGTAATCATCTACCTGTGAGAGCACCTGTGTCAAATACGGCGGCAAACAACTGATTGCCTGCATATAACTCTGCATCTTATATCATCCTTTCTTTTGCCCGATAGAGCTTGTTTGCTATAACCTATGTCGCCGCGGCAAAAAATAGAACACAATAGAACTGCTTAATTTTTCTAACACCTCTATTGATTTTTGTGCAGAATAATGTTATACTAAGTCTATAAAACCAAATCGCACAACCGGTTTGCAATGTGATTATTTCCAAAAAATTGCGATTACAGAAAGGATGTATATTATGAAAAAGATTGGTATTTTAACCAGTGGCGGCGACTGCCCAGGCTTAAACGCCACCATCCGCGGTGTTGCAAAGGCACTATATGAAATTTACCCGGATGTCAAAATTTATGGCATTCACGACGGCTATTACGGCCTGATTCATGGCGAATACCAGGAAATGCATCCAGAAGACTTCTCTGACATTTTAACCCGTGGCGGCACCATTTTGGGAACCTATCGCACACCGTATAAAAAAATGCAGATTATTGAAGAAGACAACATCGATAAAGTTGCCAACATGAAAAAGAATTATAAGGAAATGGGGCTGGATTGTCTGCTGACCTTGGGTGGAAACGGCACACATAAAACCGCAAATCTGCTTTCCGAGGAAGGGTTAAATGTCATCGGTCTGCCGAAAACCATTGACAACGATATTTATGGCACCGACTTCACCTTCGGCTTCCATACTGCAGTTGACCTTGCAACCGAGGTTATTGACCGTGTTCACACCACAGCAGATTCCCACAAACGCGTCATGCTGATTGAGATTATGGGCAATAAAGCTGGATGGCTGACCCTGTATTCCGGCATTGCAGGCGGTGCGGATGTCCTGCTGCTGCCGGAAATCCCATATGATGTAGATAGCATCTGCAAAGCGGTTGAAGCCCGTACCGAAGCCGGAAAATCCTCTACGATCATTGCTGTTGCAGAGGGTGCCATGAGCAAAGAAGAAGCTGCTATGAAGAAGAAAGAGCGTGCAGCTTACCGTGCAGAGCGCGGTGAAACCACCGTCACCAACCGTTTGGTTAAGGAGATTATGCAGCGTACTGGTTCCGAAACCAGAGCCGTTATTCCAGGACACTTCCTGCGTGGCGGCACACCATCCGCATATGACCGTGTACTGGCTACCCAGTTTGGCGTATACGCAGCAGAGTTAATCCGCAAAGAAAAATACGGCGTCACGGTCGCACTTGTCGGCAATAAGATCACCCATAATAAATTATCCGACATCGCCGGCAAACCGAAACTCGTTCCAGTGGATCATCAGATGGTTCAGGTTGCTCGTGCAATGGGTCTTTCTTTCGGTGATTAAAATTTGCATCGGCATAAAAAAAAGGCTGTCCAAAAAGACAGCCTCTTTTGCTTTTTAAATCCGGAACAATCGTCTATATAACTGGGTGCGCCACAGCAACAGAGCAAGCGGAATGCCAATACCATAGCAGGACAACAATTCGCCGCCAGCCACCTGTGCCATGCACAAAAACAGCACCGACGGGGCAAGATTTCCGATGAATACAGCCGCAATCTCAATTCCGATAATGATGCCGTTGAAAACCACAGCAGTCAACGGCGCGAGTAACATTTTAATAGTCACAGACAACGCCGTTCTTCCAATCCAATAGGTGCAAATTGCAGCCAGCAGAGTCGCAGCCGAGCCAAACAGGACATCAGTCAATCCTGCCGGGTTTAAGCCCATCATAAATCCCACTAAATTCGCAAGCACACACCCCAGCGTAAGACCCGGCACCGCCGAAAAGGTAAATAACGGCAGGATACAGAGTGCTTCACTGATTCGAAGCTGAATCTGGCCGAACGACGCAACTGGTACTACTAATGTCAACGCAGTATAAACTGCCGCAATGATTGCCGTTTGGGTTATAAATAACATTTTCTGATGATGATTGTATTTCTGCATCTAAATTCCTCACACTTCTTCACGCATTTTTTGAATATATTCCAGTCCGTAAGAATCCTTTCCACCCAGCAGTTTCACTGCCGCAAGCATCTCCTGCATCCTTGGGTCGGTCGGATCCATAATGACACTGTCCAGCCCTGCCGTTGCCGTCATTGCAAGCATTGCTGTATTGAGGGCAGACCGATTTGGCATACCATATGAGATATTCGAAATACCACAAATCACATGCGCCTGCGGATATCGCTCTTTTAAAGTGGATATTACCGCAAGTAGGCGCACACCTGCCTGGTCATCGGTACTGACAGCAGCTGCCACGGCATCCAAATATAGATATCGTTCGCGCACCCCCATGGCAGATGCTCTGCGACACAAATTTTCTATCACCTCTACGGTCTTTGTCGCGCTCGGCAGCAAGCCCGGCATACACACAAGGCCACAGCCATATTTTACTGCCAGTTCCATCAGCGGCTCATACTGCTTTCCTGGCATGACCGAATTGATGATCGCTTTTTGTCCAGCACAAGCCTGCAACGCTGCTTCTACCACCAAAACATTCTGCGAATCAATCATAATTCCGACATCACTGTTTGCAATTACAAGCGAAATCACCCACTGCATCATGCCGGATTCATCATCGGTCAACGCCGTGTTGATATCCAGGTATTGCGCACCTGCCGCAACCTGCGAAACAATCAGCTCTACGACTGCCGCTTCATCCTTTGCCACAAAAGCTTCTCGCGTCTGCAACACTGAACTATTCAACTTTTCACCGATTATCAGCATACTTTATCCTCACAACGATATTCTCTGACCATCATCGCAGACCACTGTCTGCTCAAACATTTTCTTCACCGAATCCTCGTACGCATGCGGGTCGGTAAATGCCGGGCTGTAATGGGTCAGCCAAAGCTGTTTGACCTCTGCTTTTGCAGCCAGTTCTGCCGCCTGCGGAAACAGCATATGCCCTTTGGCACTCATGCGATCAATATTTTCCAGATCGCCATACATTCCCTCGTTAATCAGCAGATCAGCACCCTTTGCAAAATTCACCATCTCATCAAAATATACCGTGTCGGTCATATAGCAGATCACTGTCGGATGTCGCTTACCCTTTGTAACATCGGCTGTGGTATAGGTTTTATCACCATCCGTGATCGTTTCGCCACGGTGCAGTCTTTCCCAGTATTTCTGTGGAATCCCATTTTTACGCGCCTTTTGCGGGTCAAAGACCGGCAGACGGTTTAAGGTCATGCGATACCCCAAACACGGCATGGAATGCTTTAAAGCGAGCGTTTCAATGGTAAAATCAGACCAGGCAAAAAATCTCTGATCTTCATCCAGCTCGATTACCTGAATTGCAAAAGGAAGCATCGGGCAGGTGCAGCACAGATAGCTGATGACACACATCAACCCTTTCGGACCGTAAATGGTCAAAGGCGAGGTTTTACCCAGATTTGACAATGTTAGAAGCAGTCCCGGAAGACCTAAAACATGGTCACCGTGCGTATGGGTAATCATGATGACTTCCAGACGGCATAGTTTCACATCCAATTTGCGCAGTGCAATCTGTGTTCCCTCTCCGCAGTCAATCAGAGCCGCATGTCCCTTATACTCCATCCAAAGGCAGGTTAGTGCCCGCTGCGGCAAAGGCATCATGCCGCCGGTTCCAACCAGACAGACATCTACCATATATTTTATCCTCCCAATTATTATCGCTCAATGCGGTTGAATATCTTTTTTCTTTCATTATACCGTAAAACTCAAATTATAACAAGGCTTTTTTCAAAAACAAAACCGGCAATCCTATTGGATCACCGGCTTTCCTGGTCGAGGTGACAAGACTTGAACTTGCGGCCTCTGCGTCCCGAACGCAGCGCTCTACCAAACTGAGCCACACCTCGTTTTCATTTGTGGAGTCTTCCTGGTCACGAGTTATATTTTACCATAAATGAATTTTAAATGCAACCCCTAAAATATATATTTTGCACTTTCTATCATCATAACAGAAAATTCGATAAAATTATAGCTTTTTTATTATTTAAAACTAAAACTCCCGATATATCCTACCGGGAGCCATATAATCTGTTTACTTGAGCAATGTCGGGAAAATCATATAGATAATACCGCCTACGACGCCGCATCCTAGCATCATGTAAATGGGATTTAATTTCCATTTTCGCAGAACAAAGACCGCTACCGCAAAAATGGCGATGGAAACAAAATTGATGGAAGATGGCGCAAAGGATACTGCTCTCCCACCCCAAACAGCTGCGATGAAGATGGAAATGCCTGCCGAAGCAATCAGGGCTACAACAACCGGTCTTAATCCGGACAATACGCCATTGATGACCGCCAGCCCCTGATATTTATAATACAGAAACGCTAAAGTCAGCACAATGACGCAAGAGGGCAAAATACACCCCAGAGTTGCAACCAGCGCCCCCGGAATGCCTGCCACCTGAATGCCTACAAAAGTAGCGGAATTGACCGCAATCGGTCCTGGAGTCATCTCTGCAATGGTAATGATATCGGTAAATTCGGTCATGGTAATCCACTTGTTAAGTTCGACCACCTGTTCCTGAATCAGCGGCATTGCAGCATATCCTCCACCAATCGAGAAAAGACCAATTTGAATAAAACTCCAAAACAATTTCAGATAAATCATTTCTTTTCCTCCTGTACTGCCTCTTTCGGATGTTTTTTCTGCCACAATACCCGAATCACGCCGATCACAGCGCAAACCAAAATAATATACATGACATTGATTTTGAGAATAAAGTTTGCAACAAACGCCAAAAACAGCAGCAGGATAGAAACCCAGTCTTTGGATTTTAATACATGCCCGCCCATATTGATGACAACATCACAGATAACCGCTGCAATGCCCGCCTGCATGCCTTTCAAGACCGCATTTACCACCATATTAGAGCGAAATGCCTGGTAGAAAAACGAAATTACCGAAATGATAATCAGCGGTGGCAGCACAGTCCCAAGAATACTGATAAATGCGCCTAAAATGCCAGCCGAACGGTATCCTACCAAAATTGCCGCGTTTACCGCCACGGCACCTGGAGAAGATTGCGCGATTGCTGCGAGGTTGAGCATTTCTTCTTCCTCCAGCCAATGCAGCTCATCCACGAATTTTTTCTTCATCAGTGGGATGATGACAAACCCTCCGCCGAATGTAAACGCACTCAACGAAAAAGTAGAAGTAAAAAGCTTGAGGTATTGCTTTGCCGTCATGTTTTTTTTGTCTGCCATATCAAATAATCCTTTCTATATATAATCCACCATTATTATACACTTTTTATTTCCATTTGTAAACAGGAAATGACCATTCTATGCACAGATTATCACAGCCAATTTTTTGGGGCTTTCACCCTTTTATCCCCAGTCACATATCCTAAAGTAACCCCCTGTATCAGCGGGAGGTTTAGAAAGGATGATACGATATGGGTATTACCGCTTCCAATAAAACCATCAGCACCAACGAGATTAACTGTGGCGAGAATTTTGACATCACACTGTCATTAACCGCAGAACCAGAAATCATTTCCAATCCAACCGATATTGTTCTGATTCTTGACCGTTCCGGCAGTTTGAGCGGCGATCCGTTTACCTATATGAAAAATGGTGCCAAAAAATTTATCGACATCATTGATCAGGCAACAGACTCCCAGGCGGATGGACAGATCGGCTTTGGCAGCCGCATCGGCATTGTCAGTTTTGCAGACGATGCCGTTGAGAACACCCAGCTCATTACTTCGGTGGACGACTTGAAAAACGCTGTTGATTCCTTGAACAATGGCGGACGCACCAATCACTATGACGCATTTACCAAAGCAGTGGATCTATTCGACCAAAATTCCAACAACGCAAAGGTTATGGTGATGTTTACCGATGGCAAAACGACTGTTGGTCCCAGCCCGTCCCCTATTACAGACAGCGCAAAAGCCAACGGAGCCATTATTTACTGCATCGGATTAGAAAGTACTGGCGGACTGGATCAGGATGCACTGGAAGATTGGGCAAGCAAACCGTCCTCTACTTATGTTTCCATCGCCCCAGACGATACCCAACTGGAGGAGCTGTTTGAAGATCTTGCCAAAAACATTGCCAAACCAGGTGCCACCCAAATTGTCATAAACGAAACTGTTATGCCGGACTTCCAGATTACCGCAATCAAAAGCACAACCAAAGGTTCGGCTACCCTCTTAAATAACCATGCATTAAAATGGGAGCTTGACGAACTCGGCGCACTTGCAACCGAAAACGCACAACTGGTGTTTACTGTACAGCATATCGGTTCGCAATCTGGTATGCAGCCGGTCAATGAAACCATTCTATATAATGATGAGGAACAACATACCGTTTCCTTCCCATCGCCTGAAATCATGGTAAACTGCGATATTATCGTTCAGCCGGAACCATGTCCAACGCCAGTCGATGTCACAATTGACCGCTGTGTAGACGCCCTGCAATTTGATGCAGGCGACCTGATGTTAGATGGACTTGGGCGTATTTTACAGCTGGATGTCACTTTAAAAAATGTCTGCCCACACCGGCGCGTCGCTTTGGCGGTTATCCTGACCGAAGTGGACTACCACCATGTAGAATATCAGCGTGGCATGAAAATCTTTACCATTCCTGCACATTCGTACAGAAGCTGTAAGGATATTCTCATTCGCTGCATCAATTTTGTTCTTCCAGAAGACCTGGATCCATCCGGAAATACCAACTCCATCTGCAACCGACGGAAATTCAAAGCAAAATTTATCGCACATTATATCGACAACGATTTCGAATGCTGTGATATTTAAGCAGATCACTCTGTGCTCCCCATAACATAAAGTTAGCACCTCCTCAAACTTTACGAGGGGGTGCGTTTTTTGATATTTTAGCAAAACCGTGCCAATTATGCACATCAAAATACGCCCAAAAATACCCAGGGCGTAAAACTTTTTTGCATATTACTCTGTGATATAATTTTCGAGCCTCATTTGTGCCTGCTTTTTAAGTTCTTTTATCGAAATTGCGCCGAGCATATAATCATCCAGTAAATCAACCAGACTGCGTGACCAGTATGTAGGCAGACAGCCTTTTCCCTGATTCTCGTACATTTTGCGTGCAACATCCTTAAAATCAGCTGTTACATATGCCCGAACAGTTAGGACATTCAGCCCATTCTCGAAATATTCCTTGTCCATGCCAAAATAACTAAACAGATACTGCATCATTGAAGCGCGGTCATATTTGGAAGAATCAATATACATCGCAAGGTATTGTATTGCATTGCGCTTATTCACAGCCTTTTGTGGAATCATGAGATACAGACTGCTGCTGACCGCCATACGGCCATCCTGTTGCCACAATGGGACACTGACCGAATGATCAATTAAACTGCCGCAGCTTGCCAATACAGCACCATCATACCATCCACCCATGCGGCCGAACAAAAAGTTTCCATATACTTCCGACAGTGGTTGGGAATCAAGCTTTCCCAAAACTGGCTCGCTGATATCACAACGAAGGCTTTTCAGCAGCTGTAATATTTCCAAAACCTCAGGCTGATCAAAATCTGCTGTATGCGCATCATAATTCAGAATCTCAACACCAAGAATATCAAAAATATTCTGATAGAGAAATTCCCATGCCTGCCTGGAAAATACCGACGGTGCATTTGGATTTGTGCCATGTTCCTGCTCCCATGCGGCACATTTGCGCAGGAAAACCAAAATATTATCGTTGGTATCCAGTTCAAAATCCCACTTTGCAAGCAGGTTTTCCATCGAATAGAGTACAAACGGCTGGGAAAAAACGGGAACTGCATACAGTTTTCCATCCTTTTCCCAAGGCGTAAACCGGGAAATATCCACCTCTGGCGCATATTTTGCAAACAATGGTTTCAAATCTGCAAATTTTCCTGCTTCCATCATCATCTGATAATCCGGTGGTGTCCCTGTATCAAACCAGCGGTAATAATTATCCATAAATATAATATCCTTAGGCACACCCTTAATCAGATCACTGGTCAGCTGGTCGTAATAGTTCTGTAAATACATCATCTCATCGAAATCCAAAGAATCCCCAAACTGCATATGGGCTTTATAAGAACACAACGAGCTACAATCCGATACGGTGACATTCGGATACTGTTTTTGATAAGAAGCTTTGATATGTTGATAATAAGTGTCCCCTGTATCCAGCGTATCAATCTTCAATCCATCGGTCTGCTGCAAGCCGAATTCACATCCGGTCAAACCTGTTAACAACATCGCAAATACCAGCAGGCAGGATAATATTCGATATTTCCTTGTCATGACCAATTCCCCCATGATAAAAATTTCAGATAGCTGTGTATTTACCTTATAAATTTATTATATTCGATGCCCCCTAGCATTTCAAGTGATTTTTGAAATCTTAAGATTTTCTTAAGGAATCCATATCATCCAGTAAATCTTAAGAGATTCTTAAGATTTGTTATACTGGTGTGAACCGTTTTTTTATGATATACTATAAAGAAAGGGGGAATATGTATGCAAAAGATCATGATTTGTGATGATGATAAGGATATTGTGTCCGCAATTGATATTTACCTGACCCAAGCCGGCTATCAAACCGTTTTATGCTACCATGCTGCTATGGCTCGGGAAGTCTTACAAAATCAACCCGACATTGACCTGATTTTGCTGGATGTGATGATGCCTGGACTGGATGGTATTCACTTTACCACTGAAATCCGCACCTATTCCAATATCCCGATTATTCTGCTGACCGCCAAAAGTGAGGATGAGGATAAGGTGCTGGGACTCACCGTCGGTGCAGATGACTATATTACCAAACCGTTTGTGCCGATGGAACTACTTGCACGCATCCGCTCCCAGTTAAGACGCTATCACACCTTAGGTGGTGTGCAAAAAGAGGAACATTTTCTCACCATCGGCGGCATCCAAATGGATACCTTAAACAAAACGGTGACGGTGGACGATACACCGGTTAGCCTTACCAAAACCGAATACCTCATTCTTGAAACCCTGATGCGCGCACCAGGAAGAACCTTTTCTCCTGAGCAATTATATCAGCAGCTGCATGGCGACAAGCCGTATGCGGTGGGCAATACCATTGCCGTACATATCCGACATCTGCGGGAAAAGATCGAGATCAATCCGAATAACCCGCGTTATCTGACCATTGTCTGGGGGCAGGGCTACCGCATTTCGGATAATCTGCAAAGAAAAGAGGGATAGTATGGCTTGGCTTTCCAAACCCACCAAAATCTTCCTGGCACTGGGAATGCTTATCTGCACCCTGCTGTGCGGATGCTGCCTGATGCTGGGAACCTATGCGCTTGAGAACAGCTACTATTCCCTGCCGCTGGACACAGTGGTACAACCAACATTGAACCGCATTATGGACAGCGATGTCAATAAGCTTTACTATCAGATTTCCAACGACCTGACCAAAGACAACATTCAACAATACATGGGCGAAAACATTCATCCCAATCTGCGGTTTCATGTCGTTGTTGATCAGAAGATTGTGTTCACCAACCGCAATCGCAAAATAGCGGAATCCGAAAACACGGTGATTCGAAAATACAAATTCCAGAACAACGAAATTCCGGTGCAGATCACAGCACAGCTTATTCTGCCTTTGGTGGGAAACGATCACTATACAGCAGCATATCAATATGTCAACGCCCTATACATCCTGCGTTATGTCGTATGGATTGCCGCCCTCATCTGTGGCATATCGGCTCTGATCTTTTCTGGATTGCTGATTCATTCTGCTGGACACAAGTATGCCAGCAAAGAACTGTTCTGCTCGCCTTTGCTGGCAAAAATGCCTGTTTTTGTGATAATTTGTGCATATCTCCTGCTTGTGTTGAGCGCATTGATATGTCGCCCATTTCTGAACAAAATGCTGCTGGAGCCTTACCGATTTGCTGAAATTATACTCGGGACACTGCTCTATTTGGTTACGGTATGGTTTTCCTGCGTGCTGATAATCAAGTGGCGCACGCGCAGTGCTTCGAACCCGATTGTGCATCATACAGGGGATAACCTATCCAAAATTGCAAAGAATCCGGCGACACGCCGACTAACTTTATTATGGCAAAATCTGTCGCTTTGGAAACGAGCCGGGCTGATTCTCCTGTTGTTAACCGGATTGGATACGGGATGGATGGTACTGTTTTCTTCGTTGAACATTGAAAAAAACACCGTATTATTCTCGGTTTTCTGCATCATTTGGATTATTTACAAGCTGTTTTTGATCATATTTTTCGGGCTGTGTATCGTGAATATGCAGATGCTGAAAACCGGAGCTTTGCGAATCAAAGACGGCGGCATTGAAGAAAAGATCAATGCTGAGGATATGTTCTGGGAATTTCGAGAACACGCCGAAATTCTCAATTCGATTGGTGATGGCATTCAGGCAGCCGTTTCGGAACAGATGAAAAGCGAACGATTCCAGACCGAATTGCTCACCAATGTTTCCCACGACATCAAAACACCGATGACCTCCATCATCAATTATATCGACCTGCTCGACCAGCTGCATCTGGATGACCCAACCGCCCAGCAATATATTTCCATCCTGACAAAGCAATCCACACGGCTCAAAAAGCTGACTGAAGATTTGATTGAAGCATCCAAAGCGCAGAGCGGAAACATCAAACCGCATATGGAGTTGCTCGATTATGCGCTGACCGTTAATCAGGCAATCGGCGAGTATGCCGACCGGTTCGAAGCGGCTGGATTGCAGCCAGTGTTGCATCTGCCTCCAACACCCGTTATGATTCAAGCGGACGGCAGACTCCTTTGGCGTGTGCTGGACAATCTGATGTCCAATGTCTGCAAATATGCGCTATCCGGAACGCGTATATTCATTGATTTGACACCAGAGGGCGCCTTTTCGATGAAGAATATTTCTCGGGACGAACTCAACATACCGAGCGAGGAACTGGCAAAACGGTTTGTCCGTAACGATGCTTCACGCGGCGAGGTACAGGGCAGCGGACTGGGACTTTCCATCGCATTAAGCTTAACCGAACTCATGAACGGCAGCCTGACCCTTACCATTGATGGCGATCTGTTCAAAGCTGAAGTATCCTTCCCGGTTTTGCATCACAACAGCGAACTGCTTTCATGTGATGCCCCCTGATACCCGAACCATAAAACTTCTAAACCCAGATAGTAAAAAGCGGAAACCTTGATGTTAGGCTTCCGCTTATTTTTTATTCTCACAAGGAATCAGAATAATCTGTTTGGATTAAAAATAACAGCAGACAATATAAATTAGCAGGTTATTGCACGAATCATTATTTCAAGAATTTGCAAAGACTATAATATGCCTTTTCCCCATCATTCTGGGTAACTTTGATATAAAAGAATTCGTTTTCTACATGGGTGCGTTTAATTTGAATGGTTTCACATACTGTAATCTGATTCGGCTGAACAGCATATACCACACCTGCATTTGAAATGACTTCAATCGCCATAATTGGATTGGTACCACCGATTTTCAATTCAACTTCCAGCATATCACCAATATTTTTCACTTTTGGCAGAATCAGAATACGCTCACCGGTTACGGCATAGCAATTCTGCTCTTTCAAATTTTGGAAAATATCTTTTCGGGTCAAATGATTGGAAAGCACACAGGCAAGACCTTCTCGATAGCGAAGCATGGTATATTTGGAATGCAGTCCTGTTTGTCCCGGCATACCATGGTGAGCATCTGCACCACCGACAAAAGCAAATTTTTTGCCTTCTGCTAAAAACTGTTTGAAACCAGGCTGATTCTCATGACATGCACAAGTGTCTTCTGAATATCCCCACATGGAATAGATTTCCACTGCTGGTTCAATCGTCTCATCAAAGGTGTCCAGTTTTGAGCCATGTGAAATATGCGGAATTAAAATAACATCCTTTCTGCCTTGATACGCTTCGACAAATTCCTTCTGGGTGCAGTACATTTTATCCTGTTTCAGCAATGATACATTTCCGGAATATAAATCAAGATTCTCATCGCCTTCAAAATAAACATTGATATGTCCCTCATTGCCCATCCACTCGTAACCAATCAGAGTGGCATACTTGCCATCTTCATTATATCGATTACAGATTTCTTTTAACTTGCCCAGCTTATTGTTATCTTTGTTTCTGGCGTGTTCCACAACTTCCCAGTCATGATCGCTCAGACTACAGAAATCAAGTTTACCGTATTCTCTACCGTAATGAAAGTAATGTTCTGCACTGAATGTGCCGTCAGAGATTTCACTGTGTGCATGCAGCTGACCATAATAAAGCTTTTCCTCGTTGCTTTCATCCACATAAATCGAAAGAATTTCCGGTTTCAAATTGCCTGCTTTGGCTTCCAAAACATAAAAACCCTTTTCCAGCTTACCAAAATCAAAGCTGCCCTGGGATTTTTTAATGCTAACCTTTTGCGTTTGGCAATTTCCATCTTTGGAAAGGGTAACTTCAATCGAACCATCATAATCAAAGGTCGGATTGTACCAGTCATCCAGAACCAAAAATTCGCAGGTCAGGCTCTCATTCGGTTTGAGCAGCTGCTGTGCCTTAATGCGGATTCTATTGGGAAGATTCGGAATAATGCCAAATTTTGCACACTGTTTTAACGGAATTGGATTGAAAATGCCTCTGCCTGTCGCATCCTCCCAGCCAAGGAAATACACTTCATCCTGAATATACGGCTGTACGGTAATGCCACGATCACTTAAATTGGTATGTAAGAGCGTAAAGCTGTCACCCTTCTTAAATTCTCCGCTTTCTACAGTGATGTCATAAACATAACCCCTGAAACGGAATGCATACGGTGCCTGCTGAATGGACAGCTTCGCCGTTTGAGAAGTGTAATAAAAGCGCTCCTGAATTTTATCGCATGGTGCTGAAAAACTGGTAAATGGGGTCAGAATACGAATGATACCACCCTTCTGAATGGATACTTCGTCCGGTGTATAGGTAATCTCAAATGTCACCCTATCGCCTGCTTTTACCACATTTGGCGTAACCGACAAAAAACCGGTCGGTGCGTCCTGATGAATATAAATGTCAATACTGAATTTTTCATTGACCGTAAAGGTCTGTAATTCATTTTTGATTTCAGCAATCCCAACGGTTAAGGTATCATCTGCACAATGGAGAATGATTTTAGACTGCTCATTCACATACATTGCTGCCTCATACTGCAAATAATGCATAACGGAAAAGTCAGGCAGCTGCAATTTTGTTTTATCTCTTAAGCGATACTCTGCCTCATCTTCATACTGCGTGATACCCGAAATACCTTTGATGCTCTGCACATCGCAGTTTACAAATTCCGCATAAGCCTGTCGGGTGCAATTTGGCTTGATCGGGTTATGCTGAAAACGTAATCTGATAAAATTCATATCTATATCCTCCATATAATTTTTGAAGTATCTCTTTTATTGTAATACGATTATAATAGAAAATCATGTAGAATAATACAAAACAATTGATATATAATACATTTGATTTAAAAATAGTGCAAAAACGCAGCCGCTTAATTAGCAGCTGCGCCGTTTAATCATTTCTAATTGATAGTATTACACCAGTACCTTTATCTCAGTCTTTTAATCGTTTCCAATAATTCAGGCGTGGCAAATTTTCCTCAAAAAACGCCCTTGCCTGTTCAGCAGGCCAATCTTTGTTGGACATATGGTCTACAAGAAAATCGGTCAATTCCTCCAGGGTAGTGTAAACGAAATTTCCATCTGTATAGCACCACTTACAGTATTCCTCATTAAAAGTACCATCCGGCTCTCTGCTGAAAGAAGAATCGTCAAGCGGCATACCGCAGCATTGACAAATCAGCTTTCGAGGCGAGCCTAAAAGCGTATTGATCGAAACATCAAACAGCTTGGATAATTGTTTTAATGTTTCGGTATTTGGTGTCGTTTCGCCGGTTTCCCAACGAGATACTGCCTGTCGTGTAACATACACCTTATTTGCAAGCTCATCCTGGGATAATCCACTTTTTATGCGGAGTTCATGTATCATATTTTTTGTTTCCATGTTTATCACCTCAAGGCTATTATATCACCACCA
Source organism: Oscillospiraceae bacterium (assembly GCA_020024615.1). Lineage (GTDB taxonomy): Bacteria > Bacillota > Clostridia > Oscillospirales > Ruminococcaceae > JAHHTP01. The sequence continues at coordinate 26,478 of JAHHTP010000021.1, forward strand.
CACCCAAAAAACAAGCAACTTGCTGTTGCTAAAATCGCTTTTGCGATATCCAATTTATATTTCATTAGAAAAACCGTTTTCCTTTTGGATGAGCGGCATAACATTAAAATTACGATATGTATAGAGGATTTGCATTCTTCCACACATTATTTTTTTATAGGAGTTGACAAAACAAAAAATTCGTATTATAATTAACATCGTTAACTATATGAAAGGATGAGATGCATGGATCAAATCGACTGGCTGCAAATGCTTTCTTACCAATACGAACTTCATTGTTTTTCCAGAGCATTGCTGGCCAAAAAACAAAAACAAACACTGACCAACAGCGAACGGGAACTTTTATCCAGACTCTATTTAAAACCAGAAGAAAACACCCCCCTTGCGCTGAGTAAAAGCAGTGGAATGAAAAAAGAAGCCATCAGCCGCTGTTTAAAAAATCTGCTTGAAAAAGGATGTATTCAAAGAGCAAAATCCTTAAAGGATGAGCGTAGCTACATCCTTTCTCTTACCGAGCAGGGGCAGATCGAACTCAAACAAAATTACGGTGCAATTTTACAGCCTTTGTACGACCTGCGCAGACGCATGGGATCGGAATTTGACACCCTTTGCAAGCTGATTCAGACTGCAAATCAACACACAGATGTTCCACAAGAAACAACAGAACTTAAATGATTTAGGAGGTAATTTCATTGCGTTTTTATGATATGTTGCAATTAGATCCCGCTGTTTTGAAAAAAAATATGCGTGCTGCGCAAACAGCAAAAGAACGATATAAAATCCAGGCTTCTATGGTAGTGCGCTCCATGCTGCTGGTAGGCTTTTCCATTCTCTTTATCGCCCCGATGGGCAAATTATTCGGCTCCGAGAATAGCCCTATGGCAGTCGCTTTGCTGTGTATTCTGCTTTCTGTACGCTTTGTAGATTTCGGCTATTGCATCAAGGATTCCATGTTTAATTTAGCAATTGTATTTCTGCTTTTGCTGTTTGCACCGGTTGCCACAACATTTGTTCATCCAATTCTAGCTGTCCTGATTCATTTTACCGCTTTTATGATCATTCTTCTCATGACCTGCGAGCAACCGGAAATGGGAAACGGTGGCTTATATGGATTTTCCTATATTTTTCTGACAGGAAATCCGGTGACAGGTGTGCTGCTGTGGAAACGTTTTATCCTGACTTTGGTTGGATATTTGATCTGCGGCACTATTTTTTATTTCAAGCACCGCAACAAAAACACAGAGGTGCGATTCCGTGATGTTGTAGCACGATTTGATATGACACAGGACAAAAGCAAATGGCAGCTACGCATGGCAATCGGCATTGGCCTTGTTTTAACATTGGGCAGTGCGCTGCATTTGGAACGCTTTATGTGGATGGGATTTGCCTGTGGCTCGTTGTTGTCCTCCTATCCATATTCCGCACAGATCAAAGAACGCTGCTGGCAGCGTGTATTGGGTGTTATCGCTGGTTCTGCCCTGTTCTTTGTCATCTATCAATTAACACCTGACTCCATGCATTCACTGTTAGGACCGCTTGGCGGCTTCTGCCTGGGATTCTGTAGCCAATATTACCACAAAACTATGATCAACTGTTTGGGGGCACTGTTAATAGCTGCCGGAATATACGGTGCGCCAGGAGCAGCCCTGCTGCGTATCCAGAATAACCTGCTGGGTGTACTATTTGGCTTTGTCTTTATCTTGGTATATCATAAGCTGACGGACAAACTTTTTCAGCCTCAAAGTACTATGGAAACCAATTCATAATTCCCACTGGTCTTTCATCATGAAAAACCCCCACATCACATAGGGTGTGGGGGTTTCGTGTTATTCAAAAAATTTTTATCCGCCATTGCGTATCTTATTTTCCATGATACAGTTGAAAATCTTTTCCACAATAACATTTGCCAAACACAGGCTGACAATGAAAGCAACAGCTAAGCAAAAAAGCGCAAGTAGATTCATAAATGTACTGAGAAACTGTCCGAAAAACAGGTCTAAAAGCCACCAGAGCCCTGCAAAAAACATAATTGTCAGGACAATTTTCGCAGTAAAACCAACAAAACGATTGCGTGCAATTTTTAAAAATTGTTTCATGCTCAAGACCCCTTTCTATGTCAGAAAAAATGAAACTTTGGTTATCTGCAACCTTATCAGATCGCATAGCCTTTCGGGCCGAAGTGATACTTTTTGCCTTTGATGGTCTTAGTCAGATTTTTCTGCATGATTCCTTGCTTATCGAAATAATAGTATTTACCATCAATTTTTACCAGCTCATTTTTCGCCTTGGCACCATCTTTATGGTAATAGGATTTATCTCCCCCATACCATTTTTTCCAACCAGTATGTGCGGCACCGTATGGTTTATCCCAATAATCATGGAAATAATATTCTTTTCCGTCAATGGTATGGGAATAAATCTCCATTCGACCTTCTTCATCAAAATAGTAAATATAGCCGGAACGAGTTTTATGTAAACCGGTTAAAGCAGCACCATTTTTACCAAAGTAATACACATAACCCTTGCTCTTGAATTTTGATTTAAGCATCGAACCGTCCTCTTGGAAATAGTAGTTCTTTCCTTTGATTTTAATGACTTCATTCTTCGCCATCGTGCAATCATTGTGGAAATAATATTGTTTACCGGATTGGTTCTTGCGCAAACCGGTATAAGCATAACCATTGTGACCGAAATAGTAGGTATCTTCTCCAATATCTATAAATTTAGATTTTACCATTACACCATATTTATCAAAGTAATATTTTTTTCCACTCACCTGTTTGAAACCGGTAATTTTTTTACCATTCTGGTCGAGATAATAGGTATTTTTGTTTTTAGTGATGAAGCCGCCTTTATGCACAGTGACTTTGCAAGAATAGGTTTTTCCATATAATTTTGTAGAAATTTTAGCTGTTCCATATCCTTTGGCAGTTACTTTGCCGTTTTTATCCACCGTTGCTACTTTATTGTTGCTGGTTTTCCATTCTTTTGATCTTGGAATATTTAAGGCAATCTGCGGATTTTTGCTGGTATTGGAATAATCTTTATCTGGACTTGGAATGTTGGGGTCATATGTATCGCATGATAGCGGAATATTTAATGCAAGCCGGAATGTTTCGCCTTTACTTAAATATGCTCGATCGGTATTCAGTCCAAAGTAAATCAGGTTGTCATATTCACAATGAAGGTCTTTAGCATAAATTGTACCTTTTTCTGCATAGAAATTATACAAATAGTTTTCCCATCCGACACTATGTACGGCTTGCACAGATGGCGGCAGTATCATGTCTTGAAATGCTGCATATCGATAACTGATTGCAACACTTTTAACCCCTTGTGGGACCACAAGGATTTGCTGTGCTGCTATTTTTCGTGAGATACCTACCAGAACATTATTGATGATGAAATAACCTTTTCCTTTAAATGTATTTTTCCACCAAGGATTACCACTGAAAGAAAAAGTGCCAATTTCGGTAGCATTTTTAAAAATTGTTAAATCGGTCAAACTATCACAACCATCAAACGCCAACCATCCCACTGCTTTTACAGTGTCTGGCAATACCACATGATTCAAAGTAATGCAGTCAGCAAATGCACTTCTTTCTATTTCTGTAAGCCCATCCTGAAAATGTATCTTTTTCAGATGTTTACAAGAACGGAAAGCACTATCTCCAATGCTTATCAATGATTTGGGAAAATAAACCTCTTGCATGTTGTTATTCTTAGAAAATATACTATCATCAATTTTGGTAACGCCTTCCGGAATATGGTATGTTGCCTGTTTTTTCATATTATCTGATATACTAAACAAGATATTATTTATAACACGATAGTCTTGCTTTTCAAAATTTTTCTCCCACCATGGATTCCCAATAAAAGTTTCTGGGCTTATTCCAGTTATATTCTTTGAAATTGTCAAATTCGTTAAACTATCGCACCCTAAAAATAAATGAGTCCCTATATTCATTACAGAATCCGGTATTACAACATTATTCAAAGAGGAGCATCCCTCAAATGCATTCGAATTTATGATTTCCACACTATTGGGAATATGTACTTCTGTCATGGTTTGATTGTTTTGAAAGGCGTTGGCACCAATGATCTTAATTCCTTCCGGAATATTCACAACACTGTCTGTTCCGGTATATTTTTTCACACTATAACTAAGATTTCCCATATAATCTGCATCCATACCAACAATGAAGTCACCACGCTGCTCATCTTGAGAAATATTGTAAAATACACCGGTATCCTCTGTTATATTCGTTTGCGCAAATACCACAGCTGAAAATGCAGTACATGCCATGATAGTCGCCATTGCTGTGGCCATGGTTTTGAAAAATTTCGATTTCATAAAACTCTCCCCCTTCATAATCAACTACACTATAATATAGCGTAGTAA